>NZ_JADPKF010000033.1:0-243743 GCF_023073815.1 Bradyrhizobium sp. 157 | reverse complement strand
CTCCGACCTTGTCGGAGCACCGGCCGCCTCCCCGAAATCCCCGCCATACCGATCGCTGCCTCCGAGGCCCTCAAAACGGCAACCGCGCAAAGGTCTCCACTATGAGGGGTTGCTACGCAGTCGGACTGCACACGTCAGCCACCTGCGCAAAAGACCCCGCCCGGAGGGGACGCCGGGCGGGGCTTTTGTCCGGTCGTATCTCGCGCACATCCGCTTGCGCGGCGCCCGGACCACTCGTTCAGGCTACTGAAGGTCAATCGACCACCTGAACGATGCGACGCGAACGCGGTTCGACCAATATCGTCTGGCCGTTCACGACGGTGTAGCGATAGGGCGTCACCCCGAACGATTGCGGCACGTCATAATAGGTCACGCCGGTTTCCGGCAGCACGGTGCCAACCGTTACACGCTCGGAGATCGTATAGTTTGGCACGCGTTCACGCACGATGTATTCGCGGAAGGCCGGACGCACGTCAGCCGCGATGCCTTCATGTTCACCGATGACGACGGTGCTGCCGCCGGCTGTGCCGGTGGTGATCGAGGTCTGCGCCTGAGCCGCGATCGGGACGGCCATCGCGCCCGCGATCGCCGCAATGGCAATTAGTCTGTTCCGCATGGTCAACTCCTTCGCGAGAAGAGGCGCCGGCATTCGCCAGCACGCACAATGCGGGCCAATTCATCGCATGCGGCATTGTTCCGGAAAAAGCGCGGCCTCATCCGCGGCATTTCTGGGGAATTGTTGCGGAGGCTGGAACCCTTTGAAGTGGTTAGGCGTCTTGCTATTCCCAAACCGCGCCAGCGGTTAAGTTGCCAGCCTCGATTCGATTTCCCGCATCTCGTCACCCCCGGAGATTTCAATGACCATCACCGCTGCGCACATTTCCCCGATAGTCGCTCTGATCGCGGGAGTCTTGATTCTGATTATGCCGCGGTTCCTGAATTTCATCGTTGCCATCTACTTGATCGTAGTCGGTTTGGCCGGCCTCGGCGTGTTCAAGATGTTCAAGTTCTAGCGCCGGAAAGCGGGGTTCGCGGCTTGCGCGGAACCCCTCAAAATGGTGTAAGGCGCGCAATCTTCTTCCCTTTTTCGGATAGTTGGAATCCATGGCCAAAGCCGTCGCGAAGTCCAAGAAGGCTGCAGTGAAATCTGTAGCGAAATCAAAGCCATCCGCCCGGCCGAAGGCCGCGCCACAGGCTTCGGCCCGCAAACCGCTGAAAAAGGCTGCGGCCAAGCCGGTCGCCAAGGTCGCGGCCAAGAAGGCTGCCGTCCGCAAGCCTGCCGCCGAGGCGGTAAAGTCCGGCAAATGGGTCTTTACCTTCGGGGACGGCAAGGCAGAAGGCAAAGCGGGCCTGCGCGATCTGCTCGGCGGCAAGGGCGCCAACCTCGCCGAGATGGCCAATCTCGGCCTGCCGGTGCCTCCGGGCTTCACCATTCCGACCTCGGTCTGCACCTACTTCTACGCGCATGACAAAACCTATCCGCCCGCACTTCAGGGGCAAGTCGAGAAGGCGCTCGAGTATGTCGGCAAGCTGACCGGCAAGGCATTCGGCGACTCGAAAAATCCGCTGCTGGTGTCGGTCCGCTCCGGCGGTCGCGCCTCGATGCCGGGCATGATGGACACCGTGCTCAATCTCGGCCTCAACGACAAAACGGTCGAAGCACTCGCCGAGCTCTCCGGTGATCGCCGCTTTGCCTATGACAGTTATCGCCGCTTCATCACGATGTATTCGGACGTGGTGCTCGGCTTTGAGCATCATCACTTCGAGGACATTCTCGACACCTTCAAGGACAGCCAGGGTTACACGCTCGACACCGATCTCACCGGCGACGACTGGGTCGAACTGGTCGGCAAGTACAAGGAAGCGGTGGCGCGCGAGACCGGCAAGGATTTCCCGCAGGACCCGCACGAGCAATTGTGGGGCGCGATCGGCGCGGTGTTCTCATCCTGGATGAACGCGCGCGCGGTGACCTATCGCCGTCTGCACGACATTCCGGAATCCTGGGGCACCGCGGTCAACGTGCAGGCCATGGTGTTCGGCAATATGGGCGAAACGTCTGCGACCGGTGTTGCGTTCACGCGCAATCCCTCTACCGGCGAGAGCAAGCTGTACGGCGAATTCCTGATCAACGCGCAGGGGGAGGACGTTGTGGCGGGCATCCGCACGCCGCAGGACATCACCGAGGAAGCCCGCCAGGAATCCGGTTCCGACAAGCCGTCAATGGAAAGCGCGATGCCGGAGGCCTTCAAGGAACTGACGCGGTTCTACACGCTGCTCGAAAAGCATTATCGCGACATGCAGGACATGGAGTTCACGGTCGAGCAGGGTAAGTTGTGGATGCTGCAGACCCGCAGCGGCAAGCGCACCGCGAAGGCTGCGCTGCGCATCGCGGTCGAGCTCGCCAATGAGGGCCTGATCTCGAAGAAGGACGCGGTGATGCGGATCGATCCGGCTTCGCTGGATCAATTGCTGCATCCGACCATCGATCCCCAGGCCAAGCGCGACGTGATCGCGACCGGCCTGCCGGCCTCGCCGGGCGCCGCATCCGGCGAGATCGTGTTCTCATCAGATGAAGCCGCAAAACTTCAGGCCGATGGCCGCAGCGTCATTCTGGTGCGCGTCGAGACCAGTCCGGAAGACATTCACGGAATGCACGCCGCCGAAGGCATTTTGACCACCCGTGGCGGCATGACTTCGCACGCTGCGGTGGTCGCGCGCGGCATGGGCAAGCCCTGCGTCTCTGGCTGCGGCGCCATTCGCGTCGACTATGGCCGCGGCACGATGAGTGTGGGCTCCCGTACCTTCAAGACCGGCGACGTCATCACCATCGACGGCTCGCTCGGCCAGGTGCTGGCCGGCAAGATGCCGATGATTGAGCCGAAGCTGTCCGGTGAATTCGGCACGCTGATGGGCTGGGCCGATGCCGTCCGCAAGCTCGGCGTTCGCGTCAACGGCGACACGCCGGACGATGCGCGCACGGCCGTGAAGTTCGGCGCCGAAGGCATCGGGCTGTGCCGCACTGAGCACATGTTCTTCGAGGAAACCCGCATCCGCACCGTGCGCGAGATGATTCTTTCCGAAGACGAGCAGTCGCGCCGGGCGGCGCTGTCAAAACTGTTGCCGATGCAGCGCGCCGATTTCGTCGAGCTGTTCGAGATCATGAAGGGCCTGCCGGTCACGATCCGCCTGCTCGATCCGCCGCTGCATGAATTCCTGCCGCACACCCAGGCCGAGATCGAGGAAGTCGCACGCGCGATGAACACCGATCCGCGCAAGCTCGCCGATCGCGCCCGCGATCTCGCCGAGTTCAACCCGATGCTGGGCTTCCGCGGCTGCCGTCTTGCGATCGCCTATCCTGAGATCGCCGAAATGCAGGCGCGCGCGATCTTTGAAGCGGCGGTAGAAGCCGAGAAGCGCACTGGCGAAGCCGTCGGTCTCGAGGTGATGGTGCCGCTGATCGCGACCAAGGCCGAATTCGACCTGGTCAAGGCGCGGATCGACGCCACCGCGCAGTCGGTGATGAAGGAGACCGGCAAGAAGCTCGCTTATCAAGTTGGTACGATGATCGAGCTGCCGCGTGCGTGCCTGCTGGCCGGCGATGTCGCCCAGACCGCGGAGTTCTTCTCGTTCGGCACCAACGATCTGACCCAGACGACCTACGGTATCAGCCGTGACGACGCCGCGAGTTTCCTCGGCACCTATGTCAGCAAGGGAATTCTCGAGATCGATCCGTTCATCTCGGTCGATCGCGATGGCGTGGGCGAGCTGGTGAAGATTGGCGTCACTCGTGGTCGCAAGACACGGCCCGGCCTGAAGGTCGGCATCTGCGGCGAGCACGGCGGCGATCCCGCCTCGGTGGCGTTCTGCCACGAGATCGGTCTCGACTACGTCTCGTGCTCGCCCTATCGCGTGCCGATCGCCCGTCTTGCCGCCGCGCAGGCCGCGCTCGGCAAGACGGTTGCAAGCCAGGCGTAGAATTATCCGCATAAATCACTCGCCGTCATTGCGAGGAGCCAACGGGTCGCGCGTATGCGCGCCCGATGACAGGCGACGAAGCAATCCATCTATCCGCAATGGCGGTGAAATGGATTGCTTCGCTTGCGCTCGCAATGACGTGGGTAGTTCGGTGCGTAAGCATCTGACGACATCATTCGGCGCAATCACGGTTCCATATTCATCCGCACCGGAAAATTTCTTCATCATCTTTGTTGACGGGATATTTACCACTTTTGTCGCGTCCCCGTTTACCAACGTTTCTCATGCAATCGGCGAAATCCGCGCGATCTCTTGCGTGTAGCACGCACGCCACGTCGATTAACTCCCCGGCAACCTAAATTCGATACCAACAAAAAGGTCGAATTGCACGGATGTACTGACGTTCGATCGTGTAAGCGTTGCGTGAGCGTACAATGTTTGTGTTGCGTAACCAGCCGAAGGGCGCGCGGTTCGCGTCCTTCGGTCTCGGTCTCTGCATCTTCGCATTGATGCCGACCGAGATCGGATATCAGGACATCGCCTCGCTGCTGGCCCGCCAGCCAGGCGTCGCCGAGCGCTGGCAAAAGCGCGTATTCTCCTCCGCCGGCACCATCCAGGTCGCGACGTTCTCCTTCGGCCGCCCGATCGGAACATCGTCGCCGCAAACCGCGACCTACCGTCTCGCAAGCCTCGACACTCAGGGCATCGACATCACGGGTTCAGTGACGCGCAATCCCGTGGTCGCTCCACCGCCGCGCTATCACGCCGCCGATTTCCCCAAGGTTGACCGCACATTGAAGGGCGACCGCCTTATCATCGCGCCGCCGGCAGCGGAGACGGCGCGCCCAGCCGATCGAGCGCCGGCCATCGAGGATCCTGCGAATTCCAATGCATCGGTGAAGGGCGCCAAGACCGCCGAGACAGTGCCCTCGGTCGAGCGCGCACCGCTCGATCCCGAGCTGCAGGCCGCGCTGAATGCGCCGCCATTGGATATGTCGCTGTCGCTGGAGAGCAAACCGCAGGAGGATCTCAAGGTCGCGCCGCAAGCCGCTCCGCCGCCGCGCGATGGCTTCTCCTTCCAGACCTCGAATCTTTTCTTTGGCTCCTCGCTCGGCTCGCCCGAAAGCATCGAACGCTGGCAGCCCGGCGAAGAGCCCGTCATCGTCATGCCACCAGCGCATGCGGATCCCGAAATGAAGGTGATGGCCTCGCTGCCCGTCGATGCCGATGGCCCGGTGCGCGCCGGCGAGATGGGCGAGAGCGTCGCGCCGAAGGGCGAGGTCAACGCTGACAACCAGCGCGCCAAGACGCCGGCCGAACGCCTCGGCCTGTTCGACGAGAAGTCGCGCGCCAAGTCGGAAAAGTGCCTGGCTGAAGCGATCTACTTTGAGGCCCGCGGCGAAGCAGTGCGAGGCCAGATCGCCGTGGCGCAGGTGGTTTTGAACCGCGCCTTCTCCGGCAAATATCCCGAAACCGTGTGCGGCGTGGTCTACCAGAACAAGCATCGCCATCTGGCGTGCCAGTTCACCTTCGCCTGCGATAACAACAAGGACGTCATCCGCGAGCCCGACATGTGGGAGCGGGCGAAAAAAATCGCAAAGGCGATGCTCGACGGCCAGCTCTGGCTGCCGGAAGTCGACAAGTCGACACACTACCACGCCTATTGGGTGCGGCCGTCCTGGGTCAATGAAATGAAGAAGATGCACAAGTTCGGCGTGCATACCTTCTACCGGCCACGCGCCTGGGGCAATGGCAGCGACGCGCCGAGTTGGGGCACCGCCGCCGAGACCGCGGCGATCTCCGCCAAGCTCGCGGAAGCCGCGCAAAGCTCGGCCGAGCAGGCGAGCGCGAAGCGGTAACAACGTCGATCCTGTAGCCCGGATGGAGCGAAGCGAAATCCGGGACCGGATGATCCGCGTGTGGCATCGCCCCCGGATTGCGCGGAGCCTGTCATCGGGCGCGCATTCGCGCGACCCGTTCGCTCCATCTGGGCTACGGCTCCACCATCGTGGGCGAGCGCGCTTCGAAATTGCACTCATTGCCCTCGACAATTTTGCAGAGCTGCCCTGCAGCGGAAAATTTTTCTCTTCCGCCCTCTTGGGGTTTTCATGCAACTGCATTAACTCACCGTAACGTTTCGTCCGGCCGTCCCGGGCGCCGACTGGTCCAGGGGGAAGCAAATGGCTGTAACGACCGACCTTCGTCCATCCTCCGGCCTCGGCACCTGGCGGACGCCGCTCGTCATCATCATCTGCGGCTGCGCGATCGCGCTCTTGAGCTTCGGCCCGCGCTCCAGCCTCGGTTTCTTCGTGCAGCCGATGAGCCGCGAATTCGCCTGGGGCCGTGACGTTTTTGGCCTCGCGCTGGCACTGCAGAACCTGCTGTGGGGACTGGGTCAGCCGATTGCGGGTGCCATCGCCGATCGCTTCGGCATCCTGCGGGTGATGATTGTCGGCGCCTTGCTCTATGCCGCCGGCCTGCTTCTGATGCGCTATTCCACGGCGCCGCTGTCGCTCGATATCGGCGCCGGCGTCCTGATCGGCTTCGGTCTTTCAGGCTGTTCGTTCAATCTCGTGCTGTCGGCGTTCAGCAAGCTGTTGCCGGTCGAGAAGCGCGGCATTGCGCTCGGCGCCGGCACCGCGGCCGGGTCCTTCGGCCAGTTCCTGTTCGCGCCGTTCGGCGTCGCGATGATCGACAGTTTCGGCTGGCAGGCGGCGCTGACGGTATTCGCGCTCCTGATGCTGCTGATCGTGCCGCTGTCGCTGGCGATCGCGACGCCGCCCTCGACGTCGACGAAGGAACCTGTCGGGGACGAGCAATCGTTCAAGACCGCGCTGGCGGAGGCGTTCGGCCACCGCTCCTATGTTCTCCTGGTGCTGGGCTTCTTCACCTGCGGCTTCCAGCTCGCCTTCATCACCGTGCATCTGCCGGCCTATCTCGCCGATCGCGGAGTCTCGTCGCAGACCGGCGGGTGGGTCGTCGCGGCGATCGGCCTGTTCAACATCATCGGCTCACTCAGCGTCGGCTGGCTGCAGAACAAGTATTCGAAACGCTACATCCTCTCGCTTATCTATTTTACCCGTGCCCTGGCGATCGTCGCGTTCATCTCGTTTCCGATCACGACGTTCTCGGCGATCATGTTCGGCGCGGTCTCGGGCCTGACCTGGCTCTCGACGGTGCCACCGACCTCGGCGCTGGTGGCGCTGATGTTCGGCACAAAATGGTTCGCAACGCTGTACGGCTTTGCCTTTGTCAGCCATCAGGTCGGCGGCTTCCTCGGCGTCTGGCTCGGCGGCATCGTGTTCGAGCAGTTCGGCTCCTACACCCCGATCTGGTGGCTCTCGATCCTGTTCGGCGTATTGTCGGCGCTGATCAACCTGCCGATCGTCGAGAAGCCGGTCGCGCGCCCGGTTGCACAACCCGCCTGATGCGGTAAACACTCCCGACAGAGAAAGTCCGGGAGGTTGCCGTGGGAACGTTCAAGGCCATCAGGATCGACAAGGCGGATAAAGGCACCACCGCCGCGCTGACGCAGTTCGACGAAGCCGAGTTGATGGAAGGCGACGTCACAGTCGCCGTCGAGTGGTCGACGCTGAACTACAAGGATGGTCTTGCCGTCACCGGCAAGGCTCCCGTGGTGCGGCGTTTCCCGATGATCGCCGGCATCGACTTCGCAGGCACCGTCGAACAATCTTCACATCCAGCGTGGAAGACCGGCGACAAAGTCGTCTGTAACGGCTGGGGCATGGGCGAGACCCATCTTGGCGCCTATGCCGAAAAGGCGCGCGTCAAGGGCGACTGGCTGGTGCGGTTGCCCGATGGCATGTCGACACGCGACGCAATGGCGATCGGCACGGCCGGCTACACCGCGATGCTGTCGGTGCTGGCGCTGGAGAAACACGGACTGACGCCGACGAGCGGTCCCATCGTGGTGACCGGCGCCGCCGGCGGCGTCGGCTCGGTCGCGACCGCCGTGCTTTCGAAACTCGGCTACCACGTCATCGCCTCCACCGGGCGGATGTCGGAGGCCGACTATCTCAAGGGCCTCGGCGCCGCCGAAGTGATCGATCGCGCCGAACTCGCCGGTCCCGCCAAGCCCCTGGCGAAGGAACGCTGGGCGGGCGGCGTCGACAGCGTCGGATCGACCACGCTCGCCAACCTGCTGTCGATGACCAAATATGGCGGAGCCATTGCCGCCTGCGGCCTTGCCGCCGGTATGGATTTGCCGTCCTCGGTCGCGCCGTTTATTTTGCGCGGAGTGTGCCTTCTCGGCATCGACTCGGTGATGTGTCCGATCGAGCAGCGCAAGCTTGCCTGGAACCGCCTCGCCAGCGATTTGGACAAGGCAAAACTAGCTGATATTACTCACGAAATAGGTTTGGACCAGGTGATCGGCGCGGGCGCCGAAATCCTCGCAGGGAAGGTCCGCGGTCGAATCGTGGTAAAAATTCGCTAACGGTGTTCAGACTTTACCAACCAACCTGCTCCAATGTTGCCATGGTGGTTGGTATGGTAAGCAGCGGGTAAAGGCGGGCGCCCGCGCTCTTGTTAAGTTGGAGTAGCTGCATGCTTGCGCGTTTGGTTCTGGGGGCCGTCACGGCCAGTGCGATGATCGTTCCTGCGCTGGCCGGGATGATGAATGCCGACGAGGCGCGCAGGTTCGTGAGCGGCAAGGTTTTCGCTTTCACCTGTTTTGACGGCACCCGCGGGGCGGGTCGCATCCTCGACGATCTCGGTGCAGCCGGTTCCATCCAGTTCAGCGGCTCGGGCCCGATCCGCCATGTCCGTCTGCCCGGCAACACGCTGCAGATTCGCGGCCAGGCCGTTTGCGCTTCGATCAAAGGGCTGCCGTTCGAGCCGTGCTTCAATCTCGACAAGCGTGACGATCGCTCATTCCGCGGCTCCGTCTCGGGCATGGGCTTTGCCTATTGCGATTTCCGCCACCAGGGCGCCTCTCAGATGCTGATGGCGCGTTCCGTGGCGCGACCGCGCTCGCTACATCGTCGGGAGGAGCCGTCGCGTGCGACGACCGATGCACGCGCCGAAGTAACGGCGCGGGCCGAAACGCCTGCGGTCGAGAGCGCCAAACTCGAGCCGGTGAAATCCGAGCCGAAGGCGGAGCAGGCAAAGCCCGAACCCGCGAAGGCCGAGAGCGCCCCGGAGCTGCGCCGCTCGACCGATTGATCGCGGCAATGGCACCTGCGGCCGGCGGCAAACAAGCCGCCTCGGAGACCATCGCGCAGCCTGTGGATCACCTGCCATTCCACCGTGTTGGCGAACGAACCCGTAGTCATACGGGCTGGCGCATTCATGTCCTGGTAGCGAATCTCGTTCCAACTGGTGACCGGCAGAGAAGGCCGGGAGGCGGCCCCAACACGTGAGATCAGTCATGCCGCTGTATTTTTTTCGGATCAGCCACGGTCGCTACGCAGGCGCGTCCGATCAGGGATCCGAATTCGAAAGCCGCGAAGCCGCCTGGGCCGAGATGACCAAGGTCTGCGGCAATCTTCTCGGCAGCCTTTCGCGTACCCTGAAACAGAACGCCGAATGGCAGATGGAGCTTTTGGACGAAGCCAAAAAGCCCGTGTTCAGGATTCGCCTCGTCGCCGAATCCGTCGGTTAGCTCACAATTTAGCTTCCCGTAGGCGCGGCCGGGGCTGCCGCTTGCCTGCGGAACAGGATCCGCTGGTACAGCCACCCGATCGCCACCAGCACCAGGCCGAGGCACATGAAGGACAGCGCGCGATAGACGCCGGTCAGTGCCGACATGTCGATCAGGAATGCTTTCAGGATCGTCAGTCCGATGACCACCGCGGACGCCAGCCGCGCGCGTTGCGAGTTGAAGAGAATACCGATGCCGAGCAAGACGACGCCGAAGGCGAGATATGCGATCGAGTAGGTATATTGCTCTGCGCCGCTGGTCGGGCCTGCCGCGATCGCCGGGCCGTGATAGATTCGCCTGATCTCGAACGTCACATAGGCAAGGGCGAGAACGAGCGCTGCCGCCGCGATCGTGTTGGCATAGGCGACCGGACGGCGGCCCGCGACGGCATAGGACAATAGCAGCGCGAGCACCGCGGGCAGGGCGTAGCCGAGCAGCAGCAAGTTGATGACGATGCCACCGACATCGATCCATTGCAGCATCGGGTTTTCGAGCAGCAACAGCCCGAACAATGTCGCGAGGCCGGCAAAGGCCGTCAGCAGGATCGCGCCGGCATTGTGAATGACGCTGCCGGTGCGGACGCGTAGCCGCTCCAGCCCGATCGCCATTGCCAGCGTGACGCAGACCTGCAGCGCGACTTCGGTGAGACCGGCGCTCTGCCGGTACACATCGCCATTATTGACGGCGTGGCGGATTTCCATGAACGCCAGCAGCACCGTGAACAGGATCGCCGCCGCTTCCACCGTGCGCAGTGGCCCGTCATCGCCGCCGCGACGCAGCAAGATGCTGCCTGCCCAGAACGATGCCGCCGGAATGCCGTAGCCCCACAATAGCCAGTTGAAGATCGGCGTGGTGCCGACGGCCTGGCCGACGATGCGCGGCTCGTAGCCGATGCGCAGCACCACGATGCCGGCGAGAATGGCCGCGAGGACGCGCAGGAACGGAATCGGCCGCTGCGTGGAGATCCAGGCAGTGCCTGCCGACATCAGCGCCAGGGCGATCGTCAGCCAGCCTTTTTCCAGCGCAAAGGTCAGCGCCAGCGCCAGCGCTGCGAGGGTTCCGGTCGCAAACAGCGCGATCGAGGCTTGTAGTCCCGGACGATCCTCGCGCTTGCTGAGTATCTCGGTCGCAGCGGCATAGGCTGCGGCGAGCATTACCGCGACAATCGCAAACGGAATCGAGCGGTCGAGATGCGCGATGCGGGCATAGAGTGCGACCAGCAGCGCCAGCGGCGTGAACACCGCCGCGGCCGACCAGATCACCGGTATGACCGGCCCCGCGAAGCAGCCCTGCGCGAAAAATCCCGCCACGCCAAAGCCCGCGGCGAAGATCGCGGCCGAGATCAGATGGAGCGACACCGATCCGTCCGTGGCGCTCGGGCCGATGCCTTGCAGCGGCCCGCCGGGCAGCACCAGCATGTCGGGATTCGCGCGAATGGCCCATTCGGCGAACACGACGAAGACCAACACAGCAGCGGCGCCGACGGCGCCCGCTGCGGCATCGCTGCGCCAGGCAATCGCGAGGCTGCCCGCCACCAGCAGGCCGAACACGGTCATCGCGGCGTCGGCATGAAAACTGTTCAACACGATCAAGGTCGCGCCGAGCAGATAGGCCGCAAGCGAGCCGGACGAGATCGGCTCGATCTGGCCTTCCTCCGCAGGCGGGCCGAACATGAAGCCGCACACCACGAGTAGCGCGGCGAGAATGAAGCCGGCGAGCACGTGGAACGCATGCGGTCCCACCATCGAGGGGCCGCATTGCAGGCAAGGGAACGTCCACAGCAACGCAAAAACGATCGTGGTGACCGCGAGCCAGCGCCACAGCCTGACGCGCGCCAGACCGAAGGCCGCCGCAGTGACGATTGCGAGATAGATATAGAGCGCCCAGAAGTCCGGCTTGTCGGACGAGACCAGGACCGGCGTCACAAAGGCGCCGACCACACCGAGGCCGGCCAGCGCCGGGCCATGCAGCAGCGCCCCGGCCAGCGTGCCCAGCGCTACCAGCCCGAGCAGGATGAACGCGGTCGCCGGCACCAGGAAGCCGTACAGCGCATAGGCTGCGTAAACCGTGGCAAACGCGACCGCCGTTCCGGCGGCAGTGAGAATGGCCGGGATATTGGCGAGCGGCAGCGCGTCGATCGTGGAAATGCTTTCCTTGCGCCGTGTCCATTCGCCCGTAAGCAGCAAGGCGAGCGCGAACAGACCGCCGAGGATGGTGCGCACGCCGGGGCCGAGCAACCCGGCCTCGATCGAATAGCGCACCATGAAGAATCCGCCGAGCGCCAGCGTCAGGCCGCCGATCCACACCACCCAGCGCGTGCCGACGGTTTCCTCGAAACCGCGATCGGCCGGCGGCAATGGAGGCGGCGGCGGTGCCCCGTCGGCGGCTTGCCCAGCCGTCTCAGGGCTGGCCGCGGATGCGATGTCGGGAACGATCGGCGGAGGCGTCGGTGTGGCCCCGCTCGGAGCTGGCGGCAGGCTTTGCTCGAAGGCTTCGAATGGTGTGAGGGGCGGAGGCACGGCTGCAGCGGCGCCCGCCGGCGTGGCCTGCATCGCCTCCAGGCGCTGACGTAACTCCGCCACCTCATTCATGGCCTTCCGCGCGAAGACCAGGGCGACGATCGCGATCACAAGCGAAAAGAAGGTGAAGGGGTCGTCGAGCATCGGGCCTCCGGGCGGGCGCGTCAGAGCGTTAACCGGCCACGTCGGCAGCCCGGTTGCAATCCTTTGTGTGCCTTTGTCCGCTAAAAGTTCACGTCGATCCGGGCGTCATGGGCGCATCCGTGTCCCAGACGCGGTGCAGCCTAGGCGATGCGAAGCATGGTCCGTCAACGCTGCTCCGCAGAGCCGGGACGATGCCAATGGACCCCGGATCAGCAGCGCATCACGCCGCAAGCCGTAGCGCGTCAAAGACGTGCGTGAACGCGTTGATGGCGCTGCGCAGCATCCGGCAAACGCCGCGTCATTCCAGATCTAGTCGGAACGGCCGGCCTTCGACCATCATGCTGCCCGGGCCCATTTCGTCCAGTGCGCGCAGCATTCGTCCTGCACGGCCCAGCGCCTTGTCGGCGAGGCTGACGATCAACCGGTTCGGCGACGCGATTGGCGAGCGGGCGCGAATCTGCCGGGCGATCTCGATCTCGGGGCGATGCGGATTAAGGGCGCAGGCGGCGGCAAACGCGCTCGCCGTCGAGCGGCTGATGCCGGCATAGCAATGCACCACCATCGGCGCGTTGCGGTCCCAACTGCGGACGAAATTCAACACGCGTTCGATATGATGATCCGCCGGCGCGACAAAGCCGTCCATCTCTTCGATGATATCGTCCATTGAGATTTTCAGATGGTTGGCCTCGAGCACCGAGGCCGGGCGCCGCACCTGATCGACATTGGCCATCACCGTGAGAATGTGGCTGGCGCCGGTCGCCCTGACGGTGTCGGGAAGTGCGGCAAGCGAACAGACGTGAAGCATAGCGTTCCCTGGTATTCTTGGTTGCCGCGACTATAGCTGCTGCCCGTAAGATGGGTAAAGGCGCGTTTGCGCCGTGCCCACCATCTTGTCTCCCCCTACAACGGCCGCATTCAACCAAGCAGTAGCTCGAATCGCGCCAAAAACTGCTTTTCG
Organism: Bradyrhizobium sp. 157; assembly: GCF_023073815.1. Taxonomy (NCBI): domain Bacteria; kingdom Pseudomonadati; phylum Pseudomonadota; class Alphaproteobacteria; order Hyphomicrobiales; family Nitrobacteraceae; genus Bradyrhizobium; species Bradyrhizobium sp. 157. Next base: position 230,485 of record NZ_JADPKF010000033.1, on the reverse strand, counting down.
GCCCGGGCCGCGGTCCACGGCGTCAGATAGTCCCGCACCGTGGCCTCGGGGAGGCCGGGATCCCTGCCGAACAGGCGCTTCGCTTCACTTACCGAAAATCCTGCCAGATGGGTGGCTTCGAGATAGGCCGCACCGCGGTCGGCCGCTTTGATGGCCCTCGTAATTTCATCGGCGAGAATTGGCGGCAGGCCGAAGCGAATATGGATCGCGGCCAGCAGGCGCTTCTCCACCACCTTGTAGTCGCCGCCGAGCACTGCCTTGAACGGCGAGATCATGTCGCCGATGACATATTCCGGCGCGTCGTGCAGCATCGCCGCGAGGCGGAAGCGGGCGTCGACGCGCGGCATCTGCTCACGCATCACGGCTTCGACCAACAGCGTGTGCTGCGCCACCGAGAAGATGTGGGCGCCGCTGGTCTGCCCGTTCCAGCGCGCCACGCGCGCCAGGCCATGGGCGATATCGGCGATCTCGATATCGAGCGGGGAAGGATCGAGCAGATCGAGCCGCCGCCCCGACAGCATCCGCTGCCAGGCGCGTGTGGCGACGCTGGACGATCTTCGCGCCGTCATTTGGCCTTGAGGCGGGGCTTGCGCAGTTTTCCGCTGCAGGCCTCGTGGCAGAAGCACGTAACCAGATGGTCGTTGACCATGCCGGTGGCCTGCATGAAGGCGTAGACGATGGTCGGACCAACAAATTTGAAGCCGCGCGCGCCAAGCTCCTTGGAAATCTTGATGGAGACCGGCGTCGAGGCCGGCACGCTGGCCGTGGTCTTGAACTGGTTGACGATCGGCTTGCCGTCGACGAAGTCCCACAGGAATTTGGAGAAGCCCGGACCTTCCTCCATGATCTTCAGATAGGCCTTGGCGCTGTTGACGGCGCCTTCGATCTTGGCGCGGTTGCGCACGATGCCGGCATCGTTCATTAGCGCTTCGATTTTCTTGGCGTTGTAGCGCGCGATCTTTTCCGGCTGGAAATCGTCGAACGCTTTGCGGAAGTTTTCGCGCTTGCGCAAAATCGTGATCCACGACAGCCCGGCCTGAAAACCGTCGAGGATCAGCTTTTCGTACAGCGCTCGATCATCATACTCAGGCACGCCCCATTCGGTGTCGTGATAGGCCATGTAGAAGGGGTCTTCGCCGGGCCACGGGCACCGTGTCTTGCCGTCGGCGTGCAGGCGGGCGGCAGATCTACTCATAGAGCTTTGCTCATGCGACGGTCTGCTTCGGAGGAACGCGAACGTCGTTCGGATCGGTCAGCCGGATCGCAAGGCCGCCGGCGGTCAACGAAAGTCCGGCATCGATCGCATCCGCAACACGATCGATCCGGACCAGTGCGAGGCCGTGGCCGCCGGCGGTCGATCCCATGGTACCGACCTGCTTGTCGCCGCCGAGCACGGCAACGCCGGTTTCGGGCGAAAAGTCTTCGAGCGTGACGCGCACGATCCGCGTGCGCGCCGTGCCGCGATGCTGCATGCGCGACACCACCTCCTGGCCGACATAGCAGCCCTTGTCGAAATCGACGCCGTGCAGGCGGTCCATGTTGGTCTCGTGCGGGAATGCGTCGCTGTATATGAAATCAAGCCCGCCACGCGGTATACCCAAGGCGATGCGATGCGCCTCGTAGGCCTCGCTGTCGACGAGATCGGCGCCGATCAACTCGGCCACTTTCTGCGTGAGATCTTCGGGGACGAGAATGCGCCAGCCCAGCGCCTGGTGCCGCGGATCGGCAAAGGCCAGATCGGGCTTCATCGCGGGTTCACCGCCCCAGGCCGCCAACACGCCCATGCTGTCGGAGATGTTTTCCACCGCGACCTTGGCGCGCAGCTTGTAGAACCCGAGCTTGTCAGCGAGGTTCTGCGCCAGCACGCGCGGCGCATCGAGCAGGAAGCCACCGCCGTGGCCTGCAGGGGCTTCGGTGATGAGGAAGTCGGTCGTGATTTTTCCCTGCGGCGTCAGCAGCGCGCCGAACCGGCCAAGGCCGGGCTGCAGCGGCGTGATGTCTGTGGTGACGAGGCCGTTGAGGAAGTTGCGGGCATCCTCGCCGCTGACCTTGACCACGCCCCGATCCGGAAGAAACGCTGCTTTCATTAGGTAAAACGGCCTCTTTTGCAGTGCGGTTTGCAGTGAGCTTTCAAGTTCCTGGGAAAACGCAGGAGCCGGATATCACATGAGAACGTAAGGCGCTAAGGTGCTGTCAACAAGGCCTTAAAGCGAGCGCCAGAGGACCATGAAGCAGCGATGAATCAGCGATTTGATACCATTCTAAAATCCGGCACCGTGGTCAATCAGGACGGTGAGGGCATCCGCGACATCGGCATCTCCAATGGCCGGATCGCTGCGATCGGGGGGCTCGGACAGGCCTCCGCCGCCGAGACCATCGACTGCAAAGGCCTGCACATCCTGCCCGGCGTGATGGACACGCAGGTGCATTTCCGCGAGCCCGGGCTGACGCACAAGGAAGACCTCGAGACCGGCTCGCGCAGCGCGGTGATGGGCGGCGTCACCGCGGTGTTCGAGATGCCGAACACCAATCCGCTCACGGTCACCGAGGAGACGTTCACCGCCAAGATCAACGCCGGCCGTCATCGCATGCATTGCGATTTCGCGTTCTTCATCGGCGGCACCCGCGAGAACGTGGCTGATCTGCCCGAGCTGGAGCGCGCGCCGGGTTGTGCCGGCGTAAAGGTGTTCATCGGCTCTTCCACCGGCGCGTTATTGGTCGAGGACGACGAAAGCCTGCGGCGCATCTTCCAAGTAATCCGCCGCCGTGCTGCATTCCACGCCGAGGACGAATATCGCCTCAACGACCGCAAGTCGCTCCGCATCGAGGGCGACCCGCGCTCGCATCCGGTATGGCGCGACGAGACTGCGGCGCTGATGGCGACCCAGCGACTGGTCAATCTTGCGCGAGAGACCGGCAAGCGCATCCACGTGCTGCACATCTCGACCAAGCAGGAAGTCGACTATCTGCGCGACCACAAGGACGTCGCCTCCTGCGAGGCGACGCCGCATCATCTCACCATGGCCGCGCCGGAATGCTACGAGCGGCTCGGCACGCTTGCACAGATGAACCCGCCGGTGCGCTCGGCCGATCACCGTGAGGGAATTTGGTATGGCATCGAGCAGGGTATCATCGACGTGCTCGGCTCCGACCATGCGCCGCATACGCTGGAAGAAAAGGCCAAAATCTATCCCGCTTCGCCCTCGGGCATGACCGGGGTGCAGACGCTGGTGCCCTTGATGCTCGATCACATCAACGCGGGCCGGCTTTCGCTACAGCGTTTCGTCGATCTCACCAGCGCAGGTCCTGCGCGGCTGTACAACATTGCCTGCAAGGGCCGCATCGCGGCGGGCTATGACGCCGATTTCACCATCGTCGATCTGAAACGCTCTGAGACCATCACCAACAAATGGGTGGCCTCGCGCGCGGGCTGGACACCCTATGACGGCATGCGCGTCACCGGATGGCCGGTCGGCACCTTCGTGCGCGGCAGGCGCGTGATGTGGCAGGGCGAGGTAACGACGCCGTCAACCGGCGAACCGGTGCGGTTCCTGGAGACGTTGCGGACGTAGGCAGGATCTCTCCCCGTCATTGCGAGCGGAGCGAAGCAATCCATGGTGCGGTATAACGGATAGGTGGATTGCTTCGTCGCTATCGCTCCTCGCAATGACGAGATCGCGGCAGCGAGGCGAAATTACTGCTTCGCCAGCGTCAGCGAAAACTCGCCGTTGCGCACGCGCGCTGAAAGACCTTCGGCGAATTTCGCCACCGCGTCCTCGCCATAAGTCGAGACCAGTTCGGCGAGCGCCGTGAACAGGCTCGCCTGCGCCAGGCAGTCGCCGTCGACGCCATCGTGCCGCGCTTCCGCCCAGGCCTCGCTCAGATAGCTAAGGGCAGTCTGCTTCTGTTCGAGGTCGGGAAGCGGGTCGTGGGCGATCGAAAAGGCGGCTGGGCGGCTCATGAAGCTCAACGAAATCTGCGCGCGAACCAGGGCGGATCGCATCCTAACGCGACAAGCTGTAGCACGCAGTGCGGGACCGCCTAGGCCACATCTTTAGGAAAGGTTAACGCGGTGCCGATATTTCGAGCGGCGGTTCCGCGAGGTTCCCAACGTCAAGAAATGCAATCCAAAATCGCTCCGGGCGTAGCGCAAACATGGTGCGCGCCGGCCTCGATCAGCTCGGCCCGGCTGCCGTAGCCGTACAACACGCCGACGCCCTTCATGCGGTTGTTCTTTGCGCCGAGCATGTCGTGGCTGCGATCACCGATCATCAGCGCCTTGGTCGGATCGACCGATACTTCCTTCAGCGCGTATTCCAGCAGATGCGACTTGTCCACACGGGTGCCGTCGAGCTCGGCGCCGAACACGCGCTCGAAGTGCTTGCGCAAGCCGAAATGGTCAACGATCCGTTCGGCGAACACGTGCGCCTTGCTGGTAGCGACGAACAGCCGGTGGCCGGAGGCGCGGAGTGCCGTCAGCACCTCGTCGATGCCGTCGTACACGCCGTTTTCGTAGAGGCCGATGTCGGAAAATCGCTCCCGATAGAGCGTCACCGCGCGGTCCGCGGAGTGGTCGCCGAGCAACTTCACAAAGCTTGAGCGCAGCGGCGGGCCGATGCACCAGGTCAGTTCGTCCTCGGTCGGAATCGTATGATGATCGAGCCTTTGCAGCGCATACTGAATCGAACGCGTAATGCCGGGCTTGGGGTCGGTCAGCGTTCCGTCGAGGTCGAAATAGATCGCGTCCATGGCCTTAGTTCGCGTAGCGCGCGGTGAGATCGCGCGAGATTTTGGAGCCTTCCTCGATATATCTGCGGATCGCGACCGAGGCTGCCGGCGTGCAGGTCCGGTAGGTCTGCTGAAAGCCGTTATAGCCGCGGTTGAAGCCGGCGATCATGCGGGCGCGGCGGTCGCCGGAAGGGGTTTCGGCATCGATCAGCGCCTGCATTTCGTTGCGCCACTTCGCCCCCTCATTGGCGCCGCAAATGCCCCGGAGGTAATGCAGGGTGCCGAGAATCTCGGCCAGCCGCTGCAGGTCGCCGTCAAACGGCGCAGCCGCGTCCTGGGCGCGTGCGGGGGCCACATGGCATGCCGAAATGAGAATGAGGGCGGCGAGGGCGTGCTTGAGCATTTGAGGCCGATATGCCCCCTCAATACGCCGGAGGCAAGGCGTGAGGTGCCAGCAGGGACCGCCTAGACCAGCTTCCGGGCGGCCTCGATGACCTCCAGCAGGCCGCCGGTGACCTTTAGGTTGCCGAGCCCATCCGGCGCCAGCCATTTGAAATCGTCGTGCTCGTCGTTCAGGACCGGCTCCCGGGCCGCCCAGCGCGCCGCGAACGACATAATCACGTAGTGCCCACCGCCGCCGGCCCCGGGCAGCACCTCGCGCCAGCCGGCCAGGCCCAAAATCTCGATTCGCAAACCGGTTTCCTCGTCCACCTCGCGGTGGAGCGCGGCATGCAGGGATTCGCCGAATTCGACCCGGCCGCCGGGGAGCGAGTAAAAGCCCTTGCCCGGCGAGCGGGCGCGGCGGACCAGCAGGACCTTGCCGTCGCGGAAGATCGCGCCGCTGACGGCGAGCTGGGGGCGGGTCGGCTGGATAGGGGAGGCCAAGGGTGAATCCGGTAAGCAGGGAACTCGCTGTCGGACAATCATGCCCGATCGATCCGCGCAGGTCTAATGCGGCCCGGCTCAAGCGAAGCGTGAGGCGGCTAGTTCGACATCACCGCTTCGAAGTCGGCCTCGGCATTGCCGTTGATGACGCCCCCGGCCAGCGCCACCAGCGGTTTGACCCAGGCGGTGGCCTGCTCGGCCAGCGTGGCGCGGGTCTTGTCCTGCTGCGCCTCGCGCATCGCCTTGCCTACCGCAGTCAGGATCGAGGTCATGGTGGCCGTGAGCTTGTCGAAATCCGCACGGACCTTGGGGTCGGCGCCTTCATAGGCCTCGATCGCGAGGTCGCGGGCCTTGAAGTTGGAGGCCCAGAAGTGCTCGGCGTAGGACAATGGGGTCCAGGTGAGAAAATCCTCCGCGCATTCCGGCATGTCCGGAACCATTTCGAGCAGCATGATGGCTTCGTTGAAATGATTCAGGTAGTCGGTGGCGAGCCCGGTGCGGGGATTGATGTTGGCGGCGCGCAACTGCTCCGCGCGGGCCTCGTCTATACGGCCCGTCGGTGGCGGCATCGTGGGATCGGATCGCACTTCTGTGGCGGCCGTGGAGGTCATCCGTCCCACTGTTAACATCTGGGGTTAACACCTATTAAACAGAAGCTTATGTTGGTCAGATAATGTGCGGACGCTTCGTCATCACCTCGCCGCCGGAGGCGCTTCGGCAGATCTTCGGCTATATCGAACAACCCAATTTCCCGCCGCGGTATAATATCGCGCCGACTCAACCGGTTCCGGTTGTCATTCTCGAGAATGGCGGCCGCCATTTCCGGCTGATGCGCTGGGGCCTGGTGCCGGCTTGGGTGAAAGATCCCCGTAAATTTACGCTCCTGATCAACGCGCGCTCCGAGACGGTTCTCGACAAGCCCGCGTTCAAGAACGCCATCAAGCGGCGGCGCTGCCTGATCCCGGCAGACGGCTATTACGAATGGCAGGACGCTGGCGGCCGCAAGCGGCCGTTCTTCATCCATCGCCGCGACGGCCGTCCCGTCGGCTTTGCCGCACTCGCGGAGACCTGGATGGGGCCGAACGGTGAGGAGACTGACGGCGTCGCCATCGTCACCGCGCCCGCGAGCCGCGATCTCGCCACGCTGCATCACCGCGTGCCCGTGACGATCGCGCCTGACGAATTCGAGCGCTGGCTCGACGGCCGCATCCACGACGCCGAGGATGTCATGCCGCTGCTGCGCGGGCCGACTGAGGGCGAGTTCGCCTGGCACGAGATTTCCGCCCGCGTCAACCGCGTGGTCAATGACGATGCGCAATTGCTGCTGCCGATCACGGAGGAGGAGCGTGCGGCGGAGGAGCCGAAACCTGCGAAGCGAGCTGCGCCGCGTAAGGTGGCGGCGGTGCCGGAGGATGACGGGCAGGGCTCGCTGTTTTGAGGGCGATGCAAATCACCGAAAAATATTCAGCGCTGCGTATTGCAGCAGCATGATCGTCTTGGCGTCGACGATGCGGCCGTCCGATATCATCGCGAGCGCCTGGTCAATCGGCAATTCCAGCACCTCGATGTCCTCGCCTTCGTCGGCCAGTCCACCGCCGTCGCCGACGCGCATCGCAGCTTCGTATTCGGCGACGAAGAAGTGCAGCTTCTCCGTAATCGAGCCGGGACTCATGAAGGCCTCGAACACCTTGCGCACATCGTGCAATCGATAGCCGATTTCCTCCTCCGCCTCCGCACGAATCCGATTCTCGGGAGTCTCGTCGTCAAGCATGCCGGCGGCGGCCTCGATCATGAAATCGTCGTGACCGGCAAGATAGGGCGGCAGGCGGAACTGCCGCGTCAGCACGACGGTGCGGTTTGCGACATTGTACGCCAGCAGCGCGGCGGCATGACCGCGGTCGAAAACCTCCCGCTTCATCGTCTGCCATTCGCCGCTGCCGCGGCGATAGTCGAACTCGACTTCCTCCAACCGATAGTGCCGGTCGGAGAGCACGCTGACGTTCTTGACGCGGACACGATCTGCGAGGCTCATGGCAATCCCTCAGCTCACCGCGGCGGCTCGCGGCCGTCGAGCCATTTCGCGAAGAACAGGATCTGCTGCTCGCCGAATCCGATCGACTGATAGAACGCGGCGACATCAGAGTTTTCCGGCCGCACCAGCAATTGCAGTTTCGGTATGCCCGCCGCGCGCAGCCAGTCCTCGGCCGCGTTCATGATGGCGCGGCCATAGCCTTGCGCGCGGCGATCGGGATCGGTGGCGACGTAATAGACCCAGCCGCGATGGCCGTCATGGCCGACCATGGCGGTCGCGACGATCGCGCCACCCTCGCGGCCGATCAGCACGGTCGAGTTCGGCCCGCGGCGGGCGAGGGCAATGTCGCTGGCGGGATCGTTCCACGGCCGCGTCAGGCCGCAGGTCTGCCACACCGCGATCACGGCCGCGACGTCGGCATCCACGATGTCGGTGATGGAGAGCGCAGGCACGGGCTTCGTCGCGGGTGCTGTCACAGCACCTTGCCCGGATTCATGATGCCGAGCGGATCGAGCATCGCCTTGATGCCGCGCATCAGTTCGATCGCAACCTTGTCCTTGACGTCGGGCAGTTCGTCGCGCTTGAGCACGCCGATGCCGTGCTCGGCGGAAATCGATCCGCCCATCCGCAGCACGATCGCGAACACCACCTCGTTCACCTCATGCCAGCGCGACATGAAGTCGGCGGTATTGCCGCCGATCGGCTGGCTGACATTGTAGTGGATGTTGCCGTCGCCGAGATGGCCGAACGGCACCGGCCGCGAGCCCGGAATGAGTTTTACAACCGCCGCATTGGCTTCCTCGATGAACGCAGGAACGGCCGCAACCGGCACCGAGATGTCGTGCTTGATCGAGCCGCCTTCCGGCTTCTGCGCCGCCGACATCTCGTCTCGCAGTTTCCAGAACGCGGCGCGCTGGGAGAGATTTGCCGCGATCACGGCATCATCGACGATGCCTTCTTCCATTCCTTTGGCGAGGATCGCTTCCAGCGCGTCACGCGCGTCGTCGCGCGAGGACGACAATTCCATCAGCACGTACCAGGGGTGCTTGGTCGAGAGCGGATCACGGATGTCGATGCCGTGACGCAGGCTGAAATCGACGGCGATGTCGGCCAGCAATTCGAAGCTGGTCAGGCTGCCGGCGGCCTCATTCTGCGCAATCGACAACAGTTTCAGCGCCTGCGCCGGCGATTGGAGACCGACATAGGCGGTCTCCACTGCACGCGGCTTCGGAAACAGCTTTAGCGTCGCCGCGGTGATGATGCCAAGCGTGCCCTCGGCGCCGATGAAGAGGTTGCGCAGATCGTAGCCGGTATTGTCCTTTTTCAGTTTGGACAATGCGTTCAGGATCCGGCCATCCGCCAGCACGACCTCGAGCCCGAGCGCCATCTCGCGCGCTACGCCATACGCGAGTGCCGCCGTGCCGCCGGCATTGGTGGAGAGATTGCCGCCGATGGTGCAACTGCCCTCGGCGCCGAGCGACAGCGGGAACAGGCGATCGACTTCGGCCGCGCGAGCTTGCGCGATCTGCAGCACCACGCCGGCCTCGCACGTCATGGTGTTGGAGGCGGGATCGATCTCGCGAATTTTATCCAGCCGCCGCATCGACACGACGACCTCGCCATGATGCGGCGTCTGCCCGCCGACCAGGCCGGTATTGCCGCCCTGCGGCACCAGCGCGATCCTGTGTTCGCTGGCGAGCTTGCAGATCGCGGACACTTCTGCCGTCGAACCCGGTCGCAGCACCAGAGGCGAGCGGCCGTGGAACAGGTCGCGTTCCTCGGTGACGTAGGGTGCAATATCGGCGGCATCGGTCACCGCATATTTGTCGCCGACAATAGCGCGAAATTTTGCGATCAACTCGGCGGGAAGTGGCGGCACGGAACCTTGCACAGATCCTTGCACAGATCCTTGGACGATATTCATTTTCTTCTCTTTCATTCCCGCCCCACCGCTGCGCGGCGCAGCCGGTCGTTGATGGCTTCGCCCAATCCTTCGTCGGGAATTGGCACCACCGCGATGGTGCGCGCGCCTTTGCTGTCGAGCGCGCGAAGATGGCCGAACAGGTTGGCGGCGGCCTCGTCGAGATCGCCGCGCTCCGACAGATTCATCACGCTCGAGGCGGCGTCAATTCCCGAAATTGCTCCGAGGCCAAACGCGAGCAATGCTTCGCCCGGCTCGAGCGCGACGGCATTGAGCCGCACACGCGCGCGCGGCGCGTAATGCGAGGCCAGCATGCCCGGCGCCAGCGGCTGCCCGCTTTCGCTTTGGGCATCCGCCGGCTGCACCAGCGCGCGGCCAAGCACGCGCTCGATCTCGGCGCGCGGCAGGCCGCCGGGGCGCAGCAGCATCGGCGCGTCAAAGCAGCCGACGATGGTCGATTCGACGCCGACCTCGACCGCACCGCCATCGACGATCAGGTCGATCCGCCCCGCGAGGTCGCTCTGCACATGGGCTGCGGTGGTCGGCGAGACATGGCCCGAGATGTTCGCGGACGGCGCGACAACCGGGCCGCCGAACTCGCGCAGGATGTCGCGCGCCACCGGGTGGGCCGGAATGCGGACCGCAACCGTATCGAGGCCCGCCGTGGCGAGATCGGCGACTGCGCAACCTTCCGTCTTCGGCAGCACCAGCGTCAGCGGGCCGGGCCAGAACGCTTCGGCGAGCGCCGTCGCAGCCGCGTCAAACCGGGCGATTTGCCGCGCGGCGGCGAGATCGCCGACATGGGCGATCAGCGGGTTGAAGGCGGGCCGGCCCTTGGCCTGGTAGAGGCGGGCGATCGCGGCCGGATTGGTGGCATCGGCGCCGAGGCCGTAGACCGTCTCGGTCGGGAACGCCACCAGCCCGCCTTTTGAAAGTGCACGCGCGGCAGCCGCCACGGCCGCCTCGCCGGCGGGCAAAATCTGCGTTTTCAGGCCAACATTCACTGTGATTAATTTCCTTAATTCGGCTGCTTGCGGTCGCCGAAACCCAAGGCTATAAGCCGCGTTCCAAGTCGGAGTGTGGCTCAGCCCGGTAGAGCACTGCGTTCGGGACGCAGGGGTCGCAGGTTCGAATCCTGCCACTCCGACCAATTATTCTTCAACTATTCTTGCCATTCGTTTTTCAGGACTTTTTCTGATTGCTGGCGGTTCCCGAGTCAACCGCCGATTCCCTTCCAAAGCCGAACACAGACCCGCGTTCCCGCGGCGCATGGCGCGTCCGGGGCTTGCCAGTCTCGCCCTCGAAATGGAGGGTGCAGGGAATGCCGGGTACCGGCTAGCACCCGCGGTCTCGTGTGCCGACATGGGAAGGAAATGCACACGGGGCATACAGGTACAGCCGGAGCATCCCGGCATTCCCTGCGCAATGGTTTGACGGCTTATGCCGCGCTCTCCTCCATCATGGTCAATATTCCCGATCGCCGCGGATCGAGGCCGCTCGAGCTCGCGCGGCTATCACAACATGTTGCGATCAAAAAATCCGGCGGGAAGTGACGGGAGCAGCCTGCCGTCGGCTTCTCACCGGGAGGCGGACTGAGTGGTTTTGGAACATCTCGAAAGGGAGATTGAATCCGACTGCGTATGATCGATGAATTTTTCAAGTCCGCCATATCGTCTGGACAGTCACGTACTCGGGGATAGCTCATGGTCTCGCTCAACAGGATCTGCCCGAATTGGTTGCCTGGCGCCGCGAACTGCACCGCATGCCGGAGCTGTCGGGGCAGGAGAAGGAGACTGCGCAAACCGTGCAAGCGTTTCTTAGGGCGGCCGGGGCTGACAAGGTCATTACGGAATTGGGCGGGCATGGCGTGGCCGGGATCTATCACGGGCGTACGCCCGGCCCGACGATCATGCTTCGGGCAGAACTGGACGGATTGCCGATTCAAGAGACATCCGCGATTCCTCGTCGGTCCGAGGTGCCGGGAAAAGCGCATCTCTGTGGCCATGACGGTCACATGACGATCCTCGCAGCGGTGGCGCGCGATCTCGGCCGAACGCGTCCGCGCTGCGGGCGGGCCGTGTTGCTGTTCCAACCCGCTGAAGAGGATGGATCGGGCGCAGCTTCTGTGCTTGCCGACAAAAAATTTCAGCAGGTCCGGCCGGATTTCGTGTTTTCCTTGCACAATCTGCCGGGCCTCCCGCTGGGCGAAGTTGCCATCGCAGAAGGCCTGGTTAATTGCGCCTCGCGCGGCATGCAGATCGCATTGTTTGGCCGAACGGCGCACGCGTCGAATCCGGAGTTCGGCGTTTCGCCGCAAGCAGCCATAGTCCGGCTGCTGAACGAAATCCCTGCACTGGGGCAGGGCGGCGAACTGAACCGCGAATTTTCGATGGTCACGATCACCCACGCGCGGGTGGGCGAGCCGGCGTTTGGAATTTCGCCCGGACATGCCGAGCCTTGGTTGACGCTCAGAACACTGACGGACGCAAAGATGGAAAGCATCCGCTTGCAGGCCGAGAGTCTGGCTCGACGCGTTGCAGAAGACGAGCGGCTGAAGGTCGAGATCGCCTATCGCGATGTATTCGCTCACTGCATGAACGCGCCGGAGGCCGTCATTCATCTGAAGAACGCGCTTGATGCCGAAGGCATCGCGCACTCCGCGCGTGGGCTACCGCTGCGCGGCTCTGAGGATTTCGGTCTGTTCAACCGCGAAGCGAAGTCTGCGATGTTTTTCCTGGGCGCGGGTCGGGATCATGCCGGCCTGCATGCGCCGGACTACGATTTTCCGGACGAGCTGATCGAAGTCGGCTCGCGGGTCTTCATCCGCGCGTTGCGCATCAATTTCCAGATATCGCTGCACAGCAAAACATCACGACTCGGCCGAGCGCTGCATTCGACTTCGCGTTCACCTCACAAATTAGAACGCTTAAAAACTTCATACGGTTTAGAGCGATTCGAAAAGCGTGAGGTGTTGCCTCATCGCCACTAGCGCAATCCGTTATGTGCACGCTTCGTTACCTTAGATGGCTTCTACTCGCCGTTTCCACCTCAGAAGTTAGAACGAGCCGGAACCTGCTTGTGGGCCTTTGGGGTGGAAGTATGACGCATCGAGTCGCTGCCAGAAATGTTATGCGCGCTGTTTCGCTGGGAGCGGTGAGCTATCTTGCGCTCTCTCTGGATTTTGCCGGCGGCTTGAGCGCATTCGGGCAGAATTTGCCACCCGTCACCGTCGATGCTCCAAGCCAGCAACGCGCGCGCCCCGCAGCAGCACGGAGAACGCAAACGTCCACGTCGCGCGTGCAGCGGCGGGTCGCTGCGCCGGCGCCGCGTCGCGTCGAACCGGTTCCCTATGTGACGCCTTCGACCGGCGCGCTCGGTGCTCCGCCCGCGCCCTATGCCGGCGGACAGGTGGCGACGGGCGGGAGCCTCGGACTTCTCGGCAATCGCGGCGTAATGGATACGCCGTTCAACCAGACCAGTTACACGGCGGAGTTGATTGCAAATCAACAGGCTCGAACCATCCGTGACGTGCTGGCGAATGATCCCTCTGTAAGAGTGGTGCAGGCGGCGGGTGGCGGCGCCGACAGTCTGTTCGTCCGCGGCTTCTATTATGACAGCGGCGATTTCGGGTTGAACGGCCTGTACGGAATCGCGCCATACTACTCCATCGGGGCAAATTTCATTGAGCGCGTCGAGGTCTTAAAAGGCCCGAGCGCCGTGCTCAACGGCATGACCACCGGCGGTACCGGTGTTTCGAGCGGTGGTGCGGTCGGCGGCAGCATCAATCTCATCACCAAGCATGCTCTCGACGTCGACATCACGCGGCTGACGGGGACCTATGTTTCGAAATCGCAGTTCGGCGGACATATGGACGTCAGCCGGCGCTACGGCGACCGCAAGGAGTGGGGCATTCGGCTGAACAGCACCTATTCAAACGGCAACACGCCCTGGAATCGTCAGACCGACGAATTTGGCAACGTTCACCTCGGTCTGGACTACCGCGGTGAGAACGCGCGCATGGAGGTTGATGTCGGCTACCAGGCCGACAATCTGAAGCCGCCCTTGCGTTTCTTTACAGTCGCTCCCACAACAACCATTATTCCTCCGCCGCCAAAAGCCGGACACAATTTCCAGGTTCCGTGGGCCTATTATGCGCCGACGGACTTCTTTTCGACCGTAAAAGGCGAGGTTGATGTCACCGACTCGCTAACCGCCTATGCGGCGTTTGGCTATCACGACAGCAATATCAACTATGCTTATCCTTCGCCCAACATCTCCAATGCGGTGCCGGGTCTCCTATCGCCCAATCCAGCGATACCAGCGACGTTCCAATTGGGAGGCCTGTGGTCGCGACCGTTTGCCGGCAAGGAGACGTTCGAGACGCTCGCGGGTGAAGCGGGCGTTCGTGCAACGGTGGACACCGGCCCGATCAATCATGCGCTGAACGCCAACTATTCCATCAACGACCGAACCTATACGCAGCAGGTCCGGACGCGTTCGAACAACCCTGTCGCCGACATTATCTTCTGGAACCTCTACAACGAGCCGACCAACATTCCCAAGCCCAACTTCACGTTTCTCGCTGCCAATCAGATTACCGGTGTGAGGGTGTCGAGCATCGGCGTCACCGATACCATGTCGATGCTGAACGAGCGCGTCCAGTTCACGGTCGGCCTTCGTCGTCAGACGGCTGGAAGCGAGGTGCTAAATTTCTTGCCAACCCCCGCCACTCCGAGTCGGCCCTTCCAGGAAGAATCCGTGTGGAGCCCGGCCTATGCCATCTTGGTCAAGCCGGTCGAGAATATCTCGCTCTACGCAAATTATATCGAAGGGCTCCAGACACCGACTGTCGTCAGTGGCATCTATGCCAATCGCGGGACTGTGTTTCCGGTCGCGCAGACCCAACAGGCCGAAGCGGGCGTGAAGATCGACGCAGGCCGTATCACGACTACGCTGAGTGTGTTCGACATCAATCAGCCGAGCATCATCACGGTGGGCTCGGGTGTGACTGCGACCCAGCAACTCAACGGCAGACAGCGCAACCGCGGTGCGGAGATCAACGTATTCGGCGAAATCACGCCGGCGATTCGATTGCTTGGTGGCCTAGCCTTGATCGACGGCGTGCAGGAACAGGCCCAAGACCCAAGCAACAATGGCAAAAAGGCGGTTGGCGTGCCAGCGCTCACCGCCAACATCGGCGCGGAGTGGGACACGCCGTTCATGCGTGACCTGACGCTCTCGGCAAGGGTCATTTATACCGGTCCGCAATATGTCAACGTGACCAACACTCTCACATTGCCTGAGTGGACGCGGGTCGACATCGGAGCGCGATACACCTTCACCTCGCCCTGGAACGGAAAGCCGATCGTGGTCCGCGCCAACATCGAGAACGTCTTCAACGAAGCCTACTGGGCCTCGGCCTACAGCGGCGTGATCACGCTTGCGGCCCCGCGCACCTATCTCTTGTCGACGACGTTCAACTTCTGAACGTCGCGTCAATCCAATCACCTGCAATTCGTGCCGCCGCGGATCTCATCCGCGGCGGCATTTCTTTGATCTGATGGTGTCGCAAAATTGACTGATCGAAATTGATGACAACGCGATGAAAAATCATCGGACGTTGGATGTGTGATTCGAAAACCGAAAAAGGTTCCCGCCTAGCGAGCTAGAATTGAAAGAAAGTGCGTATGGCTTTGCCAATCCGTCACTTGTCATGCACACCGGCTCGCAAGCGCGGAGGTTGCATCGTGTCACGCTATCGCCAACTTGGAGCTATTAAAAACTTCGTCGTCGATATTGCTTTGACCATCATTTGCTTCTGACCTAGTCAAACGCCATTGCTTTCGTTTTCTCAAAAGGGACCGAACCATGATGGTGTTCGACAGAGACGACGTCACCTTCACCGTCGTTATCAATCACGAAGAGCAATACTCCATCTGGCCGACGTTCAAGGAAATTCCGGGCGGCTGGAAAGCGGTGGGCAAGACGGGCAGCAAGAAGGAATGTCTTGAACACATCGAACAGGTGTGGACCGACATGCGCCCGCTCAGCTTGCGCAAATTCATGGACGAGACGGCGCCGCAGAAGTCGGCTTAAGCCAACGGAGCCTTGTCTTCCGATGCGGCTTCTTTGTCTGCCTTACTCCGGCGGCAGCGCCATGTTCTATGCGCGGTGGCGCAGGCTTCTGCCGTCATGGATCGATGTCTACCCGGTGGAATGGCCCGGGCGCGGTGCGCGCATGGACGAGCCGCTGGCGACCGACCCGCACGCACTTGCATGGCAGCTCGCATCAGAACTTCACGCGCAGCTTGATCGTCCCTATGCACTGTTCGGGCATAGCCTCGGCGCGCTGATTGCGTTCGAACTCGCGCATTTCCTGCGTGATCGCGGCGCGCCCGCGCCGGCCATTCTCTTTACCTCGGGCGCCGAGGCGCCGGCCGTTCGAGACGGCAGCAAATGGTGCCTGCCATTGAGCGACGAGGCGTTGCTGAAGGAGCTCCGCGATCTACAGGGCACGCCGGATGAGGCGTTGTCGAATGCGGAGCTGATGCGGTCGGCATTGCCGGTGCTCCGCGCCGATTTTTTGATGTGCGGCGCCTATATCTATCGGCCGCGGCATCCGTTGTCGTGTCCCGTGCACGCCGTCGGCGGGGCCGACGACGAGACCAGCCGCGAATCGCTACAGGCCTGGCGGCAGGAAACGTCGGCGGAATTCACGCTCGACGTGCTGCCGGGCCATCACTTCTTCATTCACACGCAGCAAGCCGAACTGCTCGGCCTGATCGGATCGGCCCTGGCCCGACGGTCGGGGCGATCGATTGGTTCGCATCGGAGCGAGGATCATGAGCGTATTCTCCGTCCAGCCACTCATTGAAGGCAAAAGTCTTCCGTTGTTGCTCAGGGCTGACAAGGCCGGGCAGCCGCTTGGCGCGGCGCTTCCGATGCTGCGCGATACCATCGACCGGCATTTGACTGATTGCGGTGGCATCGTGTTTCGCGATTTCTCTCTCGACGGTCCTGACGCCTTCCGGGCGTTCGCGGCCGATTTCGGTCATCCGCTGCTCACGTACGAGTTTGGATCGACGCCGCGCTCGCAGGTTACCTCCGGCGTCTACACGTCCACGGAATACCCGCCGCACCAGCATATCCCGCTGCACAACGAGCAGGCCTATACGCGCGATTGGCCGATGAAGATCTGGTTCTACTGCATGCAGCCGGCGCAGGAGGGTGGCGAAACGCCGATCGCCGACAGCCGCGCCATCTATCGCGACATGCCGGCGGCGATCCGGGAGCGCTTCGCCGAGAAGGGCGTGATGTATGTGCGAAACTACGGCAACGGGCTCGACGTCGACTGGCAGCAAGTGTTCGGCACCGAGTCGAGGTCGGAGGTCGAGGCCTACTGCGCCGGGCACGACATCGAATGCGAATGGAAGCAAGACGGCGAGCTTCGCACGCGCCAGATCTGCCAGGGGACGGCACGGCATCCGGTAACGGGAGAGTGGGTCTGGTTCAATCAGGCCCATTTGTTTCACGTCTCCAACCTCGAGCCGGAAGTCCGCGAGAGCTTGCTCGACGTGGTCGGCGACGAGACTGAACTGCCGCGTAACGTCTTCTACGGCGACGGCTCGCCGATCGACGATGAAACGCTCGCCACGGTCCGCAATGTTCTCGAAGCGCACAAGATCAGCTTTCCCTGGCAAGCCGGCGATGTGGTGATGCTTGACAACATGCTCACCGCGCATGCGCGGGCGCCGTTCAAGGGGCCGCGCAAGGTGATCGTCGCCATGGCGGAAGCGCATCGGCAGGGATGATCGGCATTTTCGGGCGGCGAGAATAGTCGTCGTTGCGGGCGAACTGGATTCGAAAAGATGTACAGAGATAACCTCGTCGAACGGCTACGGTGCCATGCCGCGTTACGGCCGGACGGGATCGCGTTGCGCTTCCTGGAGGGAGACAGCGTCGCCGACGAGTTGACCTTTGCCGGTCTCGACGCCCGGATTCGATCCGCCGCGGCGTACCTGCAGCAGTTGGGCGGCGCGGGGGAGCGCGCGGTGATCCTGCTGCCCAGCAGCCTCGACTATGCCGTGGCATTCTATGCCTGCCTGTATTCGGGCGTGATCGCCGTCCCGGCCTATCCGCCGGAGGGCGGCGCCGAGCGCTATGCAGGGCGTCTCAACGGCATTCTGCGTGACGCGACGCCTCGCTTCATACTGACGGACACCGCACTGCTTGGTGCCGTGGAAGCGGCACTTCCCGAACTGGCGAATGTAGAGATCATCGCGGTAGATGCGATACCGGCGGCGTTTGCTGGGGAGTGGCGTGAGACGAGGCCGGAGGCGGATGCGATTGCCTTCCTGCAGTACACGTCCGGATCGACCTCGCAGCCGAAAGGCGTTTGCGTCTCGCATGCTAACCTGACGGCCAATGAGAAGGCCATCGAGGCCGTGGCCGCGGGAACGCTCGACGACGTCTTCGTGAGTTGGCTGCCGCTCTATCACGACATGGGACTGATCGGCGGGTTGTTGAATCCGCTGTTTACGGGCTTTACCGCCGTCCTGATGTCGCCACGCAATTTTCTCGAGCGGCCGCGACGCTGGCTTGAGGCCATCGATCGTCACGGCGGCACGATGAGCGGTGGACCTGATTTCGCCTTCGCGCTGTGTGCCGACCGCATTTCCGACGAAACGATCGACCGGCTCGACCTCAGCCGCTGGAAGTTCGCATTCTCCGGCTCGGAATTTGTGCGCCAGACCACGCTGCGCAGGTTCGGAGAGAGGTTCGAGCGGGCGGGGTTCAAGCGATGTGCGTTGACCGCCTGTTACGGTCTGGCCGAGGCGACGCTGCTGGTGACGGCTGGTGAGCTCACCACCGAGACGGTCAGCCATACGCTCGATATGGCGGCGCTTGCGGCGGGCCGCGTCGCAACCGCCGACCAAGGCAGCGATCTCGTGGCGTGCGGCCGGACGGTCGCGGGCCATGTCACGCGCATCATGCGCATCGATGGATCGGCTGCGGCACCGGCTGACGAAGTCGGCGAGATCTGGGTCGCCGGTCCCAGTGTCGCGCGAGGATACTGGAATAATCCTGAGGCCACGCAAAAAGCCTTCGTCGAGCGTGACGGCGCGCGCTGGCTGCGTACCGGAGATCTCGGTTTCATTCAGGACGGTACGCTGATCGTGACGGGCCGGCTCAAGGACCTGCTGATCGTTCGCGGGCAGAACGTATATCCGACTGACGTCGAGCAGGCGGTCGAGGCCGAGGTCGAATCCGTTCGCAGCGGACGGGTTGCCGCGTTTGCGGTCGAGATCGATGGACGGGAAAGCATCGGCGTCGCGGCAGAGTTCAGCCGCACCGTTCTCAAGCGCAGCGATCCCGAAGTTCTCGCCGATGCGATCGGCGAGGCCGTGCTGCGGCAGGCGCAGGAATATCCGGCCGTCATCGTCCTGCTAAATCCGCAAGCGATGCCGCTGACGACAAGCGGAAAACTGCAGCGCTCCGCCTGCGCCGCCGGCTGGGCCAACAACACGCTCGACAGTTTTATGGTGTTTGAGCGAGGACGGCGGCGGCACGGAGCGCCACTGACCGCGCCCGCAACCAATACCGAGCGCGCGCTGGCCTCGATCTGGTGCGAGGCGCTTGGCGTCCAGGCGGTGCATCGCGAGGACGATTTCTTCGTGCTGGGCGGAAACTCGATCACGGCTGGACAGATCGCCGCCGCGCTCCGCGAACGCTTCGGCGTCGAGTTGGAACTGCGCAGCTTTTTCGACACTCCGAAGCTTGCCGCATTCGCGGATCATATCGACGCCCTGTTGCGCGACGGCGCAAAAAGGGCGCTTCCTCCGATCCAGCGGGCGACGCCGGCCGACCGCGCCACCTTGTCCCATGCCCAGGAGCGGCTGTGGTTTCTCTGGAATTTGGACCCCGGCGGTACCGCCTATACGGTCGCGAGCACGATCCGGCTCAAGGGAAAGCTCGACCATGCCGCCTTGTCGCGGGCAATCACGAAAATCGTTCAGCGTCATGAAGTGCTGCGCACCACGTTTGTCGCAACGGATGGTCGCGCAAGGCAGGTTATTCACGACGCCCTCGACGTCGATTTCAGGCACAGGGATCTCCGCGGATGTCCCGCTGAACATGCGGGGGAGATCAGGCGGTCCGAACTCGGAAAGCCGTTCGACCTTGTCAATGGGCCGCTATTGCGGGCGGTGCTGCTTCAGTGCGCAGATGATGCGCATGAATTGCTGCTGCTTGCTCATCACATCGTCGTCGATGGATGGTCGCTCGATGTGATGCTCGAAGAGCTGGCGGGACTCTACCGCAACGGCATCGGGCACGACGCAGGCCGGCCGCCGGTGCCCATGATGCAGTATGCGGATTTCGCGGTCTGGCAGCGAAACTGGCTCGCTGCTGGCGAAGGGGATCGGCAGCTCGCCTATTGGCGCGCAAAGCTGGGTGACACGCACCCCGTGCTGGCGCTGCCCCATGACCGGCCGCATATGGCAACGCAAAGCCATGCCGGCGATACGATCGGGCTTGCCACCGACGGTGCGCTGGCCGCCAGGCTTCGGGAGATCGCCGCAAAACACCGGGTGAGCGTCTTCATGCTGCTGCTTGGTGCATATCAAGCGCTGCTGTATCGCTATACTGGGCAGAGCGATTTGCGCATCGGCGTGCCGGTAGCGGGGCGCCGTCACGCACAGCTCGAGCGGCTGATTGGCTGCTTCGTCAACACGCTGGTGTTGCGTGCCGAGATTGCCGATGAAGCGACTTTCCCGAACCTGCTCCGGCAGGTCAAGGACACGGTGATCGAGGCGCTGGCGCATCAGGATCTGCCGTTCGAAATGCTAGTCGACGGGCTGCGCCCTGAACGAAGCGGTGGGCACAATCCGCTGTTCCAGGCCAAGTTCAATTACATGACGGCGCCGCGCGGGTTCGACAGCGTTGAAGGGCTCACCGCCGAGATCGACATCATAGACCTCGCGGGTTCGCATTTCGATCTTGCGCTTGATGTCGTCGATGGCGCCAGCGGCATGAAGGCGACATTCAACTACGCCACCGATCTGTTCGATTCCCCGACGATTGCGCGGCTGGCGGCGCAGTTCGGTTCGATGCTGCGCCAGATTACGGAAGACGCGGAGCGGCGGATATCGGACTTCGTCATAGTCGATGCGAACCGCCAGGCGGTGCCGAGCGAGGCAGCTGTATTCGGATTGACCGATGTCATTGGTCTCTATCGCGCGTCAACCGCCGATCGCCCGGCCGCAGTCGCCATCCGGTGCGGCAGCGAGACGCTGACATTCGCCGAGCTGGAGCGAAAGTCAAACCGTATCGCTCACATGCTTGCCAGCAAGGGCGTGACGCGCGAGGTGCCGGTTGCGCTGTGGATCGAGCGCTCGCCGGCATTTGTTGTCGCCCTGTTTGGTGTGCTGAAAGCGGGCGGCGCCTATGTGCCGCTCGATCCGAAATGGCCGCTGGAGCGCATCAGGCGCATCCTGAAGGATGCCGGCATCGAAATCGTGCTGGCGGCGAGCGATAAGCTGGCGGAAGCGCGTGCGCTCGATTGCGCTGTGCTCGATGCGGTAGCCGAAGCTGCGCGCGACGACATATCGAGCGTGCCGGTCGACAATTTGATCCACCCGGCGCAAACCGCTTACGTCATCTATACGTCCGGATCGACCGGAACGCCGAAGGGTGTCGCCGTTTCGCACGGCGCGTTGGCCAATTATGTGCATGCCCTGCTGCAGCGCCTGCAGCCACGGCCGATGGCGAGCATGGCGATGGTTTCCACCGTGGCGGCGGATCTCGGCCACACCGTCCTGTTTGGCGCGCTCGCCTCCGGCGCGACGCTGCATCTGCTGCCGCCCGAAGTGGTGTTCGATGCGGATGCGTTCGCGAAAGCTATGCGGGACGGCGAAGTCGGTATTCTCAAGATCGTGCCCAGCCATCTGCGAGGGCTGCTCAAGGCGTCACGCTCGGCCGATCTCCTGCCGAGCGATGCGCTGATCCTCGGTGGCGAGGTCAGCGATCCCGCGCTGTTGAACGAGATCCGGCAGTTGCGGCCGCAATGCCGAATTCTGAATCACTACGGACCGACGGAAACGACAGTCGGCGCAGTCACGCATGAATGTGGGCCAGCAGGCGAGACAGGCGCGATTCCCATTGGCCTGCCGATCGCCAATCTGCGTGCCCACGTTCTGGATGATGCGCTCAACGAGGTTCCGATCGGCGTATCCGGCGAACTCTATATTGGAGGTGCCGGCGTCGCTCGCGGCTATCGTGGCGAGGCCGGCTTGACTGCCGAGCGCTTCATTCCGGACCCGTTTGGGCCGGCCGGAGAGCGGCTGTATCGAACCGGCGATCGCGTTCGCTGCGATCGAGCCGGCCGGCTGATATTCCTCGGCCGTGGCGATGATCAGATCAAGCTACGCGGCTATCGCATCGAGCTTGGCGAAGTCGGACGCGCGATCAAGGCGCTGCAGGGGATCGGTGACGCGGTGGTTATCGCGCGCACCATCGGCGACAGCGCCGAACGCCAGGAGATCGTTGCATACTGTGTGCCCGCGATGGGCGTCACGCCGAAGCCGGATGTAATCAAGCAGCAATTGGCTGCGGTGGTGCCGGAATACATGTTGCCGTCGCATATTATTATTCTGCAGCGCCTGCCGCTGACGCCAAACGGCAAGATCGACCGCAAGGCGCTACCGGATCCGGCTGCAGATGTGGTCGCCGCGAACTATTCCGCGCCGCTTGGAGATACCGAGGAACAGATTGCGGCGGTGTGGCGCGAGGTGCTCGGTCGCAAACGCATCGGCCGCAATGACAATTTCTTCGAGCTTGGTGGCGATTCCATTCTCAGCCTGCAGATTATCGCACGCCTGCGCAAGCGCGGCATTGGCCTGACGCCGAAGCAGGTCTTCGGCCAACAGACCGTGGCCGGATTAGCAGCCGTCGCCGCCGTCGCGACAGCACCTACGGCAAGGAAGGAGCGTTCGGCCGCAAAGGCATCGACCAATGCGGCCACCGGCATGCGTCATTTGCTGCCAATTCAGACCCGCTTTTTCGGCGAAGACATCGGCAACCGAAACCATTGGAACCAGTCAGTGCTGCTGGTGCCGCAAGCGCGGATGGACTGGGAGACACTGCAGCGTGCGCTCACGGCAATCGTCGATCATCACGATGCGCTGCGCCTGCAGTTCGCGCAGGTGGATGGCGCATGGCGCGCGGCGCAGGGCACTCCACCATCGCCATCGGAGTTGCTGTGGATTCGTACCGATGTCGAGGACGCGACACAGGTCACCGCGCTTGCATCGGCCGCGCAGGAAAGCCTGTCGCTGTCCTTGGGCCCGTTGCTGCGTGCGGTGGCGATGGACCTTGCGGATGGCAGCCAGCGGCTGCTGATCGCGATCCATCATCTGGTTGTTGACGGCGTATCCTGGCGGGTCCTGCTGGAAGACCTGGCCTCGGCGTACGACCAGTTGAGGAGAGACGCCGTCGTGACGCTGCCGCCGAAGAGCGAGTCCTATGCGTCCTGGGGCGAGCGGTTGCATTCCTACGCGACTTCCAGGGAGCTTGCTGACGAACTGCCGTTTTGGCTCGACTGTGCGGCGGGTCCAAGCCTGCCATGCGACGACAATCATGGCGGCATCGATCGCGTCGGTGACGGCGAAGAGGTGTCACTGGTGTTCGATACCGAAGTGACCTCGAGGTTGCTGCAGGAGGCGCCCTCCGCCTATCGGACGCAGGTCAACGATTTGATGCTGGCGAGCCTGGCGCGTGCCGTGTCGCGCTGGAGCCAGCGCGACGGTGTTACGGTCGAGCTCGAGGGCCATGGCCGCGAGGACATCTTTCCCGGAGCGGATATTTCCCGCACGGTCGGGTGGTTCACGACGGCCTTCCCGGTGCGACTCCCCGACGGGTCGGGCGACGACGCCTCCATGATCAAGACGGTCAAGGAAAAGCTTCGCGCTATTCCGAACCGCGGGCTTGGCTATGGCGTGTTGCGCTATCTCGGCTCCGAGGACCAGCGCAGCGCGCTGGCGCGACTAGCGGAGCCGCAGGTCGTCTTCAACTATCTCGGCCGCTTCGACGGCAGCGTGGGGGCTTCCTCGCTCTTCGGATTCGCGCCCGAGAGCGCAGGTGCGTCGCGCAGCGTCGCCGCTCCGTTGCGGGGATGGCTGAACATCACCGGGTTGGTGCGTGAGGGACGTCTTCATTTGTCCTTCGGATATGGACGCAAGCGCTATCGGCGAGAGACGGTCGAGCGGCTGGCGGAGCTTTACGAAACGGCCCTGCGCGAACTGGTTACGCATTGCTGCGGCGGCGCATTTGGTCTCACGCCTTCGGACGTCGCTTTGTCCGGGCTCGATCAGGCCGATCTCGATCGGTTGGGGACGACTTTCGATCTCCGCAGCATCGAGGACATCTATCCGCTATCGCCGATGCAGCAGGGCATGCTGTTCCACGCGGTCCGGGATGGCGACAAGGACGCCTATGTCAACCAGGTCGGGCTCGAGCTGTTCGGTTTCGATTCCAGCAAGCTTCGAGCCGCGTGGCAAGCGGTGAGTGACCGGCACGCCGCCTTGCGGACCGGCTTTGTCTGGCAGAACCTGTCCGGCGCGGCCCAGCAGGTCGTGCACCGTCATGTGAGGGTACCGTTCGTCGAAGAGGATTGGCGCAGCCGGACGGCAGCGCTGGAACGCAACGGCGGACGAGCTGAATTGGATGCCGCGCTGGCGGACGCGTCGCGGCGCGAGCGCGAGAACGGCTTCGACGTCTCTCAGCCGCCGTTGCAGCGGGTGCGCTTGATCCGGCTCGACGACAAGCGTCACTGGCTGATCTGGACCCATCATCACATCTTTGTCGACGGCTGGAGCTCGGCGCGGCTGATTGCGGAGGTGCTGCAGCATGTCAGCGGGGGCGCGCTGCCAGCCGTACAGGGCAGCTATCGCGACTACATCGCCTGGCTGCAGGGCCGCGATCACGCAGGCGCCGAAAAATTCTGGCGCGACGCTTTGGCAGGGCTCGAAGCGCCGACCCTGCTGGCGAATGCGCCGGTTACGAATAAGGCATCGGGGGAGGGACACGCCAGCATTGCGCTTTCCGCGAATCCGGAGCTAACCGAACGCCTGAAGGCGTTTGCGAAGCGCGAGCGCGTGACGCTCAATACGCTCGTGCAGGCCGCGTGGGCGCAGTTGTTGCGGCGGCATTCGGGGCAGGCCGCCGTCTGTTTCGGGGTGACCGTGTCGGGCCGTCCGGCAGACCTGTCGGGCTCCGAGGAGATGGTGGGCCTCTTCATCAATACGTTGCCGATTGTCGACGTGCCGAGCCCGCAAGTGCGAGTCAGTGAGTGGCTGCGTCAGTTGCAGGAGCAGAACCTGGCCTTGCGCGAGCATGGCTGGACGCCGCTCTACGAAATCCAGCGCCTTGCCGGCCAGGCCGGGCAGGCGCCGTTCGACAGCATTCTGGTATTCGAAAACTATCCGATCGATGAGGCGCTGCGACGGACGGGGGAGAGCGGCCCGCGGCTGGGACGGGTGCAGCATGTGACGCCGACAAATTATGCGCTGGCGGTTGCCGTATTTGCCGGAAGCGAACGGCTCGATCTCGAATTCAACTACGATCGCGCCCGCTTTGATGATGTTGCCATCCGGCGCCTTCGGGACATCCTGCATGGATTGCTGGAGCGGATCGCGGCCAATGCGGAGCGACCGATCGGCGATCTCGGATTATCCGCCGGTGACGAGGTTCGGCGAATCCTGGAATGGAGCGGCGCCGGCCGTTTGGCGACAGGTGCTTCATATGTCAGCATCGTCGCGCATATCGAGGCGCAAGCCGCACGGGCGCCTTCTGCCCTTGCGATTGTGTGGGGCGACCAGCGCCTGAGCTATGGCGAGTTGAACGCGCGGGCCAACCAGCTTGCGCGGCGGCTTCGCCACTTCGACGCCGGTCCGGATCGCCTGATCGGCATCGCCTTGGCGCGCAGCCCTGAAATGACGGTCGCGCTGCTGGCTGTCCTGAAAGCAGGCGGCGCCTATCTTCCGCTCGATCCGGATTACCCGGCCGAGCGGCTCGCCTACATGCTGCGCGACAGCGCGGCGACACTGGTATTGACGAAAAGCGCGCTGCTCGAACCTCTCGCGCCGGTGCTACGCGAGACCGGCGTCGAGGCCTGGTGCATCGACGAACCGCAGCGGCCCGTCGGCGAAGATGCAGCCAATCTGAATCTCGAGATCCATCCGGATAGCCTG
The DNA here is from genome assembly GCF_023073815.1 of Bradyrhizobium sp. 157. Taxonomy (NCBI): domain Bacteria; kingdom Pseudomonadati; phylum Pseudomonadota; class Alphaproteobacteria; order Hyphomicrobiales; family Nitrobacteraceae; genus Bradyrhizobium; species Bradyrhizobium sp. 157. The sequence goes on along the minus strand of NZ_JADPKF010000033.1, from coordinate 204,672 downwards.
GCGTATGTGATCTACACGTCGGGATCGACCGGGACGCCGAAGGGCGTGGCTGTAACGCACGGGCCACTGGCCATGCATTGCGAAGCGATCGGCCGGTTGTATCGCATGACTTCCCACGACCGGGAATTCCAGTCGGCTTCGATCAATTTCGACATTGCGCACGAGCGCTGGCTGGTGCCGCTGATGACGGGCGGCTCGCTCGTACTGCCGTCCAGGCCAGGCCTATTGATCGACGACCTCGTCGATGAGATTGCGAGAAACTCGGTCTCGACGATCTTTCTGCCGCCGGCGTATGCGGATCAATTGAGTGCAGCGTTGCGGCAGAGTGGGCGCCGGCTTGCGATCAGGGCGTGCATTGTCGGCGGCGAGGCCTGGTCGGATAGCGGAATCAAGGCGCTCCGCCAGGCCGCCGACATAGACCTTCTGGTCAACGCCTACGGCCCGACCGAAACAGTGATCGCGCCGACAGCGTGGCTCGTCGACGACGCCGCGTTGACGCCGGGCCAGCCGGCACCGATCGGACGGCCGGTTGGTATCAGGTCCGCCTACATTCTCGACGCCGATCTCAACATCGCACCCGTTGGTGTCACCGGCGAGCTGTTCATCGGCGGTGTTGGGCTGGCGCGAGGCTACCTGAACCGGGGCGCGCTGACGGCGGAACGGTTTGTCCCGGATCCGTTCGGCGGGTGCGGCGCGCGTCTCTACCGGACCGGCGATCTGGCGCGGTGGCGGGCAGACGGCGTGATCGAGTATGTCGGCCGCGCGGACCAGCAGGTGAAGATCCGCGGCTTCCGTATCGAACTGGGAGAGATCGAGGCGCGCCTGCTCGAGCAGCGCGGCGTGCGCGCCGCCGCCGTGGTGGCACGCGAGAGCAGGACCGGTCGTCAATTGATCGCCTATGCGAGCGGCGAGCCGACGCTTGACGGCCGCGCCTTGCGCGATGCGCTGTCGGCCACTCTGCCTGATTACATGGTGCCATCGACGATCATGGTGCTCGAGCAATTGCCGCTGACCCCCAATGGCAAGATCGACCGTCGGGCATTGCCGCCGCCGCATGAGGATGGGCAGGACCGCCGCTTCTATGAGGCGCCCGAGGACGAAATCGAGATCGCGCTGGCGAAAATCTGGGCCGAACTGCTCGGTGTCAGCCAGGTCGGACGTAACGATCACTTCTTCGAGCTCGGCGGACACTCATTGCTGGCGGTGCGGGTGCTCAGCCGGGTGTCGCAGGAGATCGGCGTGTCGATCCCGGTTTCAGATCTGTTCATTCATCCCGACCTCGCGTCATTCGCGCGCGTCGTGTCGATCAGGCTGATCGAGCAGGCGTTCGATGCAGATGAACTGCAGGATCTGATCGCGGCGGGGCAGTGAATATGGCTGAACCATCAAAGCCGAGTTTGCGTGATCTGGACTCCACGCAAGTGAAAAAACTCCTGTCGCTGGCGCGGGACCGCGGTCGAAATGCCAGCAAGAACGGGATCACCCTGATTCCGGCGGTGCCGCGCGGCGGGCCGCTGGAATTGTCCTTTGCCCAGCAGCGGCTTTGGTTACTGGCGCAGCTCGATGGCGCCAACGCCAACTATCACATTCGCGGCGCATTGCACCTCACGGGTGATCTCGACATCGTTGCATGGCGTCGCAGCCTTGATCAGTTGTTTGCGCGTCACGCAGCGCTGCGCAGTGTCTTCCGCGTGGTCGAAGGCAAACTTTGCGTTGAATTGCTGCCGTCCGATGCGTGCCTGCCGGTGCTCGAACACGATTTGCGGCAACGCCTAGATGCCGAGCAGGAACTCGCGCGCTTGCGCCGCGAGGAGGTCGATACGCCGTTTGATCTCGCTGTGGGACCATTGATCCGCGGACGGCTGATACGGATAACGGAGAAGAAGTATCTATTCCTGCTCACCCAGCATCACATCGTATCCGATGGCTGGTCGATGGGCGTGCTCGTGCGCGAGCTGGGTGCGCTTTACCGAGCCTTCACGGCAGGCCAAAGCGATCCGCTGCCGCCGCTGGCAATCCAATATCCGGACTACGCCGCCTGGCAACGGCGGTGGCTGGCAGGTGAGCGATTGCAGCGGCAGCTCGACTATTGGCGGCAAGCGCTCGCGGGTGCTCCCGCGGTGCTCGAATTGCCGACAGACCGGCCGCGACTGCCAGTCAGGTCTCTCGCCGGCGCGTCATTGCCGATCGAGATCGACGCCGAGCTTGCGCATTGCATCAGGCTATTCAACCAGTCGCACCGCGCGACGGCATTTATGACGGTGCTGGCGGCATGGGCGGCGGTGCTGTCAAAACTTTCCGGCCAGACCGATCTCGTGATCGGCACGCCGACGGCCAACCGCAACAGGCGCGAAATCGAGGGCCTGGTCGGCTTCTTCGTCAACATGCTGGCGCTCCGCGTGGATTTGTCGGGTGAGCCTGATGTGGCGCAGTTGCTCAGCCGCGTGCGCGCTGTGGCGCTCGAAGCTCAGGATCACCAGGATCTGCCGTTCGAGCAACTCGTCGAGATCATTCAGCCGCCGCGGCGATTGGACCATACGCCGGTCTTCCAGGTCGTGTTCGCCTGGCAGAACAACGAAGCGGCGGTACTTGAATTGCCCGGCCTCCGCGCCGAGATTGCCGATATACCGCTGCAGCAGGTCAAGTTCGATCTTGAGCTAAATCTGGGCGAAGCGGATGGCCGCATCGTCGGCACCCTGAACTATGCAACGGCACTGTTCGACGAAGAGACGATCAGGCGTCACCGGGACTATCTGCTGGTCTTGCTGCGGGCCATGGTCGCCGACGCGGATCAGATCGTCGACCGGATCGACCTTATCGGCGCCGAGGAGCGCAAGCTCGTTCTGGACACATGGAACGAAACGGCTGCGCCGTTCCCATCGGAGCGTTGCATCCACGAGCTGTTCGCAGAACAAGTCCGAACCGCGCCCGAAGCCACAGCGCTGGTTCACGAGGACGTTCGCCTGAGCTATGGCGAACTTGATGCGAAGGCCAATCAGCTCGCACGGCACTTGATCGCTTTGGATGTGGAGCCGGATCAGCCGGTCGCGATTTGCCTGCAGCGCGGCATCGCCATGGTCGTCAGCCTCCTGGCCGTGCTGAAGGCGGGCGGCGCTTATCTGCCGCTGGATCCGGCCTATCCGGCGGAGCGGTTGCGCCAGATTGTCGAGGATGCAAAGCCGAGATTGTTGATCGCGGATGCTGCCGGACGCGCAATCTTCGCGAACATCGCGTGCGAGGTCGTCGACCTCGACGCGTGTGCACCCGCCATCGCAGCGCTCGCGACATCGAATCCACGTGACCTCGTCACGGGGCTAACCTCAAGGCATCTCGCCTACATCATCTACACGTCCGGCTCGACCGGCCGGCCGAAGGGGGTCATGGTCGAGCATCGCGGCCTCGTAAATCTGGCGCTGGCCCAGCGAGCGCTGTTTGACGTTTCCCCACGCAGCCGCGTCGTGCAGTTTGCTTCGTTCAGCTTCGACGCCAGCACCTGGGAAATTGTCATGGCCCTGTGCTCAGGGGCTGAGCTGTTTCTCGTCGGTCCGCGACAGCATCAAGATACGTCGGAACTGCTCGATTTTCTCTCGAACAACGCCGTTACGCACGCGACCTTGCCGCCGGCCATGCTGCAGGGGCGGGATGATCTCGACAGGCTGGCGTCGCTGCGGGTGCTCGTCCTCGCCGGAGAATTGCCCAAGGCGGAATTGATCAAGGCTCTGCCGCCTGGCGTTGCTGTTTTTAACGGCTACGGGCCGACTGAAACGACGGTCTGCGCTACCAGTTGGCTGCGGCCGGCGGGCTTTGATAGCGATGTCGTCCCAATCGGTCGCCCGCTTCCCAACACGCGGATCTATTTGTTGGACCGGCTCGGTGCGCCCGTTCCGCTCGGAGCGACCGGCGAAATATACATCGGCGGAGCAGGAATAGCCCGCGGGTATCTCAATCGCGCCGACCTGACAGTGGAACGTTTCGTGCGCGATCCCTTCAGTGGCGACGCTACCGCGCGAATGTATCGCAGCGGCGACCTCGGACGTTACCTGCCGGATGGGAATATCGCGTTCCTCGGCCGCAACGATCATCAGGTCAAGATCCGCGGCTTCCGCATCGAGCTCGGCGAGATCGAGTTTCGTCTCAATGAGCACGCCGGAGTCGCCGACGCGGTGGTGCTGGTGCGTCAGGATCACAGCGCTGACCCGCGGCTGGTCGCCTACGTGGCCGCGAAGGACGATGGCGTGAAGCTTGACGCCGGTGAATTTGCGGCTGCGATGCGCAATCACCTTCGTGCGTGCCTGCCGGACTACATGGTGCCATCGGCGTTCGTGCGCCTGGATATACTGCCGCTCACGCCGAACGGCAAGGTTGATCGCAAGGTGCTGCCCGCGCCGGATGATGATGCCTTTGCAAGGCGCAGTTTCGAGGCGCCGCAGAGCGAGATCGAGCAGATCGTCGCAAAGATCTGGACCGAGCTGCTCGGCGTTGATCGGATTGGGCGCAACGATCACTTCTTTGAACTGGGCGGCCACTCGCTGCTCGCAGTCCGCATGCTCGAGCGTTTGCAGCGACATTCGCTCCGCGCCGATGTGCGCACGCTGGTTGCAAAGCCGGTGCTGGCCGATTTCGTCACCAGCCTTAATGGTAGTGTCGCCGACGCTGTTCCAGCCAATCTGATTACGCCGCAGACGACGGCAATCACGCCCGAAATGCTGCCGCTGATCGCGTTGAAGCAATCCGACATCGACAGCATCGCGGCCAGAGTGCCCGGCGGCATCGCCAACATCCAGGACATCTACGGGCTATCGCCGCTTCAGGATGGCATCTTGTTTCATCATCTGCTGTCGAAGCAGGGCGATCCATACCTGCTGGTCGGACAGATGGCGTTTGCAAGTCGCGACCTGCTCGACCGCTATCTCGCCGCCGTTCAGCAAGTGATCGATCGCCACGACATTCTCCGCACGTCAATTCAATGGGAGGGGCTATCAGCTCCGGCGCAGGTGGTTTGGCGGCGCGCTTCTGTGGTCGTCACTGAGGTGGTGCTGGATCGCGACAGCCCGGCACAGGAACAGCTTGCGCGGCGTTTCGACCCGCGCCGCAATCGGATCGATCTCGGCCAGGCACCTCTGTTGCGATTTGCGGTCGCCCGCGATCCCGGCATGGAGCGATGGCTGCTGTTGGTATTGCTGCATCATTTGATCGGCGATCACTCCACGCTGGAGGTGATGCACGACGAAGTGCAGAAAATATTGTCGGGACGTGCCCGTGAGCTTTCGGCTCCGTATCCGTTTCGAAATCTGGTGGCGCAGTCGCGCGGATCGGCAGCCACCGCGGAGCACGAGCGCTTCTTCCGAAGCATGCTGTTTGACATCGATGAGCCGACGACGCCGTTTGGGCTGGATCGCGTGCATGGCGACGGTGATGGTGTGGCGGAAGCGCGGCGAGCGTTGCCGGAACAGCTCAATGCACGACTCCGCGTTTTAGCGCGGCGGCTCGGGGTGAGCCTTGCCAGCCTCTGCCATCTCGCCTGGGGCCAGGTGGTGGCGCGGAGCAGCGGACGCGAGCGCGTCGTGTTCGGCACGGTTCTGTTCGGCCGCATGCATGCGGGCGCCGGCGGCGATCGCACCATGGGACTGTTCATCAATACATTGCCGCTGCAGCTCGATCTCGATGGCACTGCGGTCGAGGACAGCGTGCATCATGCGCATGCCCGGCTCGCCGAATTGATGGCGCATGAACATGCGTCGCTGGCGCTCGCGCAACGATGCAGCGGTGTCGCCGCGCCGGCGCCCCTGTTCAGTTCGATCCTGAACTACCGTCACAATGCGACGCCGGCGAACCCGTCTGCGGACCAAAATAGCGCAGGCGTGCACGGCATCGAATGGCTCGGCGGCGAAGAGCGCACCAACTATCCCTTGATGATGGCGATCGAGGATTATGGTCAGGCACTGGGGTTGACCGCTCAGGTTGTCCATCCGCTCTCGGCCGATCGCATCTGCGCCTTGATGGAGCAGGCGCTCAATCAATTGGCGGAGGCGCTGGAGCATGCGCCTCGGTCTCCGATCAGACAGCTGGATATTCTGCCGTCCGAAGAGCGTCAGCTTTTGCTGGAAAGGTGGAATCGGACGCAGGCTCTATATCCGCCAGACCGCTCATTCGTCGAGCAGTTCGAGGCGCAGGTCGATCGATCACCTGATGCGGTGGCGCTGGTGTTTGGCGATGCGGAGCTGAGTTATCGCGCGTTGAACGCGCGCGCCAACCGGCTGGCGCGGCGGCTGCGCGATCGCGGCGTCGGAACCGACGTGGTGGTCGGGCTGGCGCTGGAGCGCGGCGCCGAGATGATGGTCGCGCTGCTCGCGGTATTGAAGGCGGGCGGAGCCTATCTGCCGCTCGATCCGGATTACCCGCCGGAGCGGCTGGCGCACATGCTGCGCGACAGCGCCGCGGCGCTGGTGCTGACGCAACGCACGCTGCTCGATCGGTTTGCACCCGTGCTGAAGGAGACCGGCGCCGAGGCCTGGCTGCTCGACGAGCAGGACAGCGGCGAGGGCGATGAGGCCGGCAACCTCGACGTCGCCGTCCATCCCGAGAGCCTCGCCTATGTGATCTACACGTCGGGCTCGACCGGCCTGCCCAAGGGCGTGATGGTTCGCCACGATGCGGTGACGAATTTTCTGGCGACGATGGCGGAGCGGCCGGGCCTTACGGCCAGTGACCGCGTGCTCGGTCTAACCTCGCTGTCGTTCGACATCGCGGTGCTGGAACTGTGGTTGCCACTCACGCTCGGGGCATGCGTGGTGCTGGCCGATCGCGCGGCCGCGCATGATCCGTCGCGGCTCAAGGCGACGGTGGTGAAGCACGGGGTCACCATGATCCAAGCAACGCCATCGGCCTGGCGGATGCTGCTCGATCATGACGGCCCGTCGCTACCCGCAAGTTGCCGCGTGCTGTGCGGCGGCGAGGCCCTGCCGCCGGACCTGGCGCGGCGGCTGATGGCGCAGGCCGGCGAGGTCTGGAACCTGTATGGCCCGACCGAGACAACGGTGTGGTCGACCCGCCATCGCCTCTATGGGCAGGACGACCGTCCGCTTCTGGGCGGCCCGATCGGCAACACCACGCTGCATATTCTCGACAACGACCTCAATCTGGCGCCGGTCGGCGTTGCGGGTGAGCTCTATATCGGCGGCGCGGGACTTGCGCGCGGCTATTGGCAGCGCGGCGCGCTGACGGCGGAACGCTTCATCCCCGATCCGTTCGGCACCTCCGGCGCGCGGCTGTACCGCACCGGCGACGTAGCGCGATGGCGGTCTGATGGCGTGATCGAATATATCGGCCGCGCCGACCACCAGGTGAAGATCCGCGGTTTTCGAATCGAGCTTGGCGAGATCGAAGCGCGACTCTTGGCGCAGGCTGGCGTGCGGTCGGCGGTGGTGGTGGCGCGCGAGGTTGGCGCTGCCCGCCAGCTCGTCGGCTATGTCAGCGGCGAAACATCGCTGGACGGGACAGCTCTCAAGACCGCGCTGTCGTCGTTGCTGCCGGACTACATGGTGCCGGCGCGGATCGTCGTGCTGGACCGGCTGCCGCTGACGCCGAACGGCAAGATCGATCGCAAGGCGCTGCCGGCGCCGGACCAGTTCGCGACATCAACCGAGCATGTGGCACCGCGCACGCCGGCAGAAGCGGCGCTTGCCGCGATCTGGGCCGACCTGCTGCGCCAGCCCAACATCAGCGTCACCGGCAACTTCTTCGAGCTCGGCGGCGACTCTCTCACCGCCGTCCAGCTCGTCAGCCGCATCAAGCGCGATCTCGGCCATGACCTGCCGCTGAACCGCCTGTTTGAAATGACGACCGTCGAGACGATGGCGGCGGCTCTTGCCCCGGAGATTCAGGTCGACAAGCGCAGCGACGACATCGCCGCGATGCTCGATATGTTGAAGGAAGTCGAACTTTCCGATGAATGATATCGCCGCCACGCAGAAGCAGCAGCTTAGTGATATCTCGCGACGCTTGATGCGTCTTGATGCCAGCAAGCAGCAAGCGTTCCTGACGCAGCTCGCGGCAAAGGGCGTCAACCTCGCCATGCTGCCGATTGCGCGCCAGCAGAAAACGCGGGCGCCGCTTTCCTTTGCGCAGTCGCGCCTCTGGTTTTTGTGGCGGATGGATCCGGACAGCGCCGCCTACAACATATCGGCGGCGGTACGGGTGCGAGGGCAGCTTCAACGGCACGCCCTGCAGCAGGCCTTCGATGCGCTGGTCGCCCGTCACAGCGCGCTTCGCACAGTGTTTCGGCAGGAGGGCAAGGCAGCCGAGCAGATCGTTCTCGACCCACAACCGTTCACGTTGCGGCATGTAGCGCTCGATGGCGATGACCGCGAACAGCAGGCGCATCGGCTGGCGCGGCAGGAAGCATCACGGCCGTTCGATCTCGAAGCCGGCCCGCTCATGCGTGCTGCCTTGCTGACGCTGGCAGAAGACGATCATTTCCTCGTCGTCAGCCAGCATCACATCGTGGCCGACGGCTGGTCGATGGGTGTGCTGGTCGACGAGTTCTGGCGCTTGTATGCGGCGGCTGCGTGCGGCGAGTCGCCGGGATTGCCGGAGCCTGACATCGAATATGCCGACTATGCCTGTTGGCAGCGGCTCTGGATGAGTGCGGTCGATGGCGAGCGCCAGGTCAATTACTGGACGGCGCGCCTCGCGGATCCGGCGGTGCTGCAGTTTCCAATCGATCGGGCGCGGCCGGCGGTTCCCGATCTCGCCGGCGCCGCGCTCCGCATGACGCTCGATCCGACGCTCGCCGATGGCTTGCGCGCGCTGGCGCGCCGGCACCAGACCACGCTATTCGTCGTCCTGCTGGCGAGCTTCAAACTGCTGCTCTATCGCTACACCGGCCAATCCGACATCAGCGTCGGCGTGCCGGTCGCCAATCGCCATCGTGATGAGACGCGCGGCGTGATCGGGCTGTTCGTCAACACCCAGGTGCTTCGCACACAGCTCGACAGTCGTGCGACGATCGCTGACTTCATCGCGTCCGTTCATTTGGCCGCGATCGAAGCCCAGGAGAACCAGGACCTTCCATTCGAGCGATTGCTGGAAATCCTGCAGCCCAAGCGCAGCCTGAGCCAGAATCCGCTCTTTCAGGTGCTCTACAATCATCAGCGCCGGCGCGTGTCGGGCAATCCGCCCGGCCGGACCGGTCTGCAGATCGAGAAGGTCGAGGCCGAAGTCGACACGGTCAAATTCGACCTCGCGCTCGACAGCGAAGAGGGACCGGCAGGCGAGATCCGCGCGATCTTTACCTATGCGACGGCGTTGTTCGAGCCGGCGACGATCGAACGCCTTGCCTCGCACTGGATCACGATCCTGAGCACGATGGTTGAGGACGGCGCGCAGCCGGTCGCCGGCATGGCACTGCTTTCCGCGCAGGAACTGGCCACGCTGCGTGAGTGGAACGGCAGGGATGCCGGAATAGCCGCGCCGTTTACGCCGGTGCACCAAACGGTCGCCCGGCTCGCCGCTGAAACGCCCGACGCTCCGGCGCTCATCTTTGGCGATAACATCGTCTCTTATGCCGAGCTTGACCGTCGTGCCAATCGGCTCGCACATCGTCTGATCCGCTTGGGCATCGGTCCTGCCGATCTGGTCGGTATCTCGGCGCGGCGCTCGCCATCGCTCGTTGCAGCCTTGCTGGCCATCTTGAAAGCTGGCGCGGCCTATCTGCCGCTCGATCCCGAGCATCCGGCGAAGCGGCAAGTCGGTACCATGCACGACGCCGGCGTGCGTCTCGTGCTGGTTGATGCAGAAGGTTCGGCACTCACTGCGCTGTCAGGCATCGCGGCTGTCCCGCTCGACGCAAGCGATCTCGACCAGGAGGCGGAGAACGATCCCGGCATTGCCGTCGAAGCAGCAAGCCTTGCCTATGTGATCTACACCTCGGGCTCCACCGGCATGCCGAAGGGTGTCGCGGTCGAGCACGGGCCGTTTGCGATGCATTGCGAGGTGACTGCCGGGCTCTACGACATGGGCCGGCACTCGCGCGAGCTGCACTTCCTGTCCTTTACGTTCGACGGCGCCCATGAGCGGCTCTGGACGGCGCTGACCTGCGGCGCGGCGCTCGTGATGCGTGACGAGAATCTGTGGTCCGCCGAACAGACGCTCGACGTGCTGCGCAAGCAGCGTGTCACCAATGCGGGCTTTCCGCCGGCCTATTTGCAGCAGCTCGCCGACTTCGCGGCGTGGCGCGGCGATCCGCCGCCGGTCGGGCTTTATTCCTTCGGCGGCGAGGCCATGCCGAAGGCGGGCTTCGACAAGGTCAAGCGCGCGCTAAAGCCGCGGACATTGATCAACGGCTACGGCCCGACTGAAACGGTGGTGACGCCGCTGGTCTGGAAGGTCGATGCCAGCGAGGAGATCGAGGGCAACTATGCGCCGATCGGCCGTCCGGTGGGACGCCGCTCGGCTTATATTCTGGATGGCGATCTGAACATCGTGCCGGTCGGCGTGACCGGCGAATTGTTCATCGGCGGCGAGGGACTGGCACGCGGCTATTGGCGGCGCGCCGGACTGACGGCCGAGCGATTCGTTCCCGATCCCCTTGGTGCGCCCGGCGCGCGGCTATATCGCACCGGCGATCTGGCGCGATGGCGCGCCGATGGCGTGATCGAGTATGTCGGCCGCTCCGATCATCAGGTGAAAATCCGCGGCTTCCGGATCGAGCTCGGCGAGATCGAGGCGTGGCTGATGCGCCAGCCGGGCGTGCGATCGGCCGTCGTCATCGCCCGTGAAGCCGGCATAACCAGCCAACTGGTCGGCTTTGTCGCCGGCGAGGGCGCGTTCGATGAAGCGGCAATGCGCGCGGCCCTTTCGGACGAGCTGCCCGACTACATGGTGCCGGCACGTATCGTGAAGCTTGAGCGGCTGCCGCTCACCGCGCACGGCAAGGTGGACCGCGAAGCCTTGCCTGCTCCCGATATGCCCACCGCTGTGGCCGCACATGTCGCGCCGCGTACCCCGACTGAGACGACGCTTGCCGGTATCTGGGCCGAGCTTCTTGGCCAGCCCGTGATTGGCGCTGACGACAATTTCTTCGAGCTCGGCGGCGATTCGATCATCTCGCTGCAACTGGTTGGCCGCGCCCGGCAGGCGGGCCTCGTGATCGAACCGCGTGACGTTTTCCGGCACCAGACCTTGCAGGAGCTGGCGCGGGCAGCGCGCATCGAACGGATCAATGAAGCCGTTGCTTCGGAGGAAGATCTGGAAGGCAGCGAACATCCGCTATTGCCGATCCAGGCGCGTTTCTTCAGCGAGGATGCCGGGGAGCGTCATCACTGGAATCAGGCTGTCCTTTTGATGCCGAAGGCGCGCCTGGATTGGGCGACCATTGAGCGCGCGGTCGCCGCCGTCGTGGCGCATCACGATGCCTTGCGTCTTAGCTTCAGGGAAGTCGATGGCGCTTGGCGCGCAACCTATGGTGCCGCGCCGGCAGTTTCGGAGTTGTTGTGGATTCGGAGCGGCATTCGCGATGCAGCCGAGGTAACGGCCGTCGCTTCTGCCGCCCAGGCGAGCCTGTCGCTGGCAGGACCGCTGCTGCGCGTGGTCGGCATGGATCTCGCCGACGGCAGCCAGCGGCTCCTCATTGTGGTGCACCATCTTGTTATCGATGGCGTGTCGTGGCGCGTGCTGCTCGAAGACTTTGCGGCGGCGTACGGGCAATTTCAGCAAGGCGCCGCGTCGATCGCGCTGGCGAGCAGCCAGTCCTATGCATCCTGGGGCGCGCGGTTGCAGGCATATAGCGGCACCGAAGAGGTCTCTGCCGAGTTGCCCTATTGGCTCGAACGGGGATCGCACGCCGATCTGCCCTGCGACGACGATCATGATGGCGTCGACCGGGTTGCCGAGGGCGAGGAAATCCTTCTGGCATTCGATGCCGGGCTGACGACGCGGCTGCTCAAGGAAGCGCCGGCTGCCTATCGAACCCAGGTCAATGATCTGCTGCTGGCGGCATTGACGCGGGCGATATCGCGCTGGAGTGGAATCGAGGACGTTGTCGTCGAGCTCGAAGGGCACGGCCGCGAGGACGTCTTCTCTGGGGCAGACATTTCCCGCACGGTCGGCTGGTTCACCACCGCTTTCCCTGTGCGCTTGCCGGGAGGCTCCAGCGGCGACGCTTCGCTGATCAAATCCGTCAAGGAGGAGCTTCGGGCGATTCCTGCCCGCGGCTTGGGCTACGGCGTGTTGCGCTATCTCGGCACCGACGCGCAGCGCCATGCGCTGACCGCGCTGCCCGATCCGCGCATCGTTTTCAACTATCTCGGCCAGTTCGATTCCAGCGTGGGTGAGGGTACGCCGTTCAGGATCGCGCCTGAGAGCGCCGGGCCGGCGCGCAGCGACACCGCGCCGCTTGGCCGCTGGCTGAGCATCAACGGCCAGGTGCGAGAAGGCCAGTTGCGGTTGTCGTTCAGCTACGGCCGCAGGCGTTACCGGCGAGCCACGATCGAACGCCTCGCAGAGCATTATGCCGCGGCGCTGAGAGAACTCGTCGGCCATTGCACAAGCGGTGCCCGCGGTGTGACGCCATCGGACTTCGCACTGTCGAATTTAAGCCAAGCCGATCTCGATCTCCTCGGCGCAACGATCGATTGCCGCGACATCGAGGATATTTATCCGCTGTCGCCGATGCAGCAGGGCATGCTTTTCCACGCGCTGCGCGATGGCGAAAGCGGCAACTACGTCAACCAGGTCGGTCTCGAAGTGCGAGGTCTCGATGCCGGCAGGTTGCGCGCAGCCTGGCACGAGGTGAGCGCGCGTCATGCGGTACTGCGGACCGGCTTTGCCTGGCGCGAACTGTCAGGCGCGGCACAGCAGGTTGTGTATCGCCATGTGATGCTGCCATTCGTGGAAGAAGACTGGCGCGAGCAGGCCGCAGCCATGGACTGCAGCGAACTCGAGGCGGCGCTGGCGCGGGCGTCGCAGGCCGAGCGCGCCAAGGGTTTTGACCTGTCGCAAGCGCCGTTGCAGCGTGTGCGGCTGATCCGGCTTGATGAAAGCCGCCACTGGCTGATCTGGACGCATCACCATATTCTGCTGGACGGCTGGAGTTCGGCGCGTCTGGTGGCCGAGATACTGCAACATGAGCGTGGCTATCGTTTGCCTGCCGTACAGGGCCGCTACCGCGACTACATCGCCTGGCTGCAACGACAGGACCGCGAAGCGTCGGCGACGTTCTGGCGCACGGCATTAGCGGAACTGGATGAGCCGGGCTTCCTGGCCGATAGGCTGGGAGGACCTGCAGCCACTGGTGCATCGGGCCATGGTTCACTCGACCTGCTTCTCAATGCCGATCTGACTGCAAGGCTGCAAGCATTTGCAAAGCGCGAGCGCGTCACGCTGAACACCCTGTTGCAGGGCGCGTGGGCGCAATTGTTGCGCCGTCATACCGGCAGGCGCGTAGTCTGCTTCGGCGCGACGGTGTCGGGCAGGCCGGCAGAGATCGGCGGGTCCGAGGAAATGGTGGGCCTGTTCATCAACACACTGCCGGTAGTGGATCAGGCAAGCCCGCAGACCGATGTGGGTGCGTGGCTTCGCGACCTGCAGGAACGCAACATCGATTTGCGCGATCACGGCTGGATGCCGCTCTACGAAATCCAGCGCCTCGCCGGACGATCCGGCCGGCCGCTGTTCGACAACATCCTGGTATTCGAGAACTATCCGATCGATCAGGCGTTGCGCGGCGAAAACGAAAGCGGTCGCCGTTTCGGGCGGGTCGAGCAGATCTCGATCACCAACTATGCCCTGACGGTGGCGGTGTTCGCCAAGGCCGACGGCATCAATCTCGGCTTCCGCTACGACCGTAACCGGTTCGATGAAGACCAGATCAGATATCTGCAGCTCACGCTGTCGCGGCTCCTTGCCGAGATCATCGCAGACGCCTCCCGGCCGCTGGGTGAGATCAGCGGTCTCGATACGGATGAGACGCGGAAAGTGCTCGGCTGGAGCGGCGGCTTCGCCAAGGCTCCGAATGTCGGCAACAGCATCGTCGCTCAGATCGAGGCACGGGCGGCTGCTTCGCCATCCGCTATCGCGTTGGTGTTCGGCGATCGCGAGGTCAGCTATGGCGACTTGAATGCTCGCGCCAATCGTCTGGCGCGACGGTTGCAAGGCCACGGCATCCGCCGCGACCAGTTGGTCGGGCTCGCACTGGAGCGCAGCGTCGAGTTGATCGTCGGCGTTCTCGCAGTGCTGAAAGCCGGCGGAGCCTATCTGCCGCTCGATCCCGATTATCCGCCGGACCGTCTTCTGCATATGCTGCGCGACAGCGGAGCCGCGCTGGTGCTGACGCAAGGCCGGTTAGTAGAGCGCCTTGCGCCTGTGATCGCGGAAACTGCCGTCGAGGCCTGGCCCATCGATGAAGAGACTAGGGCGCCGACCGGAGTGCGGGCTCGTAATCCGGACGTGGCGCTGCATCCGGACAGCCTCGCCTACGTGATGTACACGTCGGGATCGACCGGCATACCGAAGGGCGTAGCTTGCACGCATGGCGCGCTGGCCGCGCGGCTTGGGTGGATGCAGGCGGAATATCGCCTCGATGCCGGCGAGACGTTGCTGCAGAAAACGCCGTTCAGCTTCGACGTCTCGGTCTGGGAGATCCTCTGGCCGCTAGCAACCGGGGCACGGCTTGCGATCGCAGCGCCGGGCGCGCATCGGGAGCCGCGGCTGCTGGTCGATGCCATCGTCGTCCATGAGGTGACGACGCTGCATTTCGTGCCGCAGATGCTCGAACATTTTGCCGAGCCCGAAGCGAAACGCTGCGTTACCCTCAAGCGGCTGTTTGCGGGTGGTGAAGCCTTGTCGGCGGAACTGAAGACGCGTGTGCTCGCAGCGTTTCCCAACGTGCGTTTCGACAACCGCTACGGTCCAACCGAAGCCTTGATCAACGCCACGTTCTGGAACTGTCGCGACGATGGCGCGGCGCGGGTGCCGATCGGACGGCCGATTCCGGGTACGGTCACTCGTATCCTCGATACCGATTTGAACATGGTCCCCGCCGGCGTGACGGGTGAATTGTTCATTGGCGGAGCAGGGCTGGCGCGGGGCTATTGGCGACGTCAGGCGCTGACGGCGGAACGCTTCATTCCCGATCCCCTTGGCGGCCCTGGCGCGCGGCTATATCGAACGGGTGATTTGGCGCGTTGGCGCGCCGACGGCGCGATCGAGTATGTCGGGCGGTCCGATCACCAGATCAAGATTCGCGGCTTCCGCATCGAGCTTGGAGAGATCGAGGCGCGGCTGCTCGAGCAGCCCGGCGTCCGCTCTGCGGTGGTCGTGGCGCGCGAGGTCGGAGCCGCTCGACAACTCGTTGGCTATGTCAGTGGCGCGAGTGAACTGGGGGAGTCGGCTCTGCGGACGGCGCTGTCGGCCGTACTGCCTGATTACATGGTGCCGTCGCGGATCGCGGTGCTGGAGCGGCTGCCGCTGGCGCCAAACGGCAAGATCGACCGCCAGGCGCTCCCGGCGCCTGACGTGGCGTATATCGGCGCCGAATATCAGGCGCCGCGCTCGCCAGCCGAACTGGCGCTCGCGGCGATCTGGGCCGAACTGCTCGGCCGTCCTGCTGTCGGTCTTGCCGACAATTTCTTCGAACTCGGCGGCGATTCGATCATCTCGCTGCAGATGGTGAGCCGGGCCCGCCGCGCCGGTTACCTGATCGAACCGCGCGACGTGTTTCAGCATCAGACGCTCGAAGCACTGGCGCTGGCCGCACGTGCCGAGCAGCGCAGCGAAGCGCTCGCCGAGCAGGGCCAGGCCACCGGCCCGCACTCGTTGCTGCCGATCCAGGCGCGGTTCTTTGCGGAGGACGCAGGAAAACGCGATCACTGGAACCAGGCGGTGCTGCTGCGGCCGAGAGATCATCTCGACTGGGAAATGATGCGGCGCGCGATGGCGGCCGTGGTCGATCATCACGACGCGCTGCGGCTTCACTTCGAGGAAAGCGCGGGAAGGTGGCGCGCGGAGCACGGCCCTGCACCCGCCGCCAGCGATTTGCTTTGGATCCGAAGCGCGGCCGATGGGGAAGCCGTGACAGCGTTGGCGTCTTCGGCGCAGGCAAGTCTTTCGATATCGAGAGGACCGCTGTTGCGTGCGGTCGGGATCGATGTCGCCGATGGCACTCAGCGTCTCCTGATCGTGATCCATCATCTGGTTATCGACGGCGTGTCATGGCGGATTCTGCTGGAAGATATTGCCGCTGTGTACGCACAGCTAGTGAACGGCGACGCGACGGTTGCGCTTCCGCCGAAGAGCCACGCCTATGCCGTGTGGGGCAAGCGGCTGCAAGATTATGCAGCATCGCCCGAACTGGCGGCCGAACTTTCCTATTGGATCGATCGCGGGGCGAATGCGGAGTTTCCCTGCGATGACGACCATGACGGCAGCGACTATGTCGCCGATACCGATGAAGTCCTGCTCACGTTCGAACGGGAACTGACGCAGCGCCTGCTGACGGATGCGCCGTCTGCCTACCGCACACAAATCAACGATCTCCTTCTCGCCGGTCTCGCGCGTGCTGTCTGGCAGTGGAGCGGGCAGGACGATGTGCTGGTCGAACTGGAAGGCCACGGCCGCGAGGACCTGTTCGGCGATCTCGACATCTCACGCACCATCGGCTGGTTCACCACCGCCTTTCCCGTGAGGCTGATTGGTGGATCGCAGGACGCTTCGTCATTGATCAAGACCGTGAAGGAGGATCTGCGCGGCATTCCCGCGCGGGGGCTCGGCTATGGCGTGTTACGCTATCTCGGCTCGGAACAGCAGCGCACGGCGCTGTCTGACAATGCCGAGCCGAAGATTACCTTCAACTATCTCGGCCAGATCGACGGCGGCGTTGAAGACGCGGCGTTGTTCGCCATGGCATCGGAAAGCGCGGGCCCCTCGCGTGATGCATCGAGCCCGTTGCGGCGCTGGCTCAGCGTGAATGGCACCGTCCGCGAAGGCCAGTTGCGGCTCTCGTTCGGCTTCGATCGTAAACGCTATCGGCGCGAGACGATCGAGCAATTGGCCGGGTTGTACGAAGCGGCGCTGCACGAGTTGGTCGAGCATTGCATCAGCGGCGCCTGTGGCCTGACGCCATCGGATGTGGCACTGTCACGACTTGGCCAAGCCGATCTCGACAGGCTGCAGTTGGATTGGCGAGAGATCGAGGACATCTATCCGTTGTCGCCGATGCAGCAGGGCATGCTGTTCCATGCCATGCACGACGGCGAGAGTGGGCTTTACGTCAATCAGGTTGCCGCGGAAGTGCGCGGCCTCGATGCCGGAAAGCTCCATCGCGCCTGGCAGGCGGTCAGCGACCGACACGCGGTGCTGAGAACCGGCTTTGTCTGGCGCGACCTGGCAGGCTCGCCGCAACAAATTGTTTATCGTCGTGCTGAGGTGCCGTTCGTCGAGGAGGACTGGCGCGCGCGGGCCGCGGCGTCCGAGCCGTCCCAGTTGGAGGCTGCGTTAACCGAAGTTTCACTGCGCGAACGGGTCGAAGGGTTTGACCTGTCGAAGCCGCCCCTGCAGCGCGTGCGGCTGATCTGGCTCGGAGAAGATCGTCATTGGCTGATCTGGACCCACCATCACATTCTTCTCGACGGATGGAGCTCGGCGCGGCTGATCGCCGAGGTGATGCAGCACAACGGCGACGGGCGGTTGCCTGCATTGCAGCGTCGTTATCGCGACTACATCGGTTGGCTACAGAGCCGGGACAGCGATGCATCGGCGGCGTTCTGGCGCAATGCAGTGGCAAAGCTCGAAGAGCCAAGCTTCCTGGCAGGCGGTTCGACCGAACATGCAGACGCAGAGTCGTCCGGCCACGGCATGCTCGCGCTGGAGCTGGATGTTGCCGCGACGGAACGCCTGCAACAATTTGCTGCGCGGGAGCGTGTGACGCTGAACACGCTGGTACAGGCGGCATGGGCGCAATTGCTGCGCCAATATACCGGGCAGGGCACGGTTTGCTTCGGCGTCACCGTATCAGGCAGGCCGCCGGAATTGGCCGGCGCCGAGGACATGGTGGGTTTGTTCATCAACACCTTGCCGGTCGTCGACGATGCCAATCCGCAGCAGAAGGTCGGCGCATGGCTGCGCGACCTGCAGGATCGCAATCTGACCTTGCGCGAGTATGGCTGGACGCCGCTCTATGAAATCCAGCGCCTGGCGGAACGTCCCGGGCGGCCGCTGTTCGACAGCATCCTGGTGTTTGAGAATTATCCGGTCGACCGCGCGCTGATGGGAAAAAATGGACTGATCCGTGTCGGCGAGACCAGGATCGTCGAGACCAGCAATTATCCGTTGTTCGCGAGCATCTGCCTCGATGAGCGGTTGCGGTTGGTCTTCAACTATCAGCGCAAGCATTTTGACGAGGCGCAGATCGCGCGGTTGCAACGCGGCTTTGTGCGGCTGATGGAAGCGTTGAGCGTCGACGCCGATCGGCCTGTCGGCACGATCGCGGCCAGCGATCCCGCTGACGATGCGCTGCTCTCCCGGGCGAACGACACGCGCTGCGATGAGCCGCGCCGGGGAATTATCGAGCAGTTCGAGGCGCAGGTCGGTCAATCTCCTGACGCGGTGGCGCTGGTGTTTGGCGATGCGGAGCTGAGTTATCGCGCGTTGAACGCGCGCGCCAACCGGCTGGCGCGGCGATTGCGCGATCGCGGCGTCGGAACCGACGTGGTGGTCGGGCTGGCGCTGGAGCGCGGCGTCGAGGTGATGGTCGCGCTGCTCGCGGTGTTGAAGGGGGGCGGGGCCTATCTGCCGCTCGATCCGGATTACCCGGCCGAGCGGCTGGCGCACATGCTGCGCGACAGCGGCGCGGCGCTGGTGCTGACGCAAAGCACGCTGCTCGATCGGTTTGCGCCCGTGCTGAAGGAGACCGGCGGGGAGGCCTGGCTGCTCGACGAGCAGGACAGCGGCGAGGGCGATGAGGCCGGCAACCTCGACGTCGCCGTCCATCCCGAGAGCCTCGCCTATGTGATCTACACGTCGGGCTCGACCGGCCTGCCCAAGGGCGTGATGGTCCGCCATGATGCGGTGACGAATTTTCTGGCGACGATGGCGGAGCGGCCGGGCATGACGGCCGAGGATCGCGTGCTCGGCCTGACCTCGCTGTCGTTCGACATTGCGGTGCTGGAGCTATGGCTGCCGCTGACGCTCGGGGCATGCGTGGTGCTGGCGGATCGCGCGGCCGCGCATGATCCGTCGCGGCTCAAGGCGACGGTCGTGAAGCACGGGGTCACCATGATCCAGGCAACGCCATCGGCCTGGCGGATGCTGCTCAATCATGACGGCCCATCACTGCCGGCGAGCTGCCGCGCGCTGTGCGGCGGCGAGGCCTTGCCGCCGGACCTGGCGCGGCGGCTGATGGCGCAGGCCGGCGAGGTCTGGAACCTGTATGGCCCGACCGAGACCACGGTGTGGTCGGCCCGCCACCGCCTCGATGCACAGGACGATCGTCCAGTTTTGGGCGGACCGATCGGCAACACCACGCTGCACATCCTCGACAACGACCTCAACCTGGCGCCGATCGGCGTTGCGGGTGAGCTCTATATCGGCGGCGCGGGACTTGCGCGCGGCTATTGGCGGCGCGGCGCGCTGACGGCGGAACGCTTCATCCCCGATCCGTTCGGCCCGCCGGGGACGCGGCTGTACCGCACCGGCGACGTAGCGCGATGGCGGTCTGATGGCGTGATCGAATATATCGGCCGCGCCGACCACCAGGTGAAGATCCGCGGCTTTCGGATCGAACTCGGCGAGATCGAGGCGCGGCTTCTCGAACAGCATGGCGTGCGCTCGGCGGTCGTGGTGGCGCGCGAGGTCGGCGCTGCCCGCCAACTCGTCGGCTATGTCAGCGGCGAAGCGTCGCTGGATGGGGCCACGCTCAAGACCGTGCTGTCGTCGCTGCTGCCGGACTACATGGTGCCGGCGCGGATCGTCGTGCTGGAGCGGCTGCCGCTGACGCCGAACGGCAAAATCGACCGCAAGGCGCTGCCGGCGCCGGACCGGCTCGCGATATCAACCGAGCGCGTCGCACCGCGCACGCCGGCAGAGGCGGCGCTCGCCGCGATCTGGGCCGACCTGCTGCGCCAGCCCAACATCAGCGTCACCGACAATTTCTTCGAGCTCGGCGGCGACTCGATCACTTCGCTGCAGATGGTGAGCCGCGCGCGCCGCGAGGGCGTATCGATCGAGCCACGCGATGTCTTCCGGCACCAGACGATCGAAGCGCTGGCCGCGTTGTCCCGCGACGTAGGCCCGAACAAGGATACTCTCGCACCTGCGCGTGGCTCACTGTCGGGTTTGAACAGCGAACAGCTCGATCGGCTTGAACTGGATTGGGACCGCATCGAGGACATCTATCCGCTGTCGCCGATGCAGCAGGGTATGCTGTTCCACAGCCTGCGCGACGTCGGCAGTGGCGTTTACGTCAACCAGGTCAGCGTTGAGATCCGCGGACTTGATGCGGAGCGCCTCGGGAGAGCATGGCGGGAGGTGACCGCACGCCATCAGATGCTTCGGACCGGATTCCTGTGGCGCGAGCTTGCCGGGTCTCCGCTGCAAGCCGTCTATCGCGACGCCGTCGCGCCGTTCGAACAAGAAGACTGGCGCGGGCAAGCCATAACCGATGAGCGGATTGCGGCGGCGCTTGCCGGCGAACGCGCCGCCGAGTTCGATTTATCGGTGCCGCCGCTGCAGCGCGTGCGGCTGCTGCGCCTCGAGGACGACCTCTATCGGCTGATCTGGACCTATCATCACATCCTGATGGACGGGTGGAGTTCGGCAAGGTTCGTCGGGGAAGTGCTGGAATGCTATTATGGCGGCGCGCCCGCGGCGAACCCGACGCGTTACCGCGACTACATCGCCTGGCTGCTGGCGCAGGACGCCAAGGCTGCCGAAGCTTTCTGGCGCGAACAGCTCAAGACATTCGAAGAGCCGACGCAATTGGCCGATGCCTTCGGCTCGCGCCGCCATGATGCATCCGGCCACGAGCGTTGTTACACGCGACTTGGAGAGACGGCGACTGCGGAGCTGAAAGCGTTCGCGCGCCGTGAGCGGATCACGCTCAATACCATCGTTCAGGGCGTATGGGCGTTGCTGCTGCAGCGCTATACCGGCCAGCAGACCGTGACATTCGGCGTTACGGTTGCCGGCCGCCCGTCTAGTCTCGACGGATCGCAGCAGATGCTCGGGTTGTTCATCAACACGCTGCCCGTGATCGAGACGCCAAAGTCTGCGAGCACGGTTGGAGACTGGTTGCGCGCGCTTCAGGATCGCAATTCGGCGATCCGGGATTACGAGCATACGCCGCTCTACGATATCCAGAGCTGGGCCGGCCGTGCCGGTCAGGCCATGTTCGACAGCATCATCGTGTTCGAGAACTATCCGATCGAGCGCAGCATGCACCGCGGCGACGGCTCGCTGCAGTTCGGCGGCCTCAGGAATGTCGACGTGACGAACTATCCGATGGATCTTTCGGTGCTCGTCGAGGACACGCTTCAGGTCGAGTACACCTATATGCCCAGCCATTTCACGGCGGCACAGACGACGCAGATCAAGGCGCAGTTCGAGCAACTTCTGGCCGCGCTGACGCGAGATTCGTCGGCGTTGCTTGGTGGTATCGATCCGGTTACGGCGATGGATGCCGCGCTCGCCGAAAACTGCAATAGTCGCGCGACGTCGGCGGTTCCATTGCCGCTGGTGCATGAAGCGATCAGCGTTCACGCACGGCGTCATCCGGAACGGACGGCGCTTACCATCGGTGGCAAAACGCTCTCGTTCGGTACGCTCGACGCCAGGGCCAATCGTCTTGCCCATCACCTTATTGCGCGCGGGCTTAAGCCCGAACAGCGCGTTGGCGTCGTGGTCGAACGAACCGAGGCGACGATGGTCGCGCTGCTGGCCGTCCTGAAAGCGGGCGGGGCCTACGTTCCGCTCGATCCGGAGATTCCGGCCGAGCGGTGCGCCTTTGTCATGCGCGATGCCGGGATCTCGTTCTTGCTGACGGGACAGCTCGATGTCCGCGAAGGCTTGGATGGTGTCGAGAGAATCTCCCTTTCGACATTCGATTTCGATGCCGGGCCGGACCATGCGCCGCAACCGGAGCTGCATCCCGGTAACCTCGCTTATTTGATCTACACGTCGGGCTCGACGGGCACGCCAAAGGGCGTGGCCGTCGCCCATGGGCCGCTCGCGATGCACTGTCACGTCACGGGTAGCCTCTACGAGATCGACGAGAATTCGTGCGAGTTGCACTTCCTGTCGCTCGCCTTCGATGGCGCCCATGAACGCTGGCTGACGGTCCTGTCGCATGGCGCGCGCCTGTTGATGCGGGATGCGGAATTGTGGACGCCGGAGCAGACGGTCGAGAATTTGCACGCGCATCGTGTCAGCCACATCGGGTTGCCGCCGGCCTATCTGCAGCAGGTCGCGGAATCGGTCGAGCAGGCGGGCAACCCGCCGCCGGTCAAGCTCTACTCCTTCGGCGGCGAGGCGATGCCGAAGGCGGGCTTCGACAAGGTAAGGCGCGTTCTGAAGCCGCGTATCCTGATCAATGGCTACGGTCCGACCGAAACCGTCGTTACGCCGCTGGTCTGGAAGGTCGATGGCGCCTGCGAATGCGAGACACCTTACGCGCCGATCGGTTTGCCGGTCGGCGACCGCTGCGCCTACATTCTCGATAGTTCGCTCAATATCATTCCCGCCGGTGTCGCCGGCGAGCTCTATCTCGGCGGCTTCGGACTGGCGCGCGGCTATCACGGTAAGGCGGGCATGACCGCCGAGCGTTTCGTGCCCGATCCATTCTCGGCGGTGCCGGGGGCGCGGCTATACCGGACCGGTGACCTCGCGCGCTGGCGCGAAGACGGTACCGTCGAATATCTCGGCCGCAGCGATGATCAGGTCAAGGTCAACGGCTTCCGGATCGAGCTTGGGGAGATCCAGACCTCGCTGCTTCGTCACGAGGAGATCGAACAGGCAGCCGTAGTGGCGCTAGCGGGCGCGGCCGGAAACCAACTCATTGCCTATGTCGCGCCGAAGACGGCAAAGAACGCAGCGGGAGATGCTGCCGAGGGCTTGGTCGACAGATTGACCGGCTTCCTGAAGCAGACTTTGCCTGTTTACATGGTGCCGGCGCGGATCATGGTGCTTGAGCGACTGCCGGTGTTGTCGAGCGGCAAGATTGACCGGCGTGCGCTGCCGGCGCCCGACTCGGCCGGTCGAAGCTTCGTGGCTCCGCAAGGGCCGGCCGAAACCGCGATGGCGCGGCTGTGGGCCGACATCCTCAAGCTGCCGCAGGTCGGCGTCACCGATAATTTCTTCGAGCTCGGCGGCAATTCGATTCTTAGCCTGAAGGTCGTGGCCCGGCTGCGGCAGGACAAGACGTTTGGCATCGAGATCAAGCTTCGTGATCTCCTGCAGAAGCCGACGATCCGCGCGCTGCTCGCGGATAACGCTTCCTCGGCGCCCGCCGCTGCGCCGCCGCCGACCGCGCTGCTGCCGCTGAACTCCGCGGTTAATGGCGCACATCCGGTGTTCTGCGTGCATGGCGGTTTTGCTACCGTTTTCGATTACGGGCCGCTGGCGCGCCGCCTTGAAGGACGCCGGCAAGTGATTGGGCTGCAGTCCAGGATGCTGGTCGATAGTTCGTGGAGCGACCGGTCGCTCGAAGCAATGGCGGCGGACTATGCGAACGAGATTAGGCGGGTTCAGCCAAACGGTCCCTATAGTTTGATCGGCTGGTCGCTCGGAGGCCTTCTCGTCACTCTTGTTGCCGCCGAGCTCGAACGGTGCGGTGAACGCGTCGATTGTCTCCTGATGGTCGACAGTTTTGTGCTGCGTCAGCACGGCGGATCGGAGCGGCAGGAAACGGTCGCCCACTGGACCGATGATCTCGCCGGATTGCTCTCGGCCGTTCTTCCGCACGCAGCAGCCGTTCGCATCCACGCGCAAGCGGAAGCCGCAAAGCGCACGGGCATGCTGGAGACGTCGGAGACTGTCCGGCATCTGGTTGCGCAAATATTGGAAGAGGTGCAGGGAGTTTCGGCGGACGACACATTGCTCGGTGTCGACGACCTGTCCGGCGCTTTCGCAGTCGGCCGGCACCTTAAGACGCTGACGCAGAACGCTGCGCCGCCGCGGAGTCTTGCGGCCAAGCCATTGTGCTGGTGGACGTCGGGCCGCCTGACGCAGCGTGATCGGCTGGAGACGCAACTGCCTGATGCCATTGACCGCGGCATCGTTGGAGATAATCACTTCACGATCCTCAGGGATGCCGGCTTGCTCGATGAGATCTGCAGGCTGCTCGTACCGGAGACGGCATCCGCGGCGCCGCAAGACACGGTGCCGGAACCGGCGGAGTGAACATCTATATGAGCCTTGATCCCGATATTGCCGCACTGCTCGAGATGGTGCAGGCCGGCACCGAAAGCGGGGCGCGCATTCCGTTTCCGCAACTGACGGCCGTACAGGCACGCGCCGATTTCGATGCATCTTCGCCGCTGCTCGATGTAGATCCGCCGGCGCTCGCTTACGAGCGCCATCTCGCGCTGCCGACGCGCGATGGAGCCACGATCGACGCGCGGCTCTACGCGAAGCAGGAGCCGAGCCGTCGCAATCCGACGCCGGTCCTGCTCTATATGCACAGTGGCGGCTTTGTCGTCGGAAGCCTGGACTCACATCAGCCATTGTGCCGCGGTCTCGCCGAAGACAGCAACGCGGCCGTGCTCGCGATCGGCTATCGGCTTGCTCCGGAGCACAAGTTTCCGACCGCGTTCGAGGATGCGGTCGATGCGCTGGCCTGGATCGGCCGCGAGGGGCCTGCTGCGGGGTTGGATGCCGGCCGCGTCGCCGTCGGCGGCGATAGCGCTGGCGGAACGCTCGCCGCGGCACTCGCCATCGACGCCAAGGCGAACCGAAACTTGCCGCAGCCCGTCCTCCAGGTGCTTGCCTATCCCGGCCTGAGCTCCCGGCAGACGTCTAATTCCTACGAACGGTATGGCTCCGGCTATCTCCTGGAACGCAGCACCGTCGACTGGTTCTTCCGGCAATATCTCCGCGACGATTCCGACCGTGACGATTGGCGGTTTGCGCCGCTGGCCGCGGAAGATCTCTCGGGGCTGCCCCCTGCGCTCATCGTCCTTCCCGAGTACGATCCCCTGATTGACGAAGGGCGCGAATACGCAGCAAAGCTCCGCGCCGCCGGCGCTCCCGTCGACCTGCAGATCTATCCGGGCATGATCCACGAATTCCTGCGGATGGGCAATGTCGTGGCCGATGCCCTGAAGGCGCGGGCGGCGATCGGGCAGGCGCTGGCCAGCGCGTTTCGCGCCGCAGGCGAAAGGCAGCGGCCGGGCATGGAAAAACAGGGCATATGAAGGTATGTCATAGCCCTCGTCTCTCGCGGCCTCGCCGCAAGCCGTTCCCGAGCCGCACCCCATGAGCAAGAATTTACTCTCCGATTACAGGCTGTCTCGCCGTGCGCTTCTCACAGTGGGCGCAGGCATCGGCGGCGGGGTGCTTGCAGGTGGCTGGCCAATCGCGCGTGCTCAAGCCGTCGCACCGCAGGCCGGCCCGCGCGTCGCCGCGCTCGGCTGGGCCTGCGCGCAGACCATTCTGGCGCTCGGCGTCGTGCCGCTCGTTGTACCGGAGATCGAGCGTTACAGCAGGCTCGTCGTCGAGCCGGCGGTCCCGTCAAGCGTTCAGGAAATCGGCCTGCGTTCGGAGCCAAATCTCGAACTGCTGCAGAGTCTTGCGCCTGATATCATCATCATCGATCCCAGTATCACGGCCGCAATACCGCGGCTCAAGCTGATTGCCCCCGTCGAGGTCTTCACGATTTTCAAGTCCGGCCGGCATCCGCTTGAAACCGCACGCAGTTCGACGATGGAGCTGGCACAGCGTCTCGGCGTGCAGGCCGCATGCGAGGCTTATCTCGCGCGGTTCGATGCCGCCATGGCTGGCTATCGTGATCAGCTTCGCGGTCGCAGCGACAAGCCGCTGTATCTCGTCAGCGAAATCGCGCGCAACCGTGCGCTCGTATTCGGCCCGAACAGCCTCTATCAGGAGGTGCTCAGCCAGTTCGGCTTAAAGAATGCCTGGACCGGACAGAGCGGCCCGTGGGGACACACCAGCGTGGGCCTCGAAGTGCTCGCTGCGGTTCCGGATGCGCGACTGGTTCTGATGAGTTCGCGGGTTGCCGATATCGAAGCCCTGCTCAACGCAAGTCCGGTGCTGCGGACCCTGCCGTTCCTCCGCTCGGGGCGGCTGACGGTGCTGGGAAATCAATTCTTCTATGGCGGCGTGCCGGCGGCCGAACGCTTCGCACGCCTTCTCGCCGAACGTTTGCCGCAGGAAAACAATGAGCAAGATTGACGCGCTGCCCGCCCGGTCCGGGATCGAGATGCATCCTGCGATACTGATCGGCTTGCTGTTTGCGGCGGCTTCTGCGCTGACCTTTCGGCATCTGTCGGGATATCTGCCTGTTAACGCGTGGTTGCCGGTGCTTTGGCGTCCTGAAATCAACGATCCGCAGCAGATGCTCGTGCATTATACGGTGTTTCCGCGAATTGCGGTGGCGCTGCTGGCCGGGGCAGCATTGGGGCTTGCCGGCGCCGTCTGTCAGCAGGTGCTACGCAATCCGCTGGCCGAGCCGACCACGCTCGGCATCTCGAACGGCGCCTATCTCGCGCTGGCCATGACGACCTTGTGGGCACCGTCGCTGCTTGCTTTCGGCCGCGAGTGGATCGCGCTGCTCGGCGGATTCGCTGCGTTCCTGTGCGTGTTCGGCCTGACTTGGAAACGTGCGCTGTCGCCGGTCGTGCTGGTGCTGGCCGGGTTGATCGTGGGCTACTACTGCGCCGTGACGACCCAGGCTCTGGTGTTGCTCAACCATGACTACCTGATCGGCCTGTTCATCTGGGGCGCGGGCTATCTCAATCAGCAGGACTGGAGCAATGCAGCGTTCCTCGCGCCGCGGCTTCTGATTTCGTTCGTGCTGATCGCCGCGATGGTCCGCCCGCTGATCTTGCTCGGCTTCGACGACGAGACCGCGCGCAATCTCGGGCTCGGATTGACGGGCGCGCGGGTCTGCGCGCTTGGCATTGCGATCGCTCTCAGCGCTTCGGTGGTCAGTGTCGTTGGCGTGTTGGGTTTTGTCGGGCTGACCGGGCCGGCTCTCGCCATGCTTGCAGGCGCGCGACGTTTCCGCGATCGGCTGATTTGGGCGCCGCTCTGCGGCGCCGGCTTGCTGTGGCTGGCAGACGAACTTGTGCTACTGATTCCGCCGGGCTATCGCGAGATGCCGGCCGGCGCAGCCACGGCCCTGATCGGCGCGCCCTTGTTGCTGGTGCTGCTGCCGCGCCTACGGTCCGCAGCCCCGGTCGGAAGCCTCACACCATCCGTTCCACCACGTCTTGATCATCCCTGGCGGGTGATCCTGTTTGGTGTGGCCTTGCTGTTGTTCGTGGTCTGGATCGCGCTCGCAGTCGGGGTCGGCGCCGAGGGCTGGAGCTGGAGCGGTCTTGCCGGCATCCAGGAATTCCTGCCGTGGCGCTGGCCGCGCGTGGTATCGGCGTTGGCTGCGGGGGCCACGCTGGCGGTGGCGGGCACGCTGCTGCAACGCATGACCGGAAATCCAATGGCGGCTCCAGAGGTGATGGGGATCAGCTATGGCGCCGCGATGGGTGTGATCGTTCTTCTCTATCTCCTTCCGTCCCACACGCGCGTGGCGCAGATTGCAGGCGGCGGGATCGGAGCCTTCATCGTGCTCGGGCTGGTTCTGCTGTTCAGCAGGCGGTCCGAATTCAGTCCGGAGCGCGTGCTGCTGGCTGGTGTCGCCATGAGCGCGGCGTTCGGCGCGATCATCGCCATGGCATTGGCGACCGGCGATCCGCGCATCGGCATGCTGCTGTCGTTGCTGACCGGATCGCTCTATCAGATCAGTCCGGCCGAGGCCTCGGTCCTTGCCGCCGCGGCGCTCCTTTTGTTGATCATGGTGCCGATGCTGTCACGCTGGCTCGACATTCTGCCGCTCGGCCCGGCGGCCTCGCGTTCGATAGGCGTATCGATGGCGAGAAGCCGCATCATCATCATGCTGCTGACTGCATTATTGACGGCGACCGCGACGCTGATGGTCGGGTTGCTGAGCTTGGTCGGTTTCATCGCGCCGCATATGGCGCGAATGATGGGGGCGCAGCGCGCGCTTCATCAGACGGCGCTGGCCGCGCTGATTGGAGCCATCCTGATGGTATCAGCCGATTGGGCCGGGCGAATGGTGATATTTCCGTTCCAGATGCCCGCCGGCATTTTCGCGATGATGCTCGCCGGGCCCTATCTTCTCTGGCTGTTGCGACCGCAGCGCGGATAACGCGAGACGGTGAAGCGCCGAATGATTTACGAGCTCACCGTGCGAAGCTGATGAGATGGCTGTGATCCGGAGACGGCATCACCCCCATCGGAATGCCGTAGATGGTTTCGAGTTCGGCCGGCGTCATGATCTTGTCCGGCGCGCCGCGCGAAATCAGTTTGCCCGAATGCAGGGCGATGATCTCGTTGCAGAAGCGCGCCGCCATGTTGACGTCATGGAGCACGACGACCACGCCGAGATTGCGCTCCCGCGCGAGCCGCTTCACCAGCGACAGCACTTCGATCTGATGGGCAATGTCGAGCGCCGAAGTCGGCTCATCGAGCAGCAGGCATTCGGCATCCTGCGCAACCAGCATCGCGATCCAGACCCGCTGGCGCTCGCCGCCTGACAATGTATCGACCAACCGGTCCGCAAACGACTCGATGTGGGTCAGCGCCATGGCTTCCGCCACCTTATCGCGGTCAGTGTCGCCAAACCGGCCCAGCGCGCCATGCCAGGGATAGCGCCCCAGCGCGACCAGTTCCTTCACCAGCATGCCGGCGGCGGGCGGCGTCTGCTGCGGCAAATAGGCGACCTTGCGGGCGTAGTCCCGGTCGCTCCATTCGCGCAACGCGCGCCTTTCGAACCGGATCGTGCCGGATGAGCTTGGCTGTTGCCGCGCCAACAACTTCAGCAAGGTCGATTTGCCGGAGCCATTGTGCCCGATCAGGCCGACGACGCTGCGCGCGGGAAGCGACAGGGTGAGCGGTTCGAGCAGCGCGCGCCCCGCCACAGCAAACGCCACCTGATCCAGTTCGAACAAGGGCGTGGCCGGATCAGGCGACGCCTCGGCGATTTCGGTTGGCCGAACTACGTGCATGAGAAAGTGCCTGCGGGGACGATGCGGTGCGAGGTGAACGTCGTCCCGTCGCTCTGTGGATGTGGGGACGTCATGGCAGGCTCCAATACGCGACCGCAAGATGTTGCTCGCGGGAGAGCTTCCGCTCGTCGCGCAGATGGTTTCGCAGCGCCCTCAGCGCCTGCGCTTCGCACGCGACCCATGCAAACACCTCGCGATGATCAGGCCATCGCACGGTCCTGACGGCATCGACCAATAGCTGCGTCGTGCCGGCCGGACGGTCGCCGCGATGCAGCCAGCGGATCGATACGCCGGCTGGCGCTATCAGCGGAACCTGCTCAAGCCGGTCGGCGACTTCGATGAAGACTTCACCGGTTGCCGTCGCCGGCAGTGTCTCAAGAATTCGCGCAATTGCGGGAAGGGCGGTCTCGTCGCCCGCCAGCAGCAACCAGCGCGCCGGACGAATGCTTCGTCCGAGCGGACCGGCCATGCCGCAAATGGCTCCGGCCTTCGCGTTGAGGGCAAACGCCGAGCCCGGTCCGGCATGATCGTGGACCACGAAATCGATGTCGATCTCGCGGGCCCACAGATCGATGCGGCGGATCGTGTAGTAGCGGGTGATAGGCCTGCGGTCCGGCTCCGGCCAGAGGATTCGCCCGTCGGGGGCGGGCCACGGCCATTCGGGCTTGGCAAGGCCTTCCGGCGGAAAATACAGACGGACGTGCAGATCATCGTCGTTCACAAAGCGGGCGATGTCGTCACCGGTGAATGTCAGCCGGCGCATGCGGGGCGTCAGGTCGATCGCTGCCTTCAGCCGCACCTCGCGGAAATTGGCCAGCGTGCCGCCGTTCGATTCATGGCCGGACCAGACGATGGTCGGCGACTCATCGCCGGCAAACTCAATGACGTGGGAAGCGACAACCGACCGCAGCATTTCGAGGTTGCCCTTGTCGTTGGCCTCGACGCGGATCTTGAGCGCCTCGGCCTCGACGGCGAGCGAACTGGTTCCAAACGGAAGTTTCGCCACCATCAGGCCGCCCAGGTCCTCGAAGGCGATATCATGCTCGGCAAGATGATCGATCATTCGGGCCGCAAGGCCGGCGGCATCAGCAATCGGAATGCGGGTTTCGGAAACAAGCGAGTCCAAAGTCATTTCTCCAGTCGGGCCTGCCCGATGCTGGCCTGCGCACGCTTCGATTTCCGGATGCCGCAGCCCGACACTGGACCCATGTCCTAGTGGATCCATGTCCTACTCGCTCGTCGGCTGCGATGCAAAGGCGGTACTACTCACATTTTATTAAACGCATTGCCGATCACAAATTAGAATCAATCGAAAAAGGCCGAAAATAAGCTCTGGATGAGTGGTGCTGCCATCATGTATTCGCATCGCACCGGCAAGGCTGTTCGTATCACGACGGGCCGTGTAGGTTCGCTTCAGCTCTACTCCAGCGCGCGGCACTCATGATGAATCCACGAAGCGGCCTGACGGCGCAGATCCTGCATCTCCTGCGGCCCTACTGGCCGATCGTGCTAGGCGGCACCGTTCTCGGCGTTGTCGGCGGCGCCAGCGTTGCGGGGCTGCTCGCGGTCGTCAATCGCGGCCTCTACGCGTCGCAAGACGACGTCGCCACGCTGCTGTTCGCGTTTGCGGGGCTGTGTCTCTTGATCCTGATCGGCTCAATCGGCGCCGATATCAGCGCCAATTATGTTGGACAGCGGATCATCGCCGAGCTGCGCAAGTCGCTTGCCGCCAAGATCCTGGCGGCTCCGATCGACCAGCTCGAAATCTACCGGACGCATCGGCTGATTCCGGTCCTCACCCACGACGTCGATACCATCAGCGATTTCGCGTTCTTCTTCTCGTCCTTCTTCGTGTCTGTCGTCATCACGCTCGGCTGCATGGTCTATCTGGCGGTGCTGTCGTGGCCGCTTTTCCTGATTACGGGGTTGGTCATCGTCCTCGGCTCGCTCGCGCACGCCTATGCGCGAACGCGAGGTGTTCAAGGTTTCAATGTCGCCCGCGATTCCGAAGACCAATTGCAGAAGCACTATCGCGCGATCGCCGAGGGCGCGAAGGAGCTGCGCCTGAACCGCGCCCGCCGTCAGCGCGTCTATGTCGACCAGCTTCAGCGCACCGTCGACCGGATCAGCGCGGTGCAGATCAAATCGATCAATCTGTTCGTGACGGCGCGGGCGTTGGGTACGATGTTGTTCTTCGTCGTGATCGGCGTCGCGCTGACTTTGCGTCCGTTTCTCTGGCCCGACAGCCCGGCCGCGGTCTCCAGCGGCTTCGTCCTGGTGCTGCTCTATATGCGGGGGCCCATCGATCAGGTGATCGGGATTCTGCCGGCATTGGGCCGCGCGCAGGTGGCGATGAAGCGGATCGCCGAACTTTCGGAGCAGTTCGCGACGCCCGAGCAGGACTTGCTGGCCGCGCCATCGACCGCGCCGGATGGATCGGGCAGAATCGAATCGATCGAGGTCCGTGGCGTCTCGTACGGCTTTCGTGCGGTGCCCGGCAGCAACCCCTTCGTGCTCGGACCGATTGACCTGCATGTCCGGCAGGGAGACATCGTTTTCATTGTCGGTGAAAATGGAAGCGGAAAAACCACGCTGATCAAGTTGCTGCTGGGTCTCTACGCGCCGCAGAGCGGTACGCTGCTTCGGGACGGTATGCCCGTCGTGACGGAAACGCGGGATGATTACCGGCAGCTCTTCACGACAATCTTTTCCGACTACTACCTGTTTGAAGATCTTCTGCAGGGAGCGGGAATGGTGCCTGACGTCGCGGAGCGCTATCTCGAGCGATTGGAGGTCGCGCACAAGGTCTCGGTCGAGAACGGCGTATTTACGACGATTGACCTGTCCACCGGTCAACGCAAGCGGCTGGCGCTGATGAATGCCTGGCTCGAGGAGAGGCCGGTCCTTGTGTTCGACGAGTGGGCCGCGGATCAGGACCCTGCCTTCCGGCATATCTTTTACACGGAACTGCTGCCTGATCTGAAACGCATGGGAAAGACGATCATCGTGATCTCACACGATGACCGCTATTTCGGCGTGGCAGATCATCTGGTGCGGCTGCGCAACGGCAAGATTGTCGCGGGCGATGCGAGAACCCATGACATCATCAAATCGTCATCGGTTCCAACCGACGCCTCTCTTTAGAGCAATTTTAGTCTTCGGAAAATTTTGAATCGAAGTTCAGACTCTTTCGAGATGCACATCGTCGAAAGCGTGTGATCGCTTTTGGCGACGCCGTTTTGTCAGATTTGTAAGAAATCTAAACTGCGTGTGCCTGCATTTCTTGTCATCCTGTACGCGAGTGCTTTACATCGCAAGCGCGAGTGAAGATCGCGTGTTGTTTCAAGCAACCACGTTTGCGATGCGAGGGCCGGATGAACAAAGCTTCGAGCTCCGCGACGGGGCCTCGCGCATTCCCGATCGGGCCGGATTTTTCCATGACCGTCGTTCAAGACGGTGGGGGAGATATCCGCATTGCGGTGGGCATCACGACGGTGATGCGCCTGCGTCTCGATGAACGGCTGGATCATCTAAAAATCCTGACCGTTCCCGACGATCCGAAGCTGGCGATAGCGGCGATTTCAGCGGCGGCTGAAGCGATGTTTGGATGGCGGCCGAGTCTTGACCGGCTTGTGGTGGATTCAGCCAGCGCAGAGCTTGCGCGCGAGTTGATGAGCCACGGTCTCGCTCTCATGGCGGGGGCAGATCTCGTGCTGCTTCCCGAACTAATCATGCAGCGGCGGGACAATTGGCTGGTCAATGCCGAACGGCCGCCATGGCCGCAACTCCACGTCATGACGGACGACAAGCGCCATCCGCGACGCTCGCCAAAGCCGGTGGGAAAGGTCTATGCCCGCTTCATACCCTGGCTCGCCGAAGTGATCTCCTTCCGCGTCGCCAACACGGAGGGCGACCTGCATCTGCTGCACCGCTGGATGAACGATCCCCGCGTCGACGCGTTCTGGAACGAAGCGGGCGATCTCGAAAGGCATCGGCGCTATCTCTCCGGCATTCTGGCGGACCCGCACATGCTGTCGCTCATCGGCTGCTTCGACGACGAGCCGTTTGGCTATTTCGAGCTCTACTGGGCCAAGGAGAATCGTATCGCGCCGTTCTACGATGCCGACGATTACGATCGCGGCTGGCATGTCGTCGTCGGCGAGGACGCCTATCGCGGGCGCCGCTATATCAGCGCCTGGCTGCCGTCACTGATGCACTACATGTTCCTGGACGATTGTCGAACGCAACGAATCGTCGGCGAGCCGGCGGCGGCGCATGCGCAGCAGCTCCGCAATCTGGAAGTCTCGGGATTCGCAAAGATCAAAAATTTCGATTTTCCGCACAAGCGGGCCACGCTCGTGATGCTGTTGCGCGAACGCTTCTTTGGTGACCGGCTGTGGCTGCCGGCAGCGACCAGCCCTGCGACCACGTCCTAACGCCCGAACGGAGCGCAGCTTATGTCTCACCAGTTTGCGATCGAGCACGACGTCATCGGCGTCGGATTCGGGCCGTCCAATCTTGCGCTTGCGATCGCATTGGACGAATGCGCCAGAAGATCACGTCTGAAATGCGCCGCTCTGTTCGTGGAGAAGCAGCCGCAATTCACCTGGCACGGCGGCATGCTGCTTCCAGGCAGCGACATGCAGATATCGTTTCTCAAGGACCTCGTTTCGTTGCGCGATCCGACCAGTCCGTTCACCTTCGTGAACTATCTGCACAAGCGCGGCCGATTGCAGGATTTCATCAACTGCCGAACGTTCTATCCGAGCCGGATTGAATTCAACGACTATCTGCGGTGGGTCGCAGCCCAGTTCAAGTCTCAGGCGGCCTACGGCGAAACCATTCTCGCCATCGAGCCGGTGACCGTCGGCCAGTCGGTGACGTCTTTGCGCGTTCATTCACGAACACTTGCCGGCGGGGAAGCGGTGCGGCTTGCAAGGAACCTGGTGGTCGCGGTGGGAGGGCGACCGTTTATCCCGCAAGTATTTGCGAAGATCGCCGATGATCCCAGATTATTGCATTCCAGCCGCTATCTCGACACGGTCGAGGACATCGGCCTCGGTGGAAAGGCGGCGCGCGTGGCCGTGGTCGGGGGAGGGCAGAGCGCGGCCGAGGTGACGGTCGACCTTCGCGGGCGATTTCCGGACGCGAGCATTGATCTGATCTTTCGCAGTCATGCCTTGAAGCCGTCCGACAGCAGCCCGTTCGTCAACGAGATTTTCAATCCGGATTACACCGATTTCATCTATGCGCAGCCTGCCGAGCGGCGAGACGCGATCGTTCGCAACTTCCGGAACACGAACTATGCGGTGGTCGATTCCGATCTCCTCGACCAGTTGTATCGATTGCTCTACCAGCAGCGCGTCAGCGGCACGACAGGGATCGCGTTGCACCCGCGTAGCGAAATAACGAGTATAGACGCCGCACCTGAAGGCATCGAGATTGGCACGATTGACAAGTTCGGCGGTGCAAAGCGCCGATCGGCCTATGATGCCGTCATTCTGGCAACGGGCTACGACAGGGAGACGCCGCACGCGTTTCTGGAGCCGATCCAGCGTTATATTCGCGATGCCGTGCTGGACCGCAACTACAAGCTCGTCACCAGCCCGGCATTTCGGCCGCAAATTCATCTCCAGGGATACTCCGAGGCGTCTCACGGCCTGAGTGATACGTTGCTGTCCGTTCTTGCAACGCGCTCGCAGGAAATCGCGGAATCGCTGTTTTCGACGATTTCGCGCCGCGAACTCATCGCGTAGGTCATCAGATAGCGGGGGCAATGAGTCGCCACTGTGCGGCGGATCCAAGTGCGGGCGGCACCGAAAGCACGGCGGGTGACGGGCCTGCGTCGACGATCACGGTGTTCGGAGCTATCGTGAATCCGAGTGCGGCCGCTTTCAGCAAGGCTTCCTTGAGGGTCCAATAGCGAAGAAAGAGCCGGGACCGAAGTGCCGTGGGAGCGTTCCGAAGAATCTCCCGCTCTTCGGCCGCCAGGACGATTTCGGCGACCGAATCCATATCGGCGATTTCCCGCAGCGGTTCGATATCGACGCCGATCGGCATGCGGGCCGCTGCAACGGCTACAGCGCCCCTCGCGTGGCTCAGGCTGAAGTCGATCTCCACTGGACCAGCAACGAGCATGGGCTTGCCATTCTCCGATGGTTGAAACCGCAGGGCTTCAGCCGATTGACCGACAAGCCCGCCAAGCATGAGGCGAACGCCCGCATGCGCAGCCAGATAGCTCATTCGATCTTCGATGTGCAGGAGTCGCCCCATGCGATCGGTCTCACCGGCATCGAGCAGTTTCGCAGCTCGCTCGACGCTGAGCATGCCGGGTTCGCCGGCAGCGACCTCCGGCGATGGAGGTATCGCTGCCAGCCAGAGAAGGATCTCTTCCGGTTCCAAATGTCCGACCGGCCTCGCGACATCAGCATCCAGCAGCCATCGCACCCGCAAATGATCCTGCGGAGCCGCAGATCTCACGGCGATCGACCACGCGAGGGAGGCGCTTGCACGCGCCATTGAAAGCGATGTGGCAAATGGTCGTTGTCCAGCCTTCAGGGAGTCAATCATATCACGGGCTTATCGACCAATGCGGAACGGTCTGCAACCCCCGGCTGTACAGAGGCTGTGCCGAGATGATCAGCCTTAGAATCCATCTAACTGGTGTCGGCCGAGATCACGCATGCTTTGCGGTGCTGATAGATTTATTCTCAATCGCATCTGCAGATGTTCAACGTGGAACTGGTCATGATAAAATCCGTCCCTCTCGAGCAGCATATCGATAGCTATCTGCCGGAGCGAATTGCAGCCATACTGGTTCGCAGTCACCATGCGGGGCTCGTCAGCAAGGAGCCATCCACGCGCATCAACTATCTCCTCGAGATTGCGTCGCTCCATACCAGGGGTGAACTGCTTGGGCAGGCTGGCGTCGGACGCCTGAGTTTGCAACGGATCGAGAAGTGGATGGAATTTCATGGCCGCCGCCTTCGGCGCAACGATGAGAGTGTCGATAGCGTGATCTGCCGATTTGGCTTTCGGCAGGCTTTGCTTGAGAAAAAGGCCAGCCGCTCCGCGCCCAGATCGGTCATCTCGTCCGAGGACAGAGACAAGATCTTGCGCGAGTTCGGTTCATACGGCGAGCGTGAAGATATTCAGCGGGCGGAACGGCGGATCGCGGTGAGCCATGATACTTGATGCGAGGGTGCCGCGACTTGTTCGATAGAAGTCGATCGTCGCGTCGATGTTGACGCGAAGAGATGCACGTGCTGCAGATGATAGCGTTGGCGAGTGCCGTAGGGATACTGCCAGTCGTTCTTGGGCGTCGTGATGCCTGCTCCTCGGCGCGAAGGGCTGCGCCTTGAACGTCGTCTGTGTCAGAGCAGAGCCAGGCTGGCAAACGAGCTTTTTGAACGCGCCTTGAGCGAAACTCAACAGTGAAACTCAACGCGCATACTCTGCGCCTGCTTTCATCGCAGTCTTCTTCACGGCGAGCTTCTTCGGTGCTTGCTGGCCGCGTGCATTATTCAGCCAGGCGACGAAAGCCGTCAGCGCGGGATCATCAGCCATGCGCTGCTCGTATTCGAGCACGAACTGCCGGCGTGTCGGGCGAACGATTGGATGGGCCTTGACGAGATTGCCGCGTGCCAGGTCAGGCGCGAGCAGGCCGTCGATGGCGATGGCGACGCCCATGCCGGCGGCCGCGGCTTCAATGGTCAGGCCAAGGCTTTCGAAGCTGCTGCCGCCCTGCACGGGCACGTCGGCGAATTGCGCGTGATCGAGCCACCGCCGCCAATCGTCCGGGCGCGGCCGCGCATGCAGGAGAGGAACGGTGGCGAAATCCACGGCGCCGTTCTTCATGTACTCCGGCGCGCAGACCGGCACGGTCGCGATCGGCATCAAGGAATGGGTGACGAGCCCGGCGCGCGGCTGCCCGTCTGAGACGGCGATCACCGCGTCGTAACGGCTGGCGAGAAGGTCGAGCGGATTGGAACTCGTGTGCAGGTCGACTTCCAGATCGGGATAGGCCGCATTGAGCGTGGGCCAGATCGGCAGCAGGAAGCGCGAGACGAAGAAGCCATAGACCCCGACCGAAAGCCGCCTGAAGCGCCGCAACCGCAGGCCGTCGGCGGCATCTGCGATCCGGTCCAATGCCTCGCGGGCGGAATCGGCGAAGGTCTTGCCTGCGGAGGTAAGAACCAGACCGCGCGAGCCGCGCAGGAAAAGGGCGGTCCCCATTCGTGCTTCCAGGGCGCGGACGTGCCGGCTCACGGCGCCGACGGTCACGTTCAGTTCGTCGGCTGCCCGGGTGATCGACAAGTGCCGTGCGGCGGCCTCGAACGCCCGCACCGCATGCAAGGGAGGAAGTCGTCGTGATGCCATCGGGCGAGCTTAGTTCAAAAGGACTGGCCGGCAAACCGGGGCCCCCTTGCGTTGAGTCTGGCTCAAGCCCCCGACCCAAGAAGTCGTTTGCACGGGCGCTCCCCGGGTCATACGCCGACATCTGCCCCGGGCCTCGGCCCAGGCAGGCGAAGCCGAGGGAGTTGCTCATGACCATCCATGCCGATCTGACCGGCCGCGACGCCGCGGCCCGGCGCTCCAGAGCGCTGGCGCCGACCTGTCGCGGGCTGAACTACTATTCGCTCGACCAAAGCCTGCGCGACCTCTTGCCCCATTATATGGAGGCACCGCTGCTGGCGCATCTCGCGCCACACCTTTCCGAACTCGGCGAACTCGCCGGAGGCCGGCTGCACGATTTGTCTGATCAGGCGGAGCGTCATCAGCCGGTGCTGCATCCGCGGGACGGCTATGGCCGCGATGAGGAATGGGTCGAATATCACCCGGCCTATCGCGAGATGGAACGCATCGCATTCGGACAATTCGGCATGCACGCGATGTGCAACCGAGCCGGCGTGCTCGGCTGGTCGTCGCCGATGCCGCCGATCGCCAAATACGTCTTCCACTATCTGTTCGCGCAAGCCGAGTTCGGCCTGCTTTGCCCGGTCAACCTCACCGACAGCTCTTCGGAACTGGTGCGCCGTTTCGGCACAGATGAGCTGCGCCAGCGCTATCTCGAACGGATGTGGAGCCAGGATCCCGCCACGCTGCTCAAGTGCGCGCAATTCATGACCGAGAAGACCGGCGGCTCTGATGTGGGCGCCGGCGAGCTCGTTGCTGTCAGCGACGGCAAGGATTGGAAATTGTGGGGTGAAAAGTGGTTCTGCTCGAACGCCGACGCCGAACTGGCGGTGCTGCTCGCCCGGCCCGAAGGCGCTGTGCCCGGGGGCCGCGGCCTAGGCCTGTTCCTGATGCCAAAAGTGCTTCCCGATGGACGGCGGAATTCGTACCAGATTGTGCGGTTGAAGGACAAGCTCGGCAGCCGCACCATGGCAAGCGGCGAGATCGTGTTCGAAGGCGCCACGGCCTACCAGCTCGGCGAACTGGATCAGGGCCTCAAGAACATGCTGGTGATGGTGAATTCGAGCCGCGTGTCGCACCTTGCGCGCGCGGCCGGCATGATGCGGCGATGCCTCAATGAGGCGATGATCGCCGCGCGGCATCGCAGCGCGTTCGGGCGCGCGGTGATCGATCATCCGCTGATGCGCCGGCAGTTGCTCAAGCTCATGGTCCCAACGGAGCAGGCGCTGTCGGCGCTACTGTACTCGGCCACCGCATCCGACAAGGTGCTGCGGCTGCTGACGCCGATCGCAAAATACCGGGCGTGCCGGGACAACGTCATGGTCGCCACGGGTGCGATGGAGGCCCGCGGCGGCAATGGCTATATCGAGGACTGGCCGAACGCGCGGCTGGTTCGCGATGCCCATCTCGGTTTGCTGTGGGAAGGCACCAGCAACATCAACACGCTCGATGCGGTCCAGCGCGCGGTCGGAAAGGCGCGGGGCCATGAAGCGTTGCGCGACGATCTCGGCCGCCGCCTGGAAGATACGGCCGGGATGCCGGGTCAGTTCCGAACGCGCCTTTCCGGCGCGCTGACGGACGCCATACGCTTTGCGGAACAGGTTGCGGCCGATCCGGAGAACGAGCGCTTTTGCAGGATTGCCGCCGGAAAGCTGTACCACGCTACGACGGCTGCGCTGCTGGCATCCGAAGGCACGCGCCTCGGCAACAACGGCGGCGATGCGCGCCGTCTGCTGCTCTCGCGTTTCGTCCTCGAGCATCGCTTGGCCGAACATTCGTCTACCAATCTGCAGGCGCAGCATTGGGAGAACGCAGCGATCGATTTGCTGCTCGACGATGCGCCGGTCTCGATGCGCGAGGCTGCCGCGCTGGTGCAGGGATAGGCCATGGACATCGCACTTCAACGCGAACTCGCCCGCCTGCTCGCGACGCTGCGCCGTGAACGACGCCCGCAAAGCGGCCTCGATCAGCGGCTGGTGCCGCCTGACAAGGCGACAGCCTATCGCGTCGCCGGCATGGTCGCGGAAGAACTTGGCTGGGACGTCGTCGGCTGGAAGATCGCCGGCATGAAGGAGGGCCTGCAGCGTCAGCTTCGCACGGACTCGCCGATCTATGGCCGGGTGTTCGCACCGATCATGGAGTCGCCGGCCAGCGTCGAGCACGCCAAACTCTGCAGTCCGATTCCCGAAGTCGAGTATCAGGCGCGCCTGGGGGCCGATCTGCCGCCGCGCGAAAAGCCCTATACACTTGCGGAAGTCACAGAATCAGTGGCGTCGCTGCAGACGGGAATCGAACTCGCCGAATGCCGCTTCGTCCACGACGCCGCGTTTCCACCGCTGCCCGCAATCCTCGCCGATGGCGCGGGAAGCGGCACCATCCTTTGCGGCGCCGCGATCGCCGATTGGAAGACGCGCGACATCGCCGGGCAGGAAGTGTTGTTAACCTGCAACGGCACGCTGCGCCGAAAGGGCACGGCGGGGGAGGCGCTCGACCATCCCATGGTGCCGCTCACCTGGCTCGCCAACGAGCTTTCGCGCACCGGTATCGGAATGAAGGCGGGACAGACCGTCAGCACGGGGACGCTAACAGGCATGCTGCGGCCGAAGCCTGGCGAGACCTATGTCGCGGATTTCGGCCCGTTCGGGAGCGTGACGGCGACCTACGCGTGATTGTCTGTCCCGCTCTCACGCGCTCTGTTTGGGAAGATCGCCAAGGAGATTTGACAGCTTGACCGCAAGCTTTCGAAGCCGGGTATTCTCTTCGAGCAGCCGTCCAACGTTGTTGGTGTCATGCTGCGCTTGATATTTCCGAAGTCCGTCGACCTCGTCGAGCAGGGGCGATATAGCGGCGAGCAGTTTGTCGCTCCGGTGCGGCGCTTCGTCTGCCTGGCGCGCATCACGGCCCTGACGCAGCGGCACGACGTTGTCGCGGTGTCCGGCGTCCCGAAATGCATCGACGCCGGCCTGTCTGTAACGCGTTGAAAATTCGGTACTCATGACAATTTCCTGATCACAAGGTGGCACAGTCGCCTTTTCAGCGACAAGCTTTCCATTGAGTCGGGGGCAAATTTGCGTCGGAAAGGCAACGGCGAAAAGGCTCGCCAGAGAACTCATGCGTCGCTCGAGTCACACGGCAGATCGGATTAGGCCCAATTTTTGACGTACCGCGGGCCTTTCTGGCGTGTCGGGGTGGGCTGGGGAGCAAACCACCTTAGGGGCGTACCGATGACGGATTTCCTGACCAATGTGGATCACTGGCGCAAGCGCGCGGAACAGACGAGGGCGCTAGCTGCGGTTGCCGTCAAGGACCAGGGGCGCCTGCTCAAGGTGGCGGAAGAATATGATCGCCTGGCGGCGCTCGCCGAACGGCGGCGAAGCGCGCCGGTTCCGCCCGGTTCCTACGTTCCGGCAAGCCGACCCGAATAAACCTTCAATAGAGAGAAGCCGTCGTAAGAGGCGGGCAATTTCCGCTTCCGCAGGCGCGTGGCTGCGTCATCGCGGCGGAGAAATGCGCCGCCATACCCAGATGTGTGACCTCTAAAACACAACCGCCAAGCAACGTTCAAGCCATTGTGATCGCGCGATTGCGGTCGAATCAACGAATCACCTAGACCGTTAGCGGGGCTGGGAAGCGGAGAGTTAGTATGAGAGTCGCTTCCTTAGAAAGTGTACTGACGGCGGCTACGCTGGTATTGGCCATCGTCATCGTGCTGTGGGGAATCAAGATTTTCCACGGCGTGTGAACAGGCGAGCTGGCGTCGAACTCGAGACCTCCAATCAAGAAGAGGCTCGCGACAAAGGCAGGGGTAAAGGCGTCACTTCCGCGGCGGCGGAGGCCTTTTTTGTTCTTGCTTGCCCGACGCATGGTTCGCCGGAGGCTTGTCCCCTTCCGACGCGTATCGAGTTTGGTTTACGGCTTGGCGCGATTCCGCACTGGCCGCGAGAGGCATTGGTTTCAAGTTCCGCATGCATTTTGGTTATTATCTGATGATTGCGGCCCTCGTTCTCATGGGGCTGGAAGTCCTTTACGCGCTCTATCAATTGTCCACGTTTCTCTAAATCGCACGCGCAGGCCGCAGGTTTGCCCCGCGCGGGCCCTACGACTTGCCGCAATCACGCCGCTTTAGCGCCGGGGTCGTCTTCGCGCGATTCCAATTTTAGTCGCAAATTTGCCTGCCGACTCACCTCATTCTCCGCGCGCGAGACAAGGTGACTGGGGGCACGTTCCGCTTTTTAAAATTGGAGTATCAATCATGCGAGTAGACCATCCGCAGCTTAATAAGCGAGACCGCCGCGCTGAACCTTCATTTTGGGTTGAGGAACCGACCGACGACGCTCTTTCACTGCTTGAGAATGCCCTGCGCGGGGACGAGCCCGCCCTTCGTCGCAACGAACAGGCTGACGAAGCCCATGCACTGATTGAGGAGAATGCAAGGCTTCGGGAGCTTTTGTCCCAGCTCTCGGACTTGATCCGCAAAAACGGCATTCACCAGAAGTAACGCCCACGATGTGATTTCGGCCCCGCCCCGGCACGAGTGGTTCGACCGCTGCCGGGGCGGGGCCGCATTGTTTTCAAGGATTGAATTCTTTGCCGCCGCCGCATGAGAAGCGGTGGATGGCGCGGCCGGATACGCGCCGCCGTCAGGCCAGATGGCAGGCCACGAAATGCCCGTCGCTGCCTTGCTTCAGCTCGGGCGCGCTTTCCCGGCAGCGCGGTTCGGCGACCGGGCAGCGGGTGTGGAAGTGGCAGCCGCGCGGAGGGTTCATCGGGCTCGGCACATCGCCCTGTAGCCGGATCCGCTTGCGCTTCACCTTCGGGTCCGGCACCGGCACGGCGGAAAGCAGCGCCTGCGTGTAGGGATGTCGGGGATTGCGGTAGAGGTCGTTCGCGTTAGCCAGCTCGACGATACGGCCGAGATACATCACCGCGACGCGGTCGGAAATGTGCTCGACGACCGAGAGATCGTGGGCGACGAACAGATAGGTGAGCTTGAGCTCGGACTGCAGGTCTTCCAACAGATTGATCACCTGCGCCTGGATGGAGACGTCGAGCGCGGAAACCGGCTCGTCGCAGACGATGAATTTCGGCTCCACCGCAAGTGCGCGCGCAATCACGATGCGCTGGCGCTGACCGCCGGAAAATTCGTGCGGATAGCGGCGCATGTGCTCGGCCTTCAGCCCGACCTTGACGAGAAGACTCGCCACGCGGTCATCCCGCTCG
This sequence comes from Bradyrhizobium sp. 157, assembly GCF_023073815.1. NCBI lineage: Bacteria > Pseudomonadati > Pseudomonadota > Alphaproteobacteria > Hyphomicrobiales > Nitrobacteraceae > Bradyrhizobium > Bradyrhizobium sp. 157. The sequence goes on along the minus strand of NZ_JADPKF010000033.1, from coordinate 161,788 downwards.
CTTGCCGAGGAAGCGAGCGCGTGGATGGTGAAGGCTTCGCCGAGAATCGCGCCGACGGTCATGCGCGGATTGAGCGAGGCAAAGGGGTCCTGGAAGACGATCTGCATGTTGCGCCGCATGGCGCGCAGGTCGCCGCCGGAAAGTCCCCGCACGTCGCGCCCATCGAAGACAATCTCGCCTTCGCTGGGTTCGACCAGGCGCAGCACGCAGCGCGCGGTGGTGGACTTGCCGCAGCCGGACTCGCCGACGAGGCCGAGCGTTTCGCCGCGATTGACCGCAAAGGACACGCCGTCGACAGCATGAACGCGGCCGACCTCGCGCGAAAGGAGTCCGCCCTTGACCGGAAAATGCTTTTTCAGGCCGGTGACGCGGAGCAGGGGCTCGCTCATGCTGGCTCTCCCTGCTTCTCTCCGAGGTGGCAGGCCATGCGATGGCCCGGTGCGACCTCGCGCAGCAGCGGTTCTTCTTCCGCGCAACGGCCAAAGGCGTAGCGGCAGCGCGGCGCGAAGCGGCAGCCGGGCGCGGGATTGATCAGGATCGGCACCGAGCCGCCGATCGCTTCCAGCCGGGTCTTGTGCGTGCTGGCGAGATCGATGCGCGGGATCGAGCGGATCAGACCCTGCGTGTAGGGATGGCGCGGACTTTCGAACAAACTGTCGACATCGGCTTCTTCGACCACCTTGCCGGCATACATGACGACGACCCGCTGCGCGGTTTCGGCCACCACGCCCATAGCGTGGGTGATCAGCATCACCGCCATGCCGAAGCGTTCCTTCATGTCCTGCAACAAATCGAGGATTTGCGCCTGGATGGTCACGTCGAGCGCGGTGGTCGGCTCGTCGGCGATGACGAGCTTGGGCTTGCAGGCAAGCGCCATCGCGATCATGACGCGCTGGCGCATGCCGCCGGAGAACTGGTGCGGGTAATCATGCACGCGGGCTTCCGCATTGGGAATCTGCACCAGCTTGAACATGTCGACGGTGCGGGCGAGCGCGTCCTTGTTCGAGAGGCCCTCATGGCGGCGCAGGCTCTCGGCAACCTGTTCGCCGACGGTCAGCACCGGGTTGAGCGAGGTCATCGGCTCCTGGAAGATGAAGCCAATATCCTTGGCGCGGATGTCATCGAGTTCGCTGCTGGTGAGCGGCACGAGGTCGCGGCCCTCGAACAGGATCTTGCCCTCGACGATGCGGCCGGGCGGCATTGCGATCAGTTTCAGGATCGACATAGCGGTGACGGTCTTGCCGCAGCCGGACTCGCCGACAACGCAGAGCGTCTCGCCCTTATTGAGCGTGATATCGATGCCGTCGACCGCCCTCAGCATGCCGTCGTCGGTGGCGAAGTGGGTTTTCAGGCCCTTGATTTCGAGCAATGGGACCATCAGATCACCCGCCTCGCATCGAGCGCATCGCGCATGCCGTCGCCGATGAAATTGATGGCCACGACCGCGATGAAGATGGCGCCGCCCGGAAACAACGCCCAATGCGGACCGATGTCGAGATAGTCCTTGGCGTCGAACAATAGCCGCCCCCAGGTCGGGGTATCCGGCGGAAAGCCGAGGCCGAGAAACGACAGCGTGGATTCGGCGATGATCGCGGCGGCGACGTCGATGGTGCCGGCGATAATCACGGGGCCGACTGCGTTCGGCAGGATGTGCCGCACCACCTGCCGGAACGGGCTGGCGCCGAGGGCGCGCGCGGCTTCGACGAATTCCTTCTCGCGTAATGAGAGGAACTGAGCGCGCACCAGCCGCGCGACCGGCATCCAGCGCAGGCCGCCGATGACGAGCACAATCAGGATGAAGATGCCGCCCTCGGGCCCGAACACGGATTTGAGCCCGTCGCGGAACAGATAGATCAGAAGCAGCAGCAGCGGCAGTTGCGGTAGCGAGAGGAACAGGTCGGTCAGCCACATCAGCGCGTGCCCGAGCGCCCCGCGCGACATGCCGGCGAGCGCACCGATCAGCGTACCGACGAGGACGGCGACCGCCATGGCGGCAAGCCCAACCGCGAGCGAGATACGTCCACCATAGATCATGCGGGCGAGGATATCCTGTCCGAGATCATCGGTGCCGAAGGGGTGGGCGAGCGAGGGGCCCTCAAGGCGCGCGGTGAAATCGATGTCGTTGATGCTGACGCGCCAGACGAAGGGGCCGAATACCACCGCCACGATCAGGACAAGCAGCAGGAATGCGCTGACCACGGCGAGCTTGTGGCGGCGATAGCGCCGCCACGTCTCGCGCCAGGGCGACCAGGCCGGCCGCCGCTCAGCGGAAGGAGATGCGAGGGTCAAGCCAGCCATAGAGGACATCCGCGATCAGGTTGAAGAGCACCACAAGACAGGCGAAAACGAAGGTCACGGCCATCACGACCGGCGTGTCGTTAGAGAGGATGGAGGAAATCAGCAGTGAGCCGATTCCCGGAATCCGGAAGATCTGCTCGGTGACAATGGCGCCGCCGAACACAGCGGGCATCTGCAGCGCGATCAGGGTGACGACCGGAATCATCGCGTTGCGCATCGCGTGCTTGACGATCACCCTCGATTGCCCGAGGCCCTTGGCGCGGGCGGTGGTGACGTAGTCAAGGCGGATCACATCCAGCATGGCGGAGCGCACGAATCGCGTCATCGAAGCCGCCTGGAACAGGCCGAGCACCATCACCGGCATGATGGCCTGGCGGATCTGCTCGAAGAGCCAGCGTATCCCGGTCGCCTTGATGTCGCTGGAATAGACAAAGGGCAGCCAGTCCAGCGTGATCGAGAAGACCAGGATGAACAAAAGGCCGGTAAAGAACGTCGGCAGCGAAAAGCCGATGAAGGCGAACGTGTTGGCGATCTGGTCGAAGATCGAGTAGGGCCTGGTGGCGGCATAGACGCCAACCGGTATGGCAATCAGCAGCGCGAGCAGCTGCGCCGAGCCGATCACATAGAGCGTCGTCGGCAGGCGCTGCAGGATGAGCGTGTCGACATCCATCCGGCTGACAAAGGAAAAGCCCCAGTCGCCTTGCGTCATGGCGGCGAGCCAGCGCAGGTAACGGACATAGACCGGATCGTCGAGGCCGAACTTGGTCCGAAGCGCCATTGCCACTTCGGGCGGTACGTTTGGATTGGTCGCGAGCTCTGCGAACGGATCGCCGGGCGCCAGCGCAAGTACCGTGAACAGAACGAGCGAAATGCCGAGCAAGCTCGGCACCGCGATCAGCAGGCGACGCAGGATATACTGACGCATGAGAAACGATCCGCCTAACGCCGGCTATCAGATCTCTCGATACCAGTCCTGGATATTGTCAGTGTCGTTGGTCCAGCCGCTGAGCACCGGGCGCAGCGAGTTGGTTGCCGCGCCGACCTTCAGGCGGTGCATCACCGGGATGACCACCGTGTCCTGCCACATGATGTCGTTGGCCTTGATGTAGAACGCGGCCCGCTTGACCGGATCGACTTCAGCCTCGGCCGCGTCGATCGCAGCGTCAAACTCCTTGTTGACCCAGCGCGGGAAATTCCTGCCCTGCCACTTGTTTTCCTTGGTGGCCACGAAGCGCGAATGAAAGCGCCGCATATGCTGGGCCGGGTCGGGCTGGGTCATCGGAATCTGGAACATTTCGATGTCGGCATAGAACTTGGAGTAGGTGTCTGGATTGGCGACATCCGAAGAGAAAAAGACCGAGGCTACGACCGATTTCAATTCGATGTCGATGCCTGCCTTCTGGCAGGCCTGCTTGACGATCGCCTGGGTCTTCTGGCGCGGGCCGTTGATCGAGGTCTGGTACAGCAGTTTCAGTTTCTTTCCGTCCTTCTCCCGGATGCCGTCGGCCCCGACTTTCCATCCGGCCTCCTCCAGGAGCTGGGTCGCCTTCTCGATGCTGAACTCCCATTTCGTGTTCTTGGAGACGAACTGTTCGGGACCGTTGAGGAAGCTGGCCGTGGTGCGTCCGGCGCGGCCGTAGATGTGCTTTTGAATCGCATCGCGGTCGACGAGGAGCGCCAGCGCCTTGCGAACGGCCGGATTGGAGAGCAGGGGATGCTTGGTCTTGATCGAGGAGCGTTCGCCGTCGACCTCGGTGTTGGGATCGGTGAAGTTCAGCGCAATGAACTCGATATCACCGCCGGTCGAGTAGACAGTCTTGCCCTTGCCGCCCTTCTCGAGGCGCAGCAGGACGTCGTCCTCCACCTGCATGTTCCAGGCATAATCATATTCGCCGGTTTGAATCACCGCGCGCGCCGCCGAGACGGCATCGCCGCCGCCCTTGATCTCGATCGTATCGAAATAGGGCCGGTTCGGCATGTGGTAGTCGGGATTGATTTCGCCACGCACGAGGTCGCCCGGCTTGAACTCAACGAACTTGTAGGGCCCGGTGCCGACGGGCTTGAGATTGTTCGGAGCCTCACGGGATTTGGCGCCTTTGTAATCGGCAAACAGATGCTTGGGCAGGATGCAGCCGACCACCGCGACAAAGGCATCGGCCCAGAACGGGGTGGGATTCTTGAACAGGACGCGGACGGTGAGATCATCGACCTTTTCGACGGTGATGTCCTGGTAAACACCGATCGTCAACGCCGCGGTGGCGGGATCGCGGGCGTATTCCCAGTTGAACACGACGTCGTCGGCGGTGAATGGCTTGCCGTCATGCCACTTGACGCCCGGCTTGAGCTTCCAGGTCACCGACTTGCCGTCGGCGGCGAGACCGCCGTTCTGAAGCGACGGAATTTCCGCCACCAGAATCGGACAGAGGTTGCCGGTGGAATCCCAACTCGCCAGCGGCTCATAGAAGAGGCGCGAGCCGTCTTGGTCCTTGGTGCCGGTGGCAAAATGCGGATTTAGCAGGGTGGGTCCCTGCCACCACAGCAGCTTAAGCGGCCCGCCGCCGCCGCGCTTGGTCGGCTTGTAAGGCGCGGGACTCTGCGCCATCGCCACGCCGCCGATTGCAAGTATCTGGGTCGCCATCGGCGCGGTTAGTCCGAAAGCTATCATGCGTTGCACAAAGGCGCGGCGATCCATGCGCCCGTCCTTCACCTCATCGATCATGCTTCGCAGTTCGGTGTCCAGCATCGTTGTCCCCATCCGGTTCCGGCGTGATTGCGGCGCGCCGCCAGGCGGCAGCGTCAGGTGTTGTCCTGGTAAGATGGCACATCAAATGCCCCCGAGGTCAACGTCTGTCGATCGACAATCCCTGAGAAGGCAGACCGCTGTTGATTTTTGCTTGAGCAAAACGGCGCTGCAGCGCACACCGCTTCGGCAATCCGGCGCCATCCGCGCGCCAAACAGGCGCGGGATTGCAAAAAATTTGTTCGCCGGATCAGCCAGGCCCAGGTCTCGTTCGGCCGGTATCCGGATCAGACCAGCGACATGTCCAGCGGTGGTGCCACGCTGTCCGGCAGCGGGCTGACGTAAGGGGTGCGGGCGGTGCGCTTGTTCAGGTCGGCCTTGGCGGCGGCGATCAGGTCCGGTTCCGTCAGCGCTCTGACGCCGAGCCCCGCCATGGCCTTGGCGGCCTGAACCATGGCCTTGTGGGCGTGCGGGCTCTTGCCCTGCGCCACCACCTGCCAGGTGTGCAAGGGAGTACCGATGGCAATGGTCGGGGCGTGAACCTGGACGGTCGGCACGACCCAGCTCACGTCGCCCACATCGGTCGAGCCGATCAGCGGGTTGCGCTTGGCGTCCAGCGGCACGATGAAATCGGCCAACGGCCGGTCGGTCGGCTCCATGCCGATCGCATGGTAGACGGTGGCGATGTCCTTCTCGGTCAGCGTCGAGCGGATTTTTTGCGCAAAATCCTTGTCGGCGTCGTCGAAATGCGGCGGGCCGAGTTCTTCCATGATGAGGTGGAGGGCCTGTTCGAGCGGGGTGTTGGGCAGCAAATTGGAGACAGCGGAAATGATCTTCATCTCCACCTTGGTTTCGGTCATCAGCGCTGCGCCCTGCGCGATCTTGTGGACGCGCTCCACCAGTTCGTTCATGCCTGGCAAATCGCGGGCGCGGATCGAATAGCGCACGCGGGCATGGGCCTGCACCACGTTGGGAGCGATCCCGCCGGTGTCGAGCAGGGCATAGTGTACACGCGCATCGCTCGGCATGTGCTCGCGCATGTAGTTGACGCCGACATTCATCAGCTCGACCGCATCGAGCGCGCTGCGGCCGAGATGCGGCGAGGCCGCGGCATGCGAGGTGCGTCCGGTAAAGATGAAATCGGCGCGGGTGTTGGCGAGCGAGGGCGTCACCGCCACTTCCCAGAAGCTATGCGGGTGCCAGGTGATCGCGATATCGGCGTCGTCGAAGGCGCCTGATCGCACCATGAAGGTCTTCGCCGCGCCGCCTTCCTCCGCGGGGCAGCCATAATAGCGCACGCGCCCCGGCACCTTGTGCTCGGCCAGCCAATCCTTCACGGCGGTGGCCGCGAGCAGCGCGGCGGAGCCGAGCAGATTGTGGCCGCAAGCATGGCCATGGCCGCCGGTTTCCAGCGGACGAGGCTCGGCGACGCCAGCCTCCTGGCTGAGGCCCGGCAGGGCGTCATATTCGCCAAGGAAGGCGATCACGGGTCCGCCTTCGCCCCATTCGCCCATCAGGGCGGTGGGAATGCCTGCGACCTGCTCGGTAATGCGGAAACCCTGATGGCGCAGCTCGCTGAGATGTTCGGCGCAAGAGCGCGCTTCGGTGTAGCAGATCTCGGGCATCGCCCAGACCCGGTCGCTCAAGTCTATGAAGCGCGGTTTGATGGTGTCGACGCCACGCCAGATGTTGCTGCGATTATCCATCTTCTAATTCCTGAAACTGAAGGCGATGTGAGCAATTGTTATCAGCTTCGCCAGATAACGCCCAGCGCAGGGCAGGCATCCGCTATGCTCGTCACACCTTGAAGACGTGCGGCCTGAACAGCCGGCCTTTCTCCACCACCAGCACCACCGCGAGCGCGGCCAGCGTGCAGAGCAGGAACCCGGTCGCGAACGGCACCAGCGTGCCGTCGTAGTCCTGGCCGATGGTGGCACCGATGCCGATGCCGAGCAGGGTGGTGATCGAGCCGTACAGCGACGCAGCGGTGCCGGCGATATGGCCCTGCGGCTCCATGGCGAGCGCGGTGAAATTGGCGATCATCAATCCGAACGCAAACATCATCGATATCGAGAGCACCATGAACAGCAGCAGCGGCAGCATCTGCATTTTCGCCGCCACCAGCATGGTTGCGGCGATGACCACGAAGCCGATCAGCGCGGTGTGGGAGATCACGCGCATACCGAGGCGGCCGACAAGGCGGGAATTGACGAAGCCGGCGATGGCGGTTCCGACCGCGACGCCGGCAAACGCAACCGGAAAATAGTGCCCGAGCTGGTAGATGCCGGTGAATACCTGCTGCGAAATGAACACGAACGCGAACAGCGAACCCAATACGCCGCCGGCGACCAGCGCATAACCCAGCGTCTGGCGGTTGGTCACGGTCTGGCGGAACGCATCAAACACCTCGCCGACGGCGAGCGACCTTCGCCTTTCAACCGGCAGCGTCTCCGGCATGCGCAGCGCGCTCCAGATCAGCGCCACCACGCCGTACAGCATCAGCACGATGAAGATGCCGCGCCATTGCGTCAGCAGCAGCACGGCTTGGCCGAAGGCCGGGGCGACCACGGGCACCGCAATGAACACCATCATCGCCAGCGACATTACGCTCGCCATGCGCCGGCCGGCATAGCAGTCGCGCACGATCGATGTCGCGATCACGCGGGTTGCCGAGGTGCAGAGGCCTTGCAGTGCGCGAGCCAGCAGCAGCGTTTCGAAAGAGGGGGCGGCAATCGCGAGCAGGCTGGCGATGCAATAGACGACCATGCCACCGAGCAGGATCGGCCGCCGGCCGAACCGGTCGGACAAGGGGCCCATGACGAACTGCCCGACGCCGAAGCCGACCAGGAAGATTGACAGCACCATCTGCGGCCGGTTGGCCGAGGTGATGTGGAAGGCGGACGCGATATCCGGCAGCGCCGGCAGCATCATGTCCATCGCAAGCGGATTCAGCGCCATGATCGACGCGATCACGATCACGAATTCGGGGAAGCCCATCGGGCGATGGCCTGAAGCGGCCAAGGCATCGGCACTGGTATTGGACAACGAAAAACCCTCTTGCGGGCCGCAATCTATTCATAGTGCTGCGGCGCACAATCTGCGTTTTGGTATAGCAGCCCGGCAGCATCGGAGCCGATAGGCACGCCCTGCTCACACAGGCGGCAAACGCGTTCCGCTGCCGGCCAAAGTCATTGTTCTGGTGGGCCGCTTGTTCTATCCCGTACCGGCTGGAAACGACAGCCGCGAACCGCGTTCGAACGGAGACCTTGTGTCAGGACAAACCTTGAAGATCGGCACGCGCAAGAGCGCGATGGCGCTGGCGCAGACGGAAGCGATCGCGCGGCTGCTGCGCGCGGCCGATCCCGCGCTCGAAGTCGAGATCGTCAAGTTCGAAACCCGCGGCGACCAGGACCAGACCAGCAAGCTGCTGCGCCACGGCGGCAAGGGCGGCGCCTTCGTCGCCGAAATTCGCGAGGCGATGCGCGGCGGAGAATTACAGGCGGCGATGCATTCGCTCAAGGACGTTCCCGGAAACGAGGAAACGCCGGGTCTGATCATCGCCGCGACCCTGCCGCGCGATCCGGCCAACGACGCGTTGGTGCTGCGTCCGGGGCTTTCGCTGGAGGATTTTCGAGCATCGACAGGTAAGGGTTTCAAGATCGGCACCAATGCGGTGCGCCGCGCCGCCTATCTGCGCCGGCTGTTCCCCGAGGCCACCGTCATTCACTTCCGCGGCGCCGCCGATACGCGCGTCGCAAAACTCGATCGCGGCGACAAGCAGCGGCTTCCCGGTGGCGGCGAGGTGGGACCTGCGGATGCGCTGGTGATGGCGAGGTCGGGGCTGGAGCGCATCGGAATGGCGTCGCGCATCGTGCATGACTTTTCGGTCCGGGAAATGCTGCCCGCGGTAGGGCAGGGCATCGTTGCGGTGGAATGCGTCGAGAAGGACTGGGTCACGCGCGGGCGGCTAGCGAAGATCGAGGACGCCTCGTCGCGGCTCTGCGCCGAGGCCGAGCGCGAGGTGCTGTGGGTGCTGAACGGCCATTGCAACTCGCCGATCGCCGGCCACGCCACGCTTGTGGGTAGGGAGATGACGCTGACGGCAGCCGTGCTCGACGAAGCCGGCGACCGTTTCATTGAGGTGTCACGGCAAGGAGCCGCCGACCGCCCCCGCGAGCTCGGCCGCGCTGTCGGCCTCGACCTGCTCCATAAGGGTGCCGCCGAGATCATCGCGCGCACACGGCCGCAGGAGGATTCGCTGCTTTCGTGAGTGGATCGATATCACGCCCAACGTCATTGCGAGCGCAGCGAAGCAATCCATCTATCCCAGGGCCGAAATGTGGATTGCTTCGCTGCGCTCGCAATGACGTGGATAGGCCGCGGCTGTATCCCGGATGCGAGGAGGCGCAATGACGGGGTGAGTGTCATAGCCATAGAATCTTCTTGCGGTATTCCAGATCAGTCAGCAGCGGCTGCGCCGGGCCCTGGTGGAACACCGCGCCGCGTTCCAGCGCAAAGACGCGGTCGGCGAGCGCCAGCACGAGATCGAGATTGTGTTCGACGATCACGATGGAGATGTGTTGCCGCAGCCGGTCGAACACCTTGAACAGGTCGAGGATCACGGCCGGTGCGAGGCCCTCGAAAGGTTCGTCGAGCAGCAACAGCTTGACATTACCCGACATCGCGCGCGCGACCGCGACCATCTGCTGCTCGACGCCGGAAAGGTAATCCGCCGCGACGTCCATGCGCTCGCGCAGGCGCGGGAAATAATCGAGGATCTGGGCTTCGTCCCACACCACGCCGTTGCTGCCGTCGGTCTTGCGCGCTAGACGGCCGAGCGACAGATTTTCCCGCACCGTCATCCCGGCGAACAGGCCGCGGCCCTGCGGCACATAGCCGATGCCGGCCCGCGCGATCTCGGGCGCAGGCAGGCGGGAGATATCCATGCCGGCATACTCAATCGTGCCCGACGACAGCGGCACGAGGCCCGCGAGCGTCTTCAAGAGCGTCGATTTGCCGGCGCCGTTGCGGCCGAGTAGCGCAACGATTTCGCCCTCGCGCACGTCCAGGGTGGCGTCGTGCAGGATGTGGCTCTTGCCGTAAAACGTGTTGACGCGTTCGAAGCGCAGAATCGGCGCTGCGCTCTCGCGGGCCTGCTCGCTCGCGATATGCTCGACCTCGGGCAGGCCGGTGCCGGTATAGATTTCCTGCACCTTGCGGTCGGCGCGCACGGCCTCGGGCGAGCCGGTCATCAGCACCTCGCCCTGGTTCATCACGGTGACGGTGCGGGAGAAGCCGAGCACGCGATCGATGTCATGCTCGACGATCAGAACCGGAATATTGCCGGCGATGTTTTTCACGAGGTTCGAGACGCGTTCGCGCTCGGCGGCAGCCAAGCCCGCTAGCGGCTCATCCAACAGCAGCACCTGCGGCTTGGAGCCGAGCGCGATGCCGAGATCCACCAGCCGCTGTCCGCCATAGGACAGTTCGCCGCCTTCGATGGCTTCGATGCCTTCGAGGCCGAGAAACTTGATCAGCTCCGCCGTCTCGGCGTGGATGTCCCTGTAATGGTCGATGTCGCGCCACAGGTCGAAACGCCCGGAGCTCTGCGCCTGCAATGACAAACGGAGATTTTCGTAGATCGACAGGCCCTTGAACAGGTTGGTGATCTGGAACGAGCGCGCCAAGCCCTGATGGCAGATCGCCTCCGACGGCACGCCCTGAATCTCGCGGCCGTTTAGCTTGATGGTGCCGCTGTCAGTCGGGTACAGGCCGGAGACAAGATTGAACAGCGTGGTTTTTCCCGCGCCGTTCGGCCCGATCAGCGCGTGGATTTCGCCGGCGCTAACTTGCAGGCTCGCATCGGTCACGGCGCGGATGCCGCCAAAGCTCTTCGACACGCCTTGCACGTCGAGCACGGTGCCGTCGAGCGCCTTCGGCCGCAGGAACGCCGGTAGCGGCAGGCCTTCGTAGATCTTGCGCCTGCTCATGGCGGCGGCTTCTTCCGGCGGCGGCCACCAGCGTTTTGACAGCGTCGCCCAGATGCCGACGAGGCCGCCCGGCGAATACAGCACGAAGGCGACGAAGACGAGACCGAACCAGAGCAACCAGTTCGGCGTCCAAATTGAAAACAATTCGCGGAACAGGATGAAGAACAGCGCGCCGATCGCCGGCCCCAGCATGCTGCGCATGCCGCCGATCACGACGATGGCGAGCAGTTCTCCGGAGAACGGCACCGAGACCGCTTCAGCGGAGACGAGATAATTCTGGAATCCGATCAGCCCGCCGGCAAAACCGGTGACGACCGCCGAGATCACGAAGACGCCGAGCTTGTAGCGCTCGACCGGATAGCCCTGGAACGTGGCGCGCAACTGGTTCTCGCGGATCGCCATCAGCACATGGCCGAACGGCGAGCGGACCAGGCGCAGTAAAAGATAAAGCACCCCGAGGCAGAGCACGGAGACGACGATGTAATAGTTGAGCGCGTCGTCGAGGCTGAAGGGGCCAAGGTTACCGCGCTTCAGGCCGCCGAGACCGTCCTCGCCGCCGGTTACCGCGGTCCAGCGGAACGCGATGGTGTAGGTCAGCGCCGACAGCGCAAGCGTCAGCAGCGAGAAATAGACGCCGCGCCGGCGCAGAATGACGAACCCGACGAAGGTTGCGATGACGGCGACGACGATTCCCGCGAGTAGCAGCGGCAGGACTATGTCATTGTTGAACCAGTTGCGCTGGATCAATCCCGCCGCATAGGCGCCAATGCCGAACCAGGCGCCGTGGCCGAACGAGACGAGGCCGGTATAGCCGATGCAGAGGTTGAGCCCCATGGCCGCAATGGCGAGCGCCACCACCATGGTGCCGGTGTTGAGCGACAGCCCCAGCAAATAGAGGCCGAACGGCAGCGCGACCACGGCGAGCGTGGCTAGCAGCAGCGGACGGAATTTGGCGGCAGGCGTGATCATTCGAACTTCTCGATGCGTTCGCCCAAGAGCCCGCGCGGCCGCACCATGAGCACCAGGAACATCAGCACATATATCGAGGCTTCACCGGCTGCCGGCGCGAAGTGGATGGTAATGCCGCGGACGACTCCAACCAGCAGGGCTGCGATTACCACGCCCCAAAAACTGCCGAGGCCGCCGATCACGACCACGACGAAGGCGACGGTGATGATCTCGGCGCCCATGGCGGGATGCACGATCGTGATCGGGGCAAAGAACGCGCCGCCGAGCGCGGCCATGCCGACGCCGAGCATGACGATCGCGGTCATGTAGGGCTGCAGACGGATACCGAGTGCGGCCACCATGTCGGGCCGCTGGATGCCGGCACGGACCACGCGCCCGAATGATGTCTTGTGCAGCAGCAGCCAGACGCCGAGCAGGACTGCGGCGACGACGGCGAGGATGAGCAAGCGATAGCGCGAGAACAGGAAGTCGCCGAGGAACACCGAGCCGCGAAGCGCCTGCGGGATTGCGGCCGATATCGGCGGCGCGCCCCAGATAATTCGGATCGCCTGTTCGGTCACCATGGCGAGGGCGAACGTCACGAGCAAGCTCAGGATCGGATCGGCGTCGTAGAAGCGTCGCAGGATGAAGCGCTCGAAGAGAATGCCGAGCAGCGCCACGGCGGCCGGCGACAGCACCACGGCCGAACCGAAGCCGAGATATTTCGTGATCTCGACGGAGATGTAGGCGCCCAGCGCATAGAACGCGCCGTGGGCGAGATTGACGATGCCGCCGACGCTGAAGATCAGCGATAGCCCAAGCGCAATCAGGAGGTAATAGCCTCCGAGCACCAGGCCATTCACCACCTGCTCAAGCAGAAATCCAAACTGCATCTGCGATCCGCGACTTTAAAACGCACCTTGAAAAAGAGACGGCGCCGGCTGTTGTCTGCCGGCGCCGTTAGCGCCAGTGTGGCCGACGCCCGTATCGGGCTTCTAAAGCGGGATGACTTATCCCGCTCTAGCCTTTTGTTTGGAGCATGATCTCCGCGCAAACGCGTTCCGCGTTTGTCGCGAGGGAAAACCGGTCTCCACTTTTCCGGATCAGGCTCTATGCCTTCATGTTGCAGGGATTTTGCGCCTTCGTCGGGTAGATCGTTTCAAGGTCGGCACCGGCCGCCGGCACGGCCTCGCCGAGCACCAGCATGTCCCACTTGTCCTTCATCTCGGCCTTCGGCTTCACGGTGAAGGGATAGGCCTCCTGCACGAGTTGATGATCCCAGGAGCGGAAATAGGCCTTGCGCGCCTTCATGATGTCGAACTGCGTCTGCTTCTCGAAATAGCCGATCAGCGCGTCGCTCTCGGTCGACTTGGTCTCGGTGATCGCCTGCGCGATCATTTTCAGCGTGATGTATTCGATCCAAGCATGGTTCTCCGGCGGCTTGCCGTACTTCTTGCTGAAGGCATCGACGAAGGTCTTGGACGCCGGATTGTCGAGCGTGTGATACCAGACCGTCGGCCAGGTGCCGCTTAGATTGCCTTCGCCCATCGCCCAGGCGTCGCCAGTGTTGAGGTTGAAGCCGACGAGCGGGTAGGGGAAGCCGAACTCGGCGTATTGCTTGACGAGGTTGGTGACCTGGTTGCCGGCGAGGTTGCAGCAGACGACATCGGGCTTGGCCTGCCGTACCTTGAGCAAATACGGGCTGAAGTCAGTAACGTCTGTTGCGATCAGCTCGTCGCCGATCAGGGTAGCGTCGTTGGCGCTGAAGAAGGTCTTCGCAGCCTTCAAGAGGTCGTGGCCGAAAATGTAGTCCGCCGTCAGTGTGACGAACTTCTTGCCCTTCACCATGCCCTTCTGCTTGAGCGCAGTGCCGACGGCATTGACCATCACGGTATTCGGGATGTCGCAGTGGAAGGAGTAGCGGTTGCAATCCTTGCCGCGCAGCGCGTCCGAGCGCGCGCCGGTCGAGAAGAACACCTTCTTGTTGCGTTCAGCGACCTGCATGATGGTCAGCGAGGAGGCGGACGAGATTTCGCCGAACAAGAGCACCGCGCCGTCCTGCTCGATCATGCGCTGCGCTTTGGTCGAGGCGGTGGAGGGATTCACCGAGTCTTCCGACATCAGGTCGATCTGTTTGCCCATGATGCCGCCGGACGCGTTGATCTCTTCCGCCGCCATCTTCACCCCTAACTGGGCGTAGCTGCCGATCGCGCCCAGGAAACCGGTCAGCGGCACCAGATGGCCGATTTTGATCCGCGCGGCCTGCGCGCGGACGATGGCCGGAAATCCGATGGCGGATACGCCGGCAAAAGCGGCGCCGGCCTTCAACAGAGTGCGTCGGCTAAAGCGGGTCATGACTGATCTCCTCCCGAGAGTTCGCCCTGACGTTCTCTCCTCCGATTCCCGCCTATGCGACAATGTGAGAGACGTTCTTTTATTATTGCAGGATATTTCCGGACACGGCGTCGGCTGTCAACGCCAAATGCGTTGCAGGCGCGCCGCAGCCCGCGCCGAGGCGATTCAGAGGGAGTGAAGTCAGGAAATCAGGAGGATTTGGCGAGATCGCGGGCGCCGAACTCGGCCGATAGCCGGTTGGCTGCGGCCTGCACCAGCTTGGCGCGGCTCTGCAGCGCCTGATCGGTCATGCGCCAGATCGGGCCGGAAATGCCGAGCGCGCCAATCACGTCGCCGGTGAAATGATAGACCGGGACCGCAACGCAGCGGACTTCTGCGTTGTATTCGCCATCATCGAATGCGATCGCGCTGCGGCGGATTTCGGCAATCTCGCGCATCAGCACGGCGGGATCGGTGATCGATTTTTTGGTCGATGGCTTCAGTTCGACGCGTTCGAGAAAGCGCTTCAACTGATCGGGGCGCAGCGAGGCCAGCATGATCTTGCCGAGCGCGGTACAATGTGCCGGGCGCACCACGCCGACGCGGTCGGTCAGTTGGAACGCGCCGGCCCCACTAGTGCGGGCGATAACCACCACAGAATCGCCCATGCGCACGGCAAAATGACCGCTCTCGCCAGTCTCTCGCGACAGGTCTTCCAGAATCGGCGTTGCGAGGTTGACCATCTCGATTTCGTCGAGCGCGCTGGCCGCGAGCGCAAATAGCGGCCGGCCGACGCGGTAGCGCTTTGAATCGCGCGCCTGCCTGAGATAGCCGAGCGAGACCAGGGTCTTGGCGAGGTGGAAGGTGGTGGAATTATGCAGGCCCACCAGCTTGCTGAGGTCGGCAAGGCCGATGCCTTCGCGGTGGCGCGCGACTTCTTCCAGGATCGAAAACGCGCGCCCGAGCGACTGCACGCCGCCGCGCGCGCGCTCCTCGGCCTCGTCATCGATGTTGGGCTCGCTCGATGGCACCAGCCTTGCGATCGAAACCTTGCGTGGACTTGCCGGCTTATCGCTCGGCTTCGGCTTGGTGCGCGGTTTCACGGAATCAGGTCTCCAGGATGGATGAGGCGAACTCTAGCAGGCCGGCCTTGCCCTTCAACAGCATCCGCCCCCAGTTGAGGCGTCAACCCGTAGCATACCACAATAGCAATTGACGTACAGTATTATGAGAAATAGGTTCGCGAGGCAGCCGACCGCGCGAAGCAAAGACGCGGAGGCGAATTCGTTGGGCTTAGGAAGAGAGTGGTCGATGTCGCGTAACATGCTCAACGGCGCCCAGGTCATCGTCGATTATCTGATCCAGGAGAAGGTGCCGCAGGTGTTCGGCCTGTGCGGGCACGGCAACATCCAGTTCATCGACGCGCTCTACGAGCGTTCCCACGACATCAAGACCATTTCGGTGCATCACGAGAGCGTCGCCGGCTTCATGGCCGACGTTTACTACCGCGTCTCGGGCCGGCCGACGGCGACCTTTACGTCCTGCGGGCCCGGCTCGGCGAACCTGCCGATCTCGCTAGCGAATGCCTTTCTCGATTCCGTGCCGTTCCTGGCGGTGACCGGCAATGTGCCGACCAGCCAGTTCAACCGTGGCGCCTTTCAGGAGATGTACCGGCATCATCAGGCGGATTTTCCCTCTACCGTGCGCACGATCTGCAAGAAGGTATTCCAGCCGACGCGCGGCGAGATGGTGCCGCTCGCGGTGCGGCAGGCCTGGAAGACGATGACCACGGGCCGGCCCGGTCCCGTGGTGCTCGACGTGCCCTTCGACGTCTTCATGGAATCGGCGGCCGAGGAGGCGCCGAACGCGATCGAGTGGAATGCCAATATATCGAGCCGCTGCGGCGCGGATCCTGAAGGCGTGGTGAAGGCAGTCGACATGCTGCTCGGCGCCGAGCGGCCGGCGATCATTGTCGGGCAGGGCGTGCGCTATGGCGGCGCCGCGCAGGAACTCTTGAAGTTAGCCGAGCGGCTGCAGATTCCGGTTGCGGCGTCGGCCAGTGGCCTCGGCGCGATCGATTGCAATCATCCGCTGGCGCTGGGGCTGGTCGCGCGCGCCGGGCACTACCAGGCCAACCACGCGACGCGGCAGGCCGACGTGCTGCTGGCGATGGGCATGCGCTTCGACGATCGCACCTCGAGCTCATGGATTCCGGGCTACTCCTTCACCATTCCGCCGACACGGCTGATCCATGTCGACATCGATCCCGAAGAGATCGGCCGCAACTATCCGGTCGCGCTCGGGCTAATGGCCGACGTGCGCACCTTCCTGCGGCAGGTCCATGCCGAGCTGGATCGCCGGGCCGATCTCTCGAAGAAAGCGGACGCCCGCCAAAGGTGGCTCTCGCAGATCGATGGCTACCGCAAGGAATGGGACAAGTTCGTCGCCCCCGGATTTTCCGACGACACCACCCCGATCAATCCGCAGCGCGCCGCGCTCGAGATCGACAAGGCGCTCCCCGACGATGCGATCCTCGTCAGCGATATCGGCGTGCATCACAATTGGCTGCTCGGCTTCTGCAAGCCTAGGCGGCCGGATTCGCTGATCGGCTCGACGGGATTTGGCCCGATGGGCTTTGGCGTCGCCGGCGTGATGGGCGCGAAGTTTGCCGCGCCCGACCGGCCCTGCGTGTCGGTGTGCGGCGACGGCGCGTTCTTCATGCACGCCAACGTGCTGGGCACGGCGGTGGAATATAATCTGCCCGTAGTTTGGGTGGTCTGGAACAATTACGCTTATGCCTCGATCCGCGGGCTGCAGCGCGGCTATCTCGGCGGCCGCGAGCTCGCGACCGATTTCCACGATCCCAGCACCGGCGAGCGCTACAATCCCGATTTTGCCGCGATGGCGCGCTCTTGCGGCGTTGAGGGCGTGCGCGTCGATCGCGCCGGCGATCTCGGCGAGGCCATCCGCAAGGGCATCGCGGCGAACAAGCCCTATCTGATCGACGTCGATATCGCCGCTGATATCAATCCGGTCGGCGCGGGGGTGTGGGAATTGCCCGGGCTCGGCCAGAGCAAGGCCGGCATCGGCACGCGTTTTCAACCCGCCTGATCTCACTTCGAGAAAATCCCATGCTGCTTGCAGGCAAGAAAGTCGTCGTCGTCGGAGGTTCCTCCGGCATCGGTCTGGCAACGGCGGAGATGGCGAAGCGCGAGGGCGCCGATGTCATCGTCGCATCCCGCAATGTCGAAAAGCTCGACAAGGTGGCGGAGAAGATGAACGCCATCGCGATTCCCGCCGACGTCACCAGCGATGACAGCGTTGCAAACTTGTTCCGCCGTTGCGGCCCCGTCGATCACGTCGTCGTTACGGCGGCGCAGCTTCGCACCGGCCCGTTCAAGACGGTGGCGATGGAAGATGTCCGCGCCACCATGGAAGGCAAGTTTTGGGGCGCGTGGCGGGTCGCGCGCGAGGCCGAAATCCGCGCCGGCGGGTCACTGACGCTGGTCTCGGGTTTTCTCAGCGTCCGTCCGCGGCCGAACTCGGCAATCGTCAGCGCCGCCAACGGCGCGCTGGAATCGCTGGCAAGGGCGCTTGCGCTTGAATTGGCGCCGGTGCGCGTCAACGCGGTGTCGCCGGGCGTCATCGACACGCCGATCCGCGCGGCAATGCCGGAAGAAGCGCGGCGCGACATGCTGGCGAAGACGGCGGCCGCGCTGCCGGTCGGCCGCGTCGGCGCGGCTGAGGACATCGCGCGGCAGATTCTCAGCTTCATGGCGAACGGGTTTGCGACTGGATCGATCGTCTATATCGACGGCGGGGCGCTCGTCATCTGACCAGCGGAGGAACCATCATGGCTTCGGAAAACAATGGCGCGTTCATCCGCAACATCGCCGAAGTGCCGTGGCGGGAGTTTCCCAATCATTTCGGCGGTGCACTGTCAAAACCGTTGGTGATGCCGGAGACCGCAAGCTCCCGCCATATCGACTATCGCATCTCGATGTACCAGCCGATGGCCCATGTCGCGCTCCACAAGCATCTTGTGCAGGAGCAGATCTATCACGTGCTCGAAGGCGAGGGGCTGATGGAGATCGCGGGAAAGAGTCACGTCGTGCGCAAGCACGACTTCATCTTCCTGCCGCCCGGCGTCGAACACGCGATCTCGAATTCCGGGCTGGTCGATCTGGTATTCCTGGTGATCACCTCGCCGGTGACGGATGAGGAGAGGCCGGTCTGAGCTGCGTTCCCCGGGCGCAGCGCAGCGCGTTAGCGGTGCGCTGCAGAACCGGGATCCCTGCGCTGCGGCAGTGGTCCCGGCTCTGCGGAGCAGCGTTACACGCTGCACCGCGTCCGGGACACGAAATTGTGTGCGGTCAATCTAAAATCTCACGTCGTAGACGCGTGAATGGCCGGCAATCACGCGGCCAAGTCCTGCAACAGCAGCGAGGAACCGCGAATCAGCACCTTGCGTCCCTTCGCGGTGATGGCAGGCGCATCGCCGTTCATCACGGCGAGTTCGAGCGCGATCAGGCCTTCGATCGTGTAGCGGCTCATGCGCGGCAGCTGTGATGCCGGGCTTCGCAATGTCTTCAACGTTTCCCACTGGGACGGCGTGAGCTCGTAGTCGAATTCTTCGTTCATGGTACCTCGGCTTCCCACAATCCTCGTGGCGCCTCATAGCGGGCGCACATGAAATTCGTGCGACCGCAACGAGTCGGGATTTCGACAAGCGACGGCGTTGCTGTCACATCATCGTGTCATTGGAATTGGTCGATGTTGTCGAATCACGCGGGTAGGCCAAAAACAAACTACGCCGGCGCAGGTCGCGTGAGCACGGGCGTCAAAAAGACCGCCCAATCGGCGCACTGTTAAGAGAAAGTTACTAACGAAAGGTAAACATGCGGGCGGGAGGAATACGTTGTTCCATGCTGTTGCGTGCGTCAACGTTAAGACCCTCATGGTGAGGAGGCGCCAACGGGTCCGCGCGAAGCGCGGCCCGATGACAGGCTCCGCGCCGTCTCGAACCATGTGGCCCGGCACGTGCCATTCATCCTTCGAGACGCCGCTGCGCGGCTCCTCAGGATGAGGTCTGATAGAAGCGAAAGCGCCACCAATTCTATCCCCGCCGCACGCTCGCGCCGCCGTCGACCGGCAATGTCACGCCGGTGATAAAACTCGCTTCATCTGACGCCAAAAATAGCGCGGCGTTGGCGACGTCCCAGCCCGTGCCCATCTTCTGGCGCAGCGGCACCTTGCTGTCGCGTTCGGCTTCGATCTCGGCGCGGCTCTTCTTGAATTCGCGGGCGCGGGTGTCGACCGCCATCGGCGTGTTCATCAACCCGGGCAGGATGACGTTGGCGCGGATGCCGTATTGCGCGTTCTGGTAGGCGAGTTGCTCGGTGAAGGCGATCATCGCCGACTTGGTCGCCTTGTAGGCCACGTAAGGATAGGTCGTGATTGCGGCCATCGAGGAGATGTTGATGATGGCGCCGCTTCTTTGCTGGCGCATGATCGGGATCACGTGCTTGGCCGCCCACACGCAGCTCTTCAGGTTGATCGCGACGCAGCGGTCGAATGCTTCCTCGGATATCTCGAGCAGTTCGGCGTCGCCACCAGCGAGGCTGACGCCGACATTGTTGTGCAGAACGTCAATGCGGCCCCAGCGAGCCTGCGCGTCCGCCACCATCGCCTTGAGCTCGGCATTCCTCGTGACATCTGCCTTGAACGCCGCCGCGAGGCCGCCGTTCGCGGCGATCATGTCGACCGTTTCTTGGGCCGAAGCCTGATTGTGATCGACGCACAGCACTTTTGCGCCTTCGCGCGCAAAAGTCAGCGCGGTGGCGCGGCCGTTGCCGATGCCTTCGCCGGGGCTCTGGCCGGCGCCGACGACGATGGCGACACGATCTTTCAGGCGCATCTCATTCCACTCCCGGGATCCGGTACTGTTCAAGTACCTCTTTGCTGCAGGATTTATTGTTTTCCCAATTGGCGATACCGGCTCGGGCTCACCTAGCCGTAGAGCGCTTTGTGCTCCTGCTCGTAGTTGGCGTAGGAATCCTTGATGCTCGCCATGTTCAACAGCATGGTGGCGACAGGCGTATCGTCCATTGCGAACACCGTCGTGCGCATCCACACGCTTTCAGTCCGCCGGCTGCCGCTGAGCGCGACGACCTCGCGCTCGGTGACGTAGCTCTCGCCGACGAAAAGCGGCCCTCGCAGCAGGCGAATCTCCTGATCTGCGAACAGGCCGACGGCGGGCCCGCGGACCGGCAGCCGGTCCTCGCGGGCACGGTATTGAAACAGCACGCTCAGCATTTCGAACGGAATGATGGCCCGACCCCAGGGATTGAGTTCCTGGGAATAATACGCCGATGATTCGGTGATAACCTTCAGCTTCTCGGCGAGCGAAAACGGATAGAGATCGCCCATGTGCTGGTCGAAATCCATTTTCACCGCCTGGCGCGGCGTCTTCATGCCGACCTTGACGTCGGCGAGGATGACGGGATCGGCGAGCGGCTTCAATTCGCCGAGCCGCCGAGAGAGCGCCGTTTCCACTATGTCGCCGATGGACGCGGTGCCGCGCAATATCTCGGTGCCGTCGCGCTTGGTCATGCCGATCGCGCTAGTCGTTTGCCCCGGCTTCGGCTTTTCGATGTTGGCCTGCACTTCCTCGCCTTCGAAGGCGGGGTTGCGGTAGTGCGCGGACAGGCATCCAGTCTCGAACCAGGCCTGGCCCCAGATGCGTTCGCACAGCGGCGCGAACTGGCTGAAATGGGTCGGACCCTCGATGGTACCGCCCTGGAAGCCGAGCTTCTGCGCGGTCGCATCGTCGTGGATCGAGGCGTGCGAATCATAGACCTGCGCGTGGAGCATCTGCCTGGGGCTCCGCCATGGCCCCACCAGCAGATTACCGCTCTCCAATATCTCGGTCCTGAAGGCCGGTTCTGTCATCGCTAGCGTCTCCCTTTACCCCCAAGCGTTTCAAAGAAGGCGGGCTCCCGCAAGAGGCCGGCCGATCCACACGACGGGCGAGATATGCCCTACGGCCATGAATTCACGCTGGGCACGCATAGCAAAATCGGTGCATGCTGTTCGCAATTAGACCGGTTCAAATAACCGGCGGAACGTGCGACGGGGAGCGGACGAATGGCGTTGATGGAAGTGGGTCTGGACGACAAGTACCGTCTGGATGCGAAGCGGATCTTTCTGTCCGGTACACAGGCGCTGGTCCGGTTGCCCATGTTGCAGCGCGAACGCGACCGCGCGGCGGGGCTCAACACCGCAGGCTTCATCTCCGGGTACCGCGGATCGCCGCTCGGCATGTATGATCATGCGTTGTGGCGCGCCAAATCTTTCCTCAAGCAACATGACATCGAGTTTTCACCGGGTCTCAACGAAGACCTGGCGGCTACCGCTGTGTGGGGAAGCCAGCAGGTCGGCATGTTCCCGGGCGCCAAGGTGGATGGCGTATTCGGCATCTGGTATGGCAAGGGTCCCGGCGTCGACCGCTCCGTCGATGCGCTGAAGCATGCCAACTCCGCCGGCACCTCGCCGAACGGCGGCGTGATTGCGCTGGCCGGCGACGACCATGGCTGCCAGTCGTCGACACTGGCGCACCAGAGCGAGCAGGTGTTCGCCGCGGCGCTGATGCCGGTAGTCAACCCGGCCACGCTGCAGGATTATCTCGATCTCGGCATTTTGGGCTTTGCGCTGTCGCGCTATTCAAGCTGCTGGGTCGGGTTCAAGGCGATTTCCGAGACGGTCGAAAGCTCGGCATCGATCGTCAGCGATCCAGATCGGATCAAGATCATCACGCCCGAAGATTTCGAGATGCCGCCGGGCGGACTTTCGATCCGATGGCCCGATGCGCCGATGGAGCAGGAGCGGCGGCTGCACGGTCCGAAGATGCAGGCGGTCGCGGCGTTCGCGCGTATCAATCGCTTCGACCGCATCATGCTCGATTCAAAGCCGGCGCGGCTCGGCATTATGGCGACCGGCAAGGCCTATCTCGATCTGCGGCAGGCGCTGGCCGATCTCGGCATATCAGATGCGGAAGCGCAGGCGCTGGGCTTGCGCATCTACAAAGTCGCGCTGACCTGGCCGCTGGAGGAATCCGGCGCGCGCGCATTCGCGGAAGGTTTGCAGGACGTGCTCGTCGTCGAAGAGAAGCGCGGCTTCATCGAGGATCAACTCTTGCGCATTCTCTATAATGTCGATGCGTCAAGGCGGCCCTCGGTGGTCGGCAAGCGGGACGAGAGCGGCGCGCCACTGCTGCCGAGCGAAGGCGAATTGACGCCCACCATGGTGGCGGCCGCCGTCGTTGCGCGGCTGCGCAGACTCGGTCACCGCAGCCCGGCGCTGGAGCAGCGTCTCGCAAAACTCGAGGCCTTCGACCGGCCGGCGGACGGCGTCGGCGCGGCAAAGCTGCAGCGCACGCCGTATTTCTGCTCGGGCTGTCCGCACAACACCTCGACCAAGATTCCCGACGGCAGCCGCGCAATGGCCGGCATCGGCTGTCACGGCATGGCGCTGTCGGTGCCGAACCGCCGCACGCAAACGATTTCGCATATGGGCGCGGAGGGCGTCACCTGGATCGGGCAAGCGCCGTTCACCGATGAGCCGCACGTGTTCCAGAATCTCGGCGATGGCACTTACACCCATTCCGGCCTGCTGGCGGTCCGCGCGGCGGCGGCAGCCGGCGTCAATATCACCTACAAGATCCTTTATAATGACGCGGTGGCGATGACCGGCGGCCAGCCGGCCGAGGGCGGCCTGACCGTGTCGCAGATCGCGCACCAGGTTTCGGCCGAAGGCGCCAGGCGCCTCGCCATCGTCTCTGACGATCCCGACAAATATCCGTCGAATTATTTCCCTGATGGAGCGACCGTTCATCACCGCCGTGAACTCGATGCGGTGCAGAAAGAGCTGCGTGAGGTCAAGGGCCTCACCGTCCTGATCTACGACCAGACCTGTGCCGCGGAAAAGCGCCGCCGCCGCAAGCGCGGGCTCTATCCGGATCCGCCGAAGCGCGTCTTCATCAACGAGCGCGTCTGCGAAGGCTGCGGCGACTGCTCCTCCGTTTCTAACTGCGTCTCGGTGCAGCCGCTGGAGACCGAGTTCGGCCGCAAGCGGCGGATCGACCAGTCGAACTGCAACAAGGACTTTTCCTGCATCGAGGGCTTTTGCCCGAGCTTTGTCACGGTGCATGGCGGACGCTTGCGGAAAGCCGACCGCGCGGCGGCTGATCCCTCGGCGCTGTTTGCCGATCTGCCGACGCCCGCCACACCGACGCTCGATGGCGCCTACAACATCCTCGTCACCGGCATCGGCGGCACCGGCGTCATCACCATCGGCGCGCTGCTCGGCATGGCTGCCCATGTCGAGGGCAGGGCGTGCTCGACGCTCGACTTCACGGGACTGTCGCAGAAGAACGGCGCTGTGATGAGCCACGTCCGCATCGCGCCGCAGGCTGACGATCTCGCAACCGTCCGCATCGCCCCCGGCGGCGCCAATCTCATCCTCGGCTGCGACATCGTGGTCGCCACCAGCATCCCCGCGCTGAGCCGGGCCGAGCGCGGCGTGACGCGGGCGATCGTCAATGCCGACCTGTTGCCGACCGCGAGCTTCGTCATCAATCCCGATATCGATTTCGAGGCGGGGACGATGCGGGAGGCGCTCAACGAGGCCGTCAGCGCCTTCGACCTCGACATTCTCGATGCCACCGGGCTTGCCACCGCGTTGATGGGCGACAGCATCGCCACCAACGCCTTCATGCTCGGTTTTGCGTTCCAGCGCGGGGCGATCCCGCTGTCGCTGGAAGCGATCATGAAGGCGATCGATCTCAACGGCGCGGCGATCGAGATGAACAAGCTCGCGTTCTCCTGGGGCCGGCTCGCCGCGCACGATCTGCAGCGCGTCGTCAGCGCCGCGCGCTTCAAGAGCTCGGGCGCGGCACCGGTCCGGCGGACGCTCGACGAAAGCATCGCCTTCCGCGCAAAATTCCTGACCGATTACCAGGATGAGGCTTATTCCAAGCGCTACCTCGCCGACGTCGAGCGCGTTCGGTCAGCGGAAGCCAAGGCGGCGCCGGGCTCGCATGAACTGACTGAGGCTTTCGCCAAGGGCCTATTCAAGCTGATGGCCTACAAGGACGAATATGAAGTCGCCCGGCTCTATTCCGACGGCGAGTTCGCAAAAGCGTTGAAGGAGCAATTCGACGGCGAAGAGGGTGTCAAGGTCAGCCTCGCGCCGCCGCTGCTGGCCAGGCGCGACAAGGTGACCGGACACTTGCGCAAGCGCGAGTTCGGCCCGTGGATTTTCCGCGCCTTCGATATTCTCACCCGGCTCAAGTTCCTGCGCGGCACCGCGTTCGATCCGTTCGGCTATACGGCCGAGCGGCGGATGGAGCGGGCTTTGCCGGGAGAATATTCTGCGATGGTCTTCCGCCATCTCGACCGGGCCAAGCCGCATGACTGGCGACGTCTGGTGGAGTTGGCGAAATCAGCGGAACTCGTTCGCGGCTATGGCCACGTCAAGGAAATCAATGTCGCGAAATACCGTGCGGAGTGCACGCGGTTGGAAGCGGCGATCGGCCAGCCGGTGGCGCAGGCCGCGGAGTAGAAGTTGTTCACCCGGCGCGTGAACTTTTTCACAGCCGGAATCCTCACGCGTAACCCTGAGGGCGGAACCGGCTGGAATTGTCCTGCCGGCTTCCTACATGATGGCTATTCTTCAGTCTTTGGTTGATTTCAGGAGGCCAGCGATGGTCCTGAAGAGAGCTATTGCCGCAGCACTTTGCACGGTATTCCTGATCTCAGGCAGCGCCGCGCTGGCGGATCAGTACCGTGCAGGCGAGATCCTCGGTCTGGATCTCCCCCATGCTCTGCTTTCGCCGAAGCGGCTCGGCCCAGAGACGCAGTTCGCCCCGGTCCGGATCGAGGCCAGAACCGATGCCCGGCCAGTGAAGACGCAACGCGTGGTCGTACCCAAAGCTGCCGAGCGCAAGACGCGCGTCGTGCAGGAGCGCTTGCAGAAGCCGCGCGCTGCGGCCCGCAGCACCAAGCAGGCGCGCCGCCATACCAATCCGCTCGACGCCCAGGCCCGCGACACGCGGATCCAGACCTGGCCGTGCAAGTCCGGCGGCATCTGCGACTGGCAGCGGTAGTTCATTTGTAGGATGGGTGGAGCGAAGCGATACCCATCACGTCTCCACGTTGGGATTGATGGGTTTCGCTTCGCTCTACCCATCCTACGAGTCGGCGTCATCCACCTGTCGTAAAAGCTTCAGCCGCGAGTCAAACTCAACAGGCACACCTTCGTCGTGATTCGACGAGGGTGCTTCGATGCCGATTGCGATACGCGCCGCTCAAAGTTTGAGCCGGCGTCAATTGTTGGTCCGCTCCGCCGCAACATTTGCCGTCGCCGGTCTCGGCAGCCTCGCCAGACCCTATCTCAGCCGCGCCGCGGATCGGCCGCTCATCACCAGCGGCATTCAATCGGGCGACGTCTCGGCCAATTCCGCCGTGATCTGGGCGCGCGCCGACCGCGCGGCGCGGATGCAAGTCGAATGTTCGGCCAGCGAAGACTTCAAGACCATCATTGGCACGGCTTCGGCCGATGCGTTGCCGGACGCCGATTTCACTTCGAAAGTTCTGCTCGACGGATTGCCGCCGGGGCAGGATATTTTCTATCGCGTGCGATTTGAAAGCGAGCCGGGGATCGCTGGCGAGGCGCAGGTCGGGCATTTTCGTACCGCGCCCACCACACGGGGCAACGTATCATTCGCCTGGTCGGGCGATACCACGGGGCAGGGCTGGGGCATCGACGAAAGCCGCGGCGGCATGCGGACTTACGGCACCATGCTCGACAACCGTCCGGACTTCTTCATCCATTGCGGCGACCACATCTATGCGGACTGCCCGGTGGAGCGGGAACTGAAGCTGCCCGATGGCGGGGTCTGGCGAAACCTCGTCACCGAGGAAAAGTCCGTCGTCGCCCAAACCCTCGCGCAGTTCCGCGGCAACTACAAATACAACTGGCTCGACCAAAACTTTCGCGCGTTCCATGCCGCCGTGCCCTTGTTCGCGCAATGGGACGATCACGAGGTGACGAACGACTGGGCTCCGATCGCCCCGGCCGACGCGAGCGGCTATGCGGAGGTCGGCACCTCGCATCTGGTGACGCGGGCGCGCCGCGCGTTCCATGAATTCATGCCGATGCGCGCGACGCCCGCGCAGGACGGCCGCATCTATCGCAAGATCGCTTACGGCCCGCTGCTCGATGTCTTCATGATCGACATGCGCAGCTACCGCGATTCCACTTTGAACAGGCGCGACGACCACAGCGACACCTGCATTCTCGGCGCGACGCAACTGGCCTGGTTGAAGCGCGAGCTGGTGGCTTCCGACGCCACCTGGAAGGTGATCGCGGCCGACATGCCGATCGGCTTGATCAGCGAAGATGCCATTGCGCTTGGCGATGGGCCACCGGAGCGGCGCGAGCACGAGATCGCCGATCTGTTGTCGTTCATGAAGCGCGCTGGCATCCGCAACACAGTCTGGCTGACCGCCGACATGCACTACACAGCCGCGCATCACTACGATCCGAACCGCGCGATTTATCAGGACTTTGAGCCGTTCTGGGAATTCGTCTCCGGCCCGCTGCATGCGGGCACCTGGGCGCCGGCCCCGCTCGACAATACGTTCGGCCCGAAAGCGATGTTCCAGAAGGGCTGCAGCGGCGAGAATCTCGCTCCCTGCTTCGGTATGCAGTTTTTTGGTCGCGTCGACATCGACGGCAAGACCGAAGTGATGACGGTGGCGTTAAAGGACGTCGACAATCGCGACCTGTGGTCGGTCGATATCGAGCCCCGTCCGGATGCACGGCCGGGCCAGATCATGGCGCAGCACATCTGAGCTGACTACAGCGGCTGGGCGCTTGGCTTCAGGGCGCCGCCACCAGATAGCCGACCATCACCATCAGCGTGGAAAGCGCGAAGACCGCGCCGAGCACGGCGGCGGCGATCGCGGGCAGTTGATGGGTTTCCAGCCATTGTCGCAACGCCCTTACCATCGCACCCCTGACCGATCCTGATTGCCCGCACCTTGCGTGCGCGCGATCTCAATAGCGGCCAATTTCGCTCAGTGAAATAGCCGGCTCATGCGCCTTTCGTCGCGCATCGGACCGCGCCCCTGTCAGAAGCGAGCACGCCAACCGCGGCCTTGCCGAAGGACAGGCGTTGTGCAAATCCCGGCGCCGAGCTGGCTTTGCGGGTTCATTTCTTTTCCGCTGGCCGGAATTCGGGTTTTCGCTACACACGGGCGCGGCTCCAGTCCATACTGGATCGCATCAAAGGGAGGTCTTTCAAATGCGTGAAGCTGTCATCGTTTCCTATGCACGTACGGGGTTGGCAAAGTCCGGCCGCGGCGGGTTCAATATCACCCCGCCGATGTCGCTGGCGGCCCACGCCATCAAGCACGCCGTGGAACGCGCCGGCGTCGAGAAGGAATATGTCGAGGACTGCTATCTCGGTAACTGCGCGCACGGTGCGCCCAATATCGGTCGCCAGGCTGCGTTGCTCGCGGGCCTGCCGAAGTCGACCGCCGGCGTCTCGGTGAACCGTTTCTGCTCGTCGGGCCTTCAGACCATCGCGATGGCCGCCAACTCGATCCGCTCTGACGGCGCCGATTGCATCGTGGCCGGCGGCGTCGAAAGCATCTCGATCCCCGGCGGCGGCTCGCCCAAGGAATCGATCGATCCGGACCTGCTCAAGGTCGCGCCCGACATCTTCATGGCGATGATCGACACCGCCGACATCGTTGCCGAGCGCTACAAGGTCAGCCGCGAATACCAGGACGAGTATTCGCTGGAGTCGCAGCGCCGCATGGCGGCCGCCCAGCAGGCCAACAAGTTCAAGGACGAAATCGTCCCGATGAAGACCAAGATGAAGGTCGTCGACAAGCAGACCAAGGCGGAGAGCATTGTCGACTACGTCGTCGACCGTGACGAATGCAACCGTCCCGACACGACGATGGAAGGTCTTGCCAAGCTCGAGCCGGTCAAGGGCCCGGGCAAATACGTCACCGCCGGCAACGCCAGCCAGCTCTCGGACGGCGCCGCCGCCGTGGTGCTGATGGAAGCCAAGGACGCCGAGAAACGCGGCCTCAATCCGATGGGCCGCTTC
Organism: Bradyrhizobium sp. 157; assembly: GCF_023073815.1. Lineage (NCBI taxonomy): Bacteria > Pseudomonadati > Pseudomonadota > Alphaproteobacteria > Hyphomicrobiales > Nitrobacteraceae > Bradyrhizobium > Bradyrhizobium sp. 157. Next base: position 133,296 of record NZ_JADPKF010000033.1, on the reverse strand, counting down.
GTCGCCTGGGCCTCCGCGGGCTGCGAGCCGGACGAGATGGGCATCGGCCCGATCTACGCCGTGCCGAAGCTGTTGAAGCGCCATGGCCTGAAGATCGACGACATCGATCTCTGGGAGCTCAACGAGGCCTTCGCCAGCCAGTGCCTCTATTCGCGCGACAAGCTCGGTATCGATCCCGAGAAGTACAACGTCAACGGCGGCTCGATCGCGATCGGCCATCCCTTCGGCATGACCGGTGCGCGTCTCACCGGCCATATCCTGCAGGAAGGCCGCCGGCGCAAAGCCAAGTGGGGCGTCGTTACGATGTGCATCGGCGGTGGCCAGGGCGGCGCAGGCCTGTTCGAGATCTACAGCTAAGATCGTCGAACGTAGCGAACAGCAAGCAAAAGAGAATGGCCCCGCGAGGGGCCATTTTCCGTTCTTGACGTTCCGAACGAGCACGCGCTCGGACGCGATCCGGAAGCGACCGGGATCGCGTCAAGAACGGCTCAAACAAAACGGAGCCCGGCACTGAATTAATCAGAACCGGGCTCCAGCAATGCTACGTCAGTAACGATACTTCTTGATGACCACGGTCTTGTGGCGGTGACCGTGCCGATGCCCGCGATGCCAACCGCGGTCGCGCCGGAATTCGGCACGCGCACCGTGATGGTGGTGATGGTGACCCGTGTGGTAGCTACGCTTCTTGATCACGACGGTCTCGGCGCTTGCGATTGACGGAGCTGCGATGGCGAGTGCGCCGAGTGCCGCAATGATGTAGCCAAGTTTCTTCATCCAATCCTCCTCAATTGAGCGAAGATAAAACAAGAGATGATGAGGAACGTTCCGGCCGAATTGGAGGAGAATTCTGAACGCTGTTCAGATGCCGATGACGATCAGCGCGCTGAATGCTGATTGTCGGATCGATACCACCGCGCCCCGCACATCTCGGTTGTTGCAGCGCAAGCGCCGGAGCCTGCAAGCCGCACGCCCATCGCAAGATCGGCGAGGCGGTTATTGGTTTCTGCGTGGGCCGGCGCGACGCTGCTTGCGGAATGCCAACGCTCGGCGCATCATTCGCCTCCATAAAAAATCATCTCAGGGGGAACGTTGCCATGAGCGAGGTTTCACGCCGTCATTTTCTGAGTCTGACAGGCTCGGCCGCGGTCGCGGCTATATCGGGCCCTGCTGCCGCCGCGATGAGGCCGAACGACAAATTCGACCTCGTGATCAAGGGCGGTGACGTGCTCGACCCGAGCCAGTCACTCAGGGGCAAGCGCGACATCGGCATCCGCTGGGGCGTGATCGAGGCGGTCGAGAACGAGATACCGGCCGCGCGCGCCGCCAAGACCATCGATGCCTCAGGCAGACTGGTGACACCAGGCCTGATCGACCTGCATTCGCACGTCTACCCCTACGGTTCGGCGATCGGCATTCCCGCTGACGAACTGGTACAGGCGCAGGCCACCACCACGGTGGTGTCGGCAGGCGATGCCGGCGTCAACAACATCGCGGCGCTGCGCCGCTACATCGTGGCGCAATCGCGGGCGCGAATTTACGCCTTCGTCCATATCGCCAACAACGGCCTGTCCGGTTTCCCGGTCGCTGAGCTCTACAACATCGACTACGCGCAGGTAGAGGCGTGCGCGATGGCGCTGGCGGAAAATCCGGACTTCCTGCTCGGTGTGAAGGTCAGGATGTCCGAGAACGTCATCGCCAGGCATGGCCTCGAGCCGCTGAAGCGCAGCATAAAGGCCTGCGAAATGTGCGGCTGGCCGGCCAAGATGATGGTGCATATCGGCGGCGTCGAGACCAAGGAGCTGATGTCAGAGATTCTCGATCTGATGCGGCCGGGCGACGTGCTGACGCATGCCTATTCCGGCGCTCCGAACATCGGCGGCGTCTTCACCAATATCGTGCAGGACGGCAAGCTGTTGCCGGCGGCGCTATCAGCCAAGCAGCGCGGGGTGATGTTCGATGTCGGCCATGGCGGCGGCAGTTTTGACTTCACGGTGGCGGAGGTGGCGCTTCCGGGCGGCTGCACGCCCGATACGATCTCCTCCGATATCCACGTCTTCTCCGGCAATTCTCCGGGCATGCCTTACTTGCCGAACGTCATGAGCAAGTTCGTCACGCTCGGGCTTTCGCTGGAGCAGGTGGTGGCGGCGGCGACCATAACGCCGGCAAAAATCATCAACCGCGCGCCGAAAATCGGCACGCTGCAGATCGGCGCACCCGGCGACGTCGCGATCCTGGAACTCGTGGAGGGGCAGACCTCGTTCGTCGACACCCGCAACAACAAGCGCGAGGGCAAGCTGTTGCTCAAGCCGGTGCAGACCGTGATCAACGGCGTGCCGTTCGGCCGGCCCTACCAGGCGCCATTCGCGGTGCGGTAGCTCGGCCCATTCATCTTGATTGCCGCTGCGCGCGGATATCGCCGACGATGTCGGCAATGACGGCGCCCATCACCAGGGCGCCGCCGGCGAGGACCCGGAGTGTGGGCACCTCGCCAAATCCCACCCATATCCAGAACGGCATCAGCGGCGTCTCCAGCGTGGAGATCAGGGCCGCCTGGCCGGATGGCAGCAGGCGCGAGCCGAGGAAAAACAGTGTAAGGCCCAGGGCGACCTGAAAGCATCCGAACATCGCGAGGATGAACAGGTCGAACCCGGTTATCGCAGCTATTCCGTGGGCGAAGGGAATGCTGATAACGCTGCCCAGGATGTTCGACATCGCTGCAGCGGCGACCATCGACGTATTCTTGTGCCGCCGTACCATGACTGTCATCGCAGCGATCGCCAGCGCCATGAAGCAGGCGAGGGCGATACCGAGGATGTCGGAGTCGGCGCGCGCGTTACCGACGATGATCATGACGCCGCAGAGTGCCACGATGCCCGCCAGCATGGTTCGCGGTTGGGGGATTTCCCGCAGCCATATCCAGGCAAGCGCAGCTGCGAGGAAGGGGCCTGTCGCAATGATGATGGCTACATTGGATACATCCGTGAGCTGCAGCGAAGGGATGAAGGCAATCATCGCCAACGTCGAAAACGACGCGACAAGCCAGCCGTTCTTGTCGATCCTGGTCAGATCCCGCAGGCCGGCACGACCTTGCAACAGCACCATCAAGACCACGATCAGGCCGCCGCCGAACAATCCGCGCCAAAACAGGATGGTCCAGGAATCATAGGGAAGCAGCCGTGTGAAGAATGGCGCCGTGCTCCAGGCGATGGCGGCGGCGACCACGAGGGCAATGCCCAAGCGTTGCTGAGAACGCGCTTCCCCCATGGGCGGTCAACCCGGACCGAGTTTGGAGCCTCGGCCGAGCAGCTTGTCGACGAGGTGCGCAGGATCATCCGGGATCGTGTCGCCCCGCCAGGCCACGTGCTGATCGGTGCGCGCAAGGATGAGTTTGTGGCGGCCGGGCGGCGGCTCTTGGTCGGCGGGTACATCGACGATTTCAAACGGCACGCCATTGGCGCGCATCGCATCGGCCAAGCGCGCAACCGCAACGTCCGGATCGTAGCGCAAAAGTGTGTAGCCCGGACCCAACGCATCATAGACGGGCCGTCCGTCCGGCAGCTTCGCGAACGGAAGCCGGCACCCCGGCGTCGAGGACAGCGTGAAATCCGCCATCGTAAAACCCGGATGCTCCGCGCCGTCATAGGCGATGATCGGGGAGCGGTCGTAGAAATATCCGAAGTTGAGGCCGGCGCAGCAATATTGCTGCACGTTGAGGTCATAGGCCGCTTGCCCGACCTGCTTGCGGACGGCGTCGCCCTCAGGCCCCGGCTGCTCGATTTCATCGGGAACGATGCGGCGCTGGCTCAGCACCTTGCCCGCCATCTCCATCGCAAAGCGGGATACCTGCTCGGTGATGGGCAGGCGCTCGGCCTCGTAGGCATCGAGGATGGCGAGGTCGGCCCATCCTTGCAGATAGGCGGCAAGCAGCCACGTCAGGTTGGTGGCATCCGCAATCCCGGCATTCATGCCGTAGCCCGCATAGGGCATCCACAGATGGGCGGCGTCGCCGCAGATGAAGGCGCGGCCCTTGCGAAACCGGTCGGCGACGAGGCGACGGCCGACCCAGTCCTCCTTACTCAGAATCTCATACTCGAAATCGGGGCCGACGCCGAGAATGGCGCGGATCGAGGCGTCGCGATCGACGTTTTCGAAGGTCTCTTCTGCGCGATTGAGGTGATTGTGGATCAGCCATTTTTCCCGGCCGTCGATCGCGACCAGGGTGCCGCAGCGCCGCGGATTGAGCGACAGCGTCATCCAGGCGGGCCGGTCCATCAGGCCGAGCAGGGCGGGCGCGCGGATGTAGGTCGACTGCACGCGCTGGATGATCGGCGTTCCCTGCAGATTGGCGTCGATGCTCTTGCGAACCAGCGAACGCGCGCCGTCGCAGCCGACGATGAAGTCGGCATGGACCTGGAAGGCGGTCCCGGTGTCGAGGTTGCGGACGGTCGCAACGATGCCGTCATTGCGATCGCTGAAATCCTCGAATGCGGTGCGGTTGAAAATCCGAAGCCCCTCGATGCCAGCAGCGTGAGCGAACAGCACGGGTTCCATGTAGATCTGGTTGATGCGGTGCGGCGGCTCGGCGGTCGGCCAATCGGTATCCGGCCCGCCGGTGGCGGTATAGCGATCGCGTCGGCAGGGAATCAGAATGCGCGAGAGCTCGATGCCGGTTGCCGTGGTGCGGTAGGAGCAGTCGTTGGGGTAATCGGCCGGCAAGCCGGCATCGCGCAGCTTCTGCGCCAAGCCGAGCCTGCGGAAGATCTCCATCGATCGCGACGAGACGTGGTTGCATTTCACGCTCGGCGGCTCGCCGGCGGCGCGCGTTTCCACGACAGTGACGGATATTCCCCGCGATGCGAGGTCCATCGCCAAAGTGAGACCAACCGGACCGCCGCCGACCACGAGAACGCTGGTCTTCACCATGTCACCTGCCGCCTTGTCGCTTGCTGGGTTGGGACGATCATGCATTACTGGGCGCCACAGAGATCATCGGGGGACCCTCAATGTTTCCGTCGATCCGGCAAGGCATGATCCGCGCCCTTGTTGTTGCTTCGTCGCTGTTGTTATCGGCGATTGAAGCAGCAAACGCATATCCCGATCAACCCATCAAGATTATTGTGACGTTTCCACCCGGCGGCAGTGCCGATATCGTTATCCGGGCCCTGCAGCCGCTGGTTTCGGAAACGCTGCGTCAGCCGATCGTCATCGAGAACAGGGCGGGCGCGGGCGGCAATATCGGGATCGGCGCGGTGGCCCAGTCAGCACCTGATGGCTATACGCTCGGCGTGGCCGCAGCCGGTGTGCTGACCGTCAATCCGCATCTCAACCGCGCGGCGATGGCATTCGATCCGGTCAAGGATCTGGCGCCGGTCACCTTGCTGGCGGAAATTCCATTCGTGCTGGTGTCTTCGCAACAATCGGCTATTGGCTCGGTCGCCGATCTCATTGCCAAGGCCAAGGCTCAGACGGCGGGCCTGTCGATCGGCCATGGCGGCAATGGAACGGCGATGCACCTGACCTCGGCCTTGTTCAACCAGAAGGCCGGTGTCGGAATTCAGTTGATCGCCTATCGCGGCACTGCGCCGGCGACGACGGATGTTCTTGCCGGCCATGTCCCGCTGGCCGTGCTGGACATCCCTGCATCAAAGCAGTTGATCGGCGACGGCAAGTTGAAGGCGCTCGGAGTCTCTGCCGCGAAACGCGTGGTCTTCCTGCCCGATGTTCCCACGCTGGCGGAGCAGGGCCTCTCCGGATTCGAATCCGTCGGCTGGTTTGGCATCGTCGCGCCCGCTGCCACGCCGCCCGAAATCATCAAAACGCTGAATGCCGCCTTCGTGAAGGCGTTGAGCGATCCCGCGGCGATCGAGAAAATCCGCCTTCTGGGCGCCGAACCCGCGCCCACCTCGCCCGAGGCTTTTGCAAAATTCATCCAGAGCGAAAGCGTGAAATGGGGCAAGCTGATCGCCGAGACCGGCATCAAGGCTGAATAGGACACCGGCCACGGCCTGCGGCTAGAGCATGATGAAATTGGGCTTGATTGAAACAACGAAGAAGGTGCGCTCCCTCTCCCGCTTGCGGGGGAGGGCTGGGGTGGGGGTGTCTCCGCGGGCGACGGTGCCCGAGTGGAGAGAGCCCCCACCCGGCGCTTCGCGCCGACCTCCCCCGCAAGCGGGAGAGGTGAAGCGCGTCTGCGGCCAAATCGATCTAACCAAAAATCATCATGCTCTAATTTGATCAAAATCAAGTGGCGCGGCGGCCGACGCCGTTTGATCTCAATCAATGCGAGGGCCTCCTTGCTTGGCGATGATGTCCGGCAAAAGGATCGAACGTGGCACACAGCGAAGGCGTATCCCACCGCAAGGCAGCGACGGACCGCCCAGTCCGGCCGATCCCCTATGACGAGCAAGGGCGGCTGCCGCACGAGAGCGAATGTCTCACCCAACCCGGAGACCGGGTGCGCGAGATGCGTGGCGCTCCGCTGCGAATAGTGTTTCGCACGACGAGTTGAGCCGGAACAGGCTCAGCTCCGCGCCCGCTTCTCCACATTGGCAATCCGTGCCGGCACGCCAAACTCCTTGCGGCAGACTTCGGCGAGCACGGCGACGCCCTCGCGGATCTGTTCATGCGAGGGACTGGCAAAGCACAGCCGCAGCCGGCTGCCGGCATAGGCCTTGTCGGTTGACCATTCCGGTCCGGGGTTGATGGCGACGCCCGCGGCGAGCGCGGCCTGATAGAGTTTCAGCGTGTCGACATTGTCGGGCAGTTTCACCCACAAGAAGATGCCGCCCTCGGGCTCCTCGAACTCGGCCGAGGTGCCGAACTGCTCGTTGAGCGCTTCCATCAGCGTGTCGAGCTTGGCCCGCAGGCCGCGCGTCAGCTTCGGCACGTGGGTCGAAAAATGCGGCACGCAATACTCGGCCAGCACCATCTGCTCCAGCGCGCCGCTTCCGGCGTCGGTCTTCAGCGCCAGCATCCGCGACATCATCTCCCAGGGTGCCACGATGAAGCCGACCCGCAGCGCCGGCGCGATCGACTTCGAGAACGAGCCGATATGGATGACGCCGCCATGCTTGCTCATGGCGTAGATCGCGGGCGGCCGCTGGCCGCTCCAGATCAGATCGGCGTAGCAATCGTCCTCGAAAATCGGCACGCCATATTCCTGCGACAGCTTCAGCATCTCGGCGCGCCGCGTCTCCGGAAGGATGCTGCCGGTCGGATTCTGCACGGTTGGGATGGTGTAGATATATTTCGGCGTGATGCCGCGGCTTTTGTGGTCGGCAAGGGCAGCCGCCAGCGCATCCATCCGCATGCCCTGGTCGTCAAGGGGAATGCCGACCGCCCTGACACCGAGCCGCGTCAGCCGGGTCAGCGCGCCCTGATAGGTTTCCTGCTCGACCAGCACGGTGTCGCCGCGCGCGAGCAGCGTCTGGTTGACGAGATCGAGCGCCTGCAGCGAACCGGAGACGATCATGATATCGTCGGCAATGCAGGCGATGCCGGCGTCGCGCTTGAGTTTCGCGCTGAGGAATTCGCGCAAGGGGCGATAGCCCTGCGGGCCGCTGGCGAGGCCGTAGGTCGCGAGCGTCTTGCCCTCGCGCCGGAGCACGGTATTGACGGCGTCGACCAGGCCATCGACCGGAACCTGCTCGGGATCATTGTTGCCGCCGACAAAGCTGTATCTGGCAAGCCCGGTCCACCGCGCTGCCGGTGCCGGCAATCCGGCAGGCAGCAAGGGCGCAAAATCGAAGGAAGCGGTAGACATGAATGTTTCACTCCATCTTGTTTCTTGTTGAGAGGGCCGACCGGTCGGCTCTCTGTCTCGTCGTCCTTCAGCCTGGTTCTTGCCGACGATCCTGATCGGCCTGGCTGATGAAGGCATGATATCCGACGCCGCCGACCATCACCGCCTCGTCCGTGGGCTCGGCGATCTCGCCCGTGGCCGCCCAGTCGACCACGAAATTGGCTCCCCTTCCGCCGCGCACCTCATTTGCAGCGACGAAGGCCTCGACGGTCGCGAAGGGTTTTAGCCCAATCGGGGACTTGAGGTAGCTCTCCACCATCTTGCCTGATGTGCCGAAATAGGCGATCCGCTCGGGGATCAGGGGGCGGGAGTTTGCCAAATTCTGTTCGATTCCGCCCGCGGTCCGGGCGCTGGCGGTGGGGGCGTACGGGATCGACAACGCGGCCAGAATCGCGTGAAAAGCCCTCATTCTATGGCTGTGACACATTACTTGTTTGACCCTTGCGCCGGGACCTCTAGGTTGCAGAAGGGGGAAGTCCGGAACCATGCACGAGCTTATTCGCGATATTACCTTATGCATCCTGTTCGCCTGGGGGCTCGGCCTGTTGGCGCATTTTTCGCGGCAGCCGCTGATTTTGGCCTACCTTATCGCCGGGTTTGTCATTGGTCCATTCGGCATGAAGTGGGTCGAGTCGCAGGAGTCGATTACCGTCATCTCCGAACTCGGCCTGATCTTCATGCTGTTCATGATCGGGCTGGAAATCGACCTGAAGAAGATCGTGCGCGCCGGCAAGGTGATTCTGTTTGCCGCGGGCGGGCAATTGGTCGGCGGCGTCCTGCTCGGAATATTGTTCTTTATCGGGATCGGCCTGTCGATGGGCAGCGGGCATTTCGACGCGCTCTATCTCTGCATCGCCTGCGCGCTGTCGAGCACGGTCATCATCGTCAAGGTGCTGTACGAGAAGCGCGAGCTCGACACGCTGCCCGGGCGGATTACGCTCGGCGTGCTGGTGCTGCAGGACATCTTCGCAATCCTGTTCCTGGCGGTGCAGCCGAGCCTCGACAATCTGCAAGTGAGCGTGATCCTGCTGTCGATCGCCCGGGTCGGCGTGCTGGTAGCGACCGCGCTGGTGCTCAGCCGCTATGTGCTGCCGTGGCTGTTCCACCAGATCGCGCGCCGGCCTGAGCTGATCCTGCTCGGTGCACTAGCTTGGTGCTTCCTGATCGGCGAGATCGCGGAGAGGCTGCACCTGTCGCGCGAGATGGGCTCGCTGGTGGCTGGCGTATCGCTGTCGACATTCCCTTATGCGCTCGACGTCACCGCCAAGGTGACAACGCTGCGCGATTTCTTCATCACGCTGTTCTTCGTCTCGCTCGGCATGACCATCCCGATCCCCGGTGCGTCGGTGATCGGGCTGGCGCTCGCGATCGCGGCCTTCACCGTCGTCAGCCGCATGGTGACGACGTTCACGCCGCTTTATCTGATGAAGCAGGGCCTGCGCGCGAGCCTGTTGCCGGCGATCAACCTGGCGCAGATCTCGGAGTTTTCGCTGGTAGTGATCCAGACCGGCGTGACGGCGCGTCACATTGGGCCTGAGACGTCGAGCGCGGCGTCGTTCGCCTTCGTGGTGCTGGCGGTCCTGAGTACCTTCGTCATGGGCCGCAGCGATCAGGTCACGCGAAACCTGATCGGTCCCCTGAAGCGGATCGGGCTCCGCGATCTCGATCACAAGCATGAGGCCGACGGAGGGCACGAGGGCGGGCACGGGGAGGCGCGCCGGATCGTCATTCTCGGGTTCTTCCGCGCCGCCAGCGCGCTGGTTGCCGAGATCGAACGGCTCAATCCAGCGGTGCTGGAGCAGATCACCGTGATCGACTTCAATCCGCTGGTGTTTAGAACCTTGACGGACCGCGGCATGCACGTGGTCTATGGCGACATCAGCAACGTCGATACGCTGGTGCATGCCGGCGTCGGCAAGGCGGAGCTGATCATCCTCAGCATCCCGGATTCGCTGTTGAAGGGTGCCGACAACGAAAAGCTGGTCCGGCATGTCCGCTCGCTCAATCCGACCGCCAAGATCGTCGCCACCGCGGAGATCCTGGCCAACGTCAACGACCTCTACAAGGCCGGCGCCGACTACGTGACGGTGACCCGGCTCAGCGACGCCCACGAACTCTATAAGGTGATCGAAGCCGCCCAGGCCGGGCTGCTGGAGGACAAACGCGCCGAGACCGACGCGCTGCTCAGCGAGCGCCGCGAGGTGCTGCCGTAAAAATGGGGCTGCGTAGCCCGGATGGAGCGCAGCGAAATCCGGGATTTCGCAAACGGGTTGACCTACCCGGATTGCGCTTCGCTCCATCCGGGCTACGGGCTGGTATGCCTGCGGACGCCGCTCCGCCCTGCGTATTGGCGCTGGCGCCGCGCATAGAGTCCGGCTAATGCACTGCTGAAGCTAGCGAGATTTGGCGAGATTTTGAGAAATGGCCGATAGCATCCAGGAAGTTCTGCAAGCCTTTGCCAAAGGCGAACTGGTCGTCGTCACCGACGATGATGATCGCGAGGGCGAGGGCGATCTGATCGTCGCGGCCTCGCTCTGCACCGCGGAGAAGATGGCATTTATTATCCGCCACACCTCCGGCATCGTCTGCGCGCCGATCACCACCGACGACGCCAGGCGGCTGCGGCTCGATCCGATGGTGGCGCATAACGAGTCCAGTCACACCACCGCCTTTACCGTCTCGATCGACTATAAACCCGATGGCGGCACCGGCATTTCGGCGGAGGAGCGCGCCTCCTGCTGCCGCGCGCTCGCCAATCCCAACGCCGCCAATGATTTTGCCCGGCCCGGTCATATCTTTCCGCTGATCGCCCGCGACGGCGGCGTGCTCTTGCGCTCCGGCCATACCGAAGCGGCGGTCGATCTCTGCAAGCTTTCCGGCCTGCCGCCGGTCGGCGTCATCTCTGAGTTGATGAACGACGACGGCACTGTGATGAAGGGCGAGCAGGTGACGAAATTCGCCGCCACCCACAAGCTCAAGCACGTCACAATCGCTGACATGATTGCTTATCGTCAGGCGCGCGAAAAGTTGATCGAGCGGGTAGCTACGTTTACCACCGACAGCCCGATCGGTCCGCTGCAGGGCTATGCGTATCGCTCGCCATTCGACGAGATCGCGCATGCTGCCTTCGTCTATAACGGCGTCGGCGACGGCAAGAACGTGCTGACGCGCTTGCACAAGCCCAATATCGTCAAAGATCTCTTCACCGGCCAGGCGCGGATGCAGATCGTGCTGGACCATTTCAAGAAGGCCGGCCGCGGCGTGCTGGTTTACTTGCGCGACGGCGCGGCCGGAGTTCCCGTCGAGCCGGTCGGCGAACAGAAAACGGCAGAGGCCGATAGGCACCGGCAATGGCGTGAAGTCGGCGTTGGTGCCCAGATCCTGCGCGATCTCGGCATCACCTCGATCGTCAATCTCACCTCGTCGGTGCACGACTACAAGGGGCTATCCGGTTTCGGCATCGAGATCGTCGCCAACGAAAAGTTGGAAATATAGCGTGCTGTCATTCCGGAATGGTGCGCTAGCACCGTATCCGGAATCTCGAGATTCTCAGGGGCGCAGGGGGCGCCCCATAGTTCGCGCTATGGCGCGCCCCGGAATGACGTGGTGAACCATTTGCGCTTCTGCCGATAGCGCATTAATTTATCGACAATTTCCATGAGGACAGTGATGCGAAAGGGATTTTCATGAGCGTGCGCCCTCAAGCCAAGGACAAGCCGACGGCGGCTTCCTTCCAGTGGGACGATCCGTTCCTGCTCGACGACCAACTCACCGAAGATGAGCGCATGATCCGCGACACCGCGCGTGCCTATGCGCAGGACAAGCTGTTGCCGCGCGTCATCAACGCGTATCTGGAAGAGAAGACCGACCGCGAGATATTCAACGAGATGGGCGAGCTCGGCCTGATCGGCGTCACGCTGCCGGAAGAATATGGCTGCGCGAACGCGAGCTACGTCGCCTACGGCCTGGTGGCGCGCGAGATCGAGCGGGTCGATTCCGGCTATCGCTCGATGAACTCGGTGCAGTCGTCGCTGGTGATGTACCCGATCTACGCCTATGGCGACGAGAACCAGCGCAAGAAATACCTGCCGAAGCTTGCCACCGGCGAGTGGGTCGGCTGCTTCGGCCTGACCGAGCCGGATGCCGGCTCCGATCCCGGCGGCATGAAGACCCGTGTCGAGAAAGTGTCGGACGGCTATCGTATCAGCGGCAGCAAGATGTGGATTTCCAACGCCCCGATCGCCGACGTCTTCGTGGTCTGGGCCAAGTCGGCCGCGCATGACAACCAGATCCGCGGCTTCATTCTCGAGAAGGGTATGAAGGGCCTGTCGGCGCCGAAGATCGGCGGCAAGCTGTCCTTACGCGCCTCGATCACCGGTGAGATCGTGATGGACGGCGTGGTGGTGCCGGAGAGTGCGCTGCTGCCCAACGTATCCGGCCTGAAGGGGCCGTTCGGCTGCCTCAACCGCGCCCGCTACGGTATCTCCTGGGGGGCGATGGGTGCAGCGGAAGACTGCATGCATCGCGCGCGGCAATACACGCTCGACCGCAAGCAGTTTGGCCGGCCCTTGGCGGCCACACAACTGGTGCAGAAGAAGCTCGCCGATATGGAGACGGAGATCGCGCTCGGCCTGCAGGCCTCGTTGCGCGTCGGTCGCCTGATGGACGAGGGCAAGATGGCCCCGGAGATGATCTCGATCGTCAAGCGCAACAATTGCGGCAAGGCGCTCGACATCGCCCGCGTCTCGCGGGACATGCACGGCGGCAACGGCATCCAGATCGAGTATCACGTGATGCGCCATACCGCGAACCTGGAAACCGTGAACACCTATGAAGGCACCCACGACGTCCACGCCCTGATCCTGGGCCGGGCAATCACGGGGATTCAGGCGTTTTCGTAAAGGCGTTGCGCGTGCCCACGGCGTTTGCTGTCATCGCCCGCCTTGTGCGCAATTGCGCACTGGGGCGGGCGATCCAGTATTCCAGAGGCCTCTCGGTCGATCACGAACGCCGGTGTTTACTGGATACCCCGCCTTCGCGGGGTATGACGATTGTGGTGTGTCGCGAAATGAGCAGGAAGAACAATGGCCGAAAACGACGACATCCCGTTCAACCGCGACTTTCCGCTTACGCCCGGCGTCGTCGATGAGCCGCGGCCCGGCGTGCGGCGGGTCCTCTGCAACAATCCGAGCCCGTTCACCTTCACCGGCACGGTCAGCTACATCGTAGGCAAGGGCAAGATCGCGATCATCGATCCCGGTCCTGATGATGAAGCGCATGCCGAGGCGTTGCTCGACGCCGTGCGCGGTGAGACAGTGACGCATATTCTCGTCACCCACACCCACCGCGACCATTCGCCGAACACCGCGCGGATCAAGGCGGCCACCGGCGCGCCCGTCTATGCCGAGGGGCCGCACCGCGCCTCGCGGCCACGCTTCGAGAGCGAAAAGCACAATCCGGAATCCGGCGCCGACCGCGATTTCAGGCCCGACATCGAGGTCAAGAACGGCGACGTCATTGAAGGGCAGGGCTGGGCGCTGGAGGCGGTCGCAACCCCCGGCCACACCGCCAATCACCTGGCGTTCGCGTGGCCCGAGCGAAAGATCAATTTCGTCGGTGACCACGTGATGGGCTGGTCGACGTCGATCGTCGCGCCCCCGGACGGATCGATGAGCGACTACATGGCCTCGCTGGCGCGGCTGGAGGCGCGCGAGGAGGATCTGTATCTCTCAGGGCACGGGCCGGAAATTCCGGAAGGGCCGCGTTATGTCCGTTTCCTGATCCGGCACCGCCAGGCCCGCGAGGCCTCGATCCTGCATCGGCTTGCCAAGGGCGAGACCGACATCCCGACCATGGTCCGCGCGATCTATATCGGCATCGACCCGCGGCTGACGAATGCCGCCGGCTATTCCGTGCTGGCGCATCTGGAAGATCTCGTCGCCCGCGGGATCGTGGCGACGGATGGCGATCCGGTGATCGGCGGGACTTATCGGATGGCTTGATCTCTCGCAGTCATTCCGGGGCGACACGAAGTGTCGAACTATGGTGCGCAATTGCGCACCTGGGAATCTCGAGATTCCGGGTTCGCGCTAAGACGCGCCCCGGAATGACGCGCTTTCGCGCGTCACTTCTTGACATTCTTTGCCTGCGCCTTGGCCGGCGCCTGCGGCTTCTTCGGCGCCGCGGGTTTGGCGTTGTCGACGGCCGCGTTGATGTCCTCGATCAGCTTTGAGACGCGGGCGGCGTTGCTGCCGAGGTCGCTTTCGAAATAGCGCGAGGAGGAGCGGATATCGACCCGCGAATCCTCGCCATCGGGCGTGATACGGATCGAGATGTCCTCGCGGAATCCCATGATCGGCGTTCGCGCCACCGCCTCGATGCGACCGATGCGGCGCGGCGGCTGCGGCGGACGTTCGTCGATCACAAGCCATTTGCGCTTGGTGACCAGCCCCAGCGTCACTTCATAAGCCCGCTGCGGGGGGACTTCGAGTTCCACGGTCTCGATGTCGGGATAGGCGATCCGCTGCTGCTCGGCCGAATAGAGGCCGGCATAGACCGCGGAGTTGGCGCCTTCGCCGCTGCGCAGCCGCGCCAGCGCCTCGAAGCGCGGCGGATCGATCGGATCGGTAGTGATGTCGTGGATCGGCGGCAGCTTGCTGTATTGCAGGGCGAGGTAGGTCGGGTAGGCAAGCAGGAGCGCGTTGATCAGGAACGCCAGCAGGATCCGGCCCATGCCGCGCGACCCGTTCTGCCAGATCGCGGCAAAGGCGGCGAGGCCGACCAGGATCGAAAGCACGGCCAAACCGAGCGCGCCGAAGAATGTCGCCAGTGCCGGCTTCACCTCCAGAAAGCCGAAGCGGACGATGAGAATGGAAACGATCACCGCGACCACGGCGAAAATGGCGAGGTTGCGTGACCAGGTGGCGAGGCTGGACACGGGCTCCGACTGGTAGGGAGCGGAAAACCTTCGGGCCATCGGTGAATCTGCCGGGTTTTGAAATCTGTCTGGCCGGCGGACCGGCTGCAAACTCGCAAGCTTGAGACCACGGCGTGGCGCGAATTTCAAGTTTGCAGGCGATACTAATCGGACAATGCGCTGCGTGCAGCAACCTGACGGGTTAACCATCCATGTAAATTGATTATTAGTTGTAGATTGAAGTTGGTCCAACTTTCGTCTACCTCTCGCCGCCAGGTTGTCGTATTTGCCGCAACACGGGACTGTCCTGCACGGGCACCGGCGAGCGCCAGCCAAAGGGGAAACGGCGGGCGTCAGCCGGAAGCGCTGCGGGATGATCTCAACTCACGGTCTTTGTTGCCGGGCGGAGCCGCAAAAAAATTGCGGTTGCGCCCCCGGAGTTCTAGGATCGCCTGGGGCGCAATCGGCATACGTCCGCGGGGCTGGCGGAAGGCCCCATGGGGGCGAGTGTTCAGTATGAGTGATGCAAAGCACGAAGGATATGTCGGCCCGAACGATCCGGCATATTATGCGCCGCGTGAGCTGAGGGAACGAACGAGCAGCGATCAACCGGGCACGATGCTTATGCAGAATGACGATGGCTGGCGTCCGCGAATGCCGACGGAAGGACCGCCCTTGCAGCCCTTCAGCAAGCCCGCACGCCGCCAGGATTCCGAAATGTTCACCAAAGCCGTGGCCCAGGCCATGCAGGAGGCGAGGGACAACGCGCCGGTCGAAGCGCCGTCCGTGCTCCGCGACCTGTCGGGACGGCGCGCGCTGTTTCAGCAGGTCATCCGCTTCTCGATCGCCGTGGCGATTGCGGCAAGCATCGCGATGCTTCTCGTCATGGCCATTCCGTCTTCGCAGCGGCCCGCCAACCAGGATAATGCGTCGCTTTCGGCTGCCTGGCAGTCGGTGAAATCGTCGGTGCTTCCGGCACCGCAGCCGCAGCCAGCGAGGCGTACGGCGACCTTGGCCGTACAGGACGGCAGCGGGTTCACCAACGATCCGGTGCCGCTCGGAATTCACGTCGGCGCTCCGCCGCCCGACGCGTTCGTATCCATCAATGGACTGACTGCCGGCGCACGGCTGACGTCCGGCAAGCGTGTCGGTCCGAGCGAGTGGCGCGTGCCGGCGACGGAAATTTCCGGTGTTTCGGTCATTCCGCCGGATGGCTTCACCGGCCAGATGCTGGTGACGGCGGAGCTGCGTGACGGCAATGGCGTCGCGCTCACCGGCACCTCCACGCGGCTGACCTGGACGCCCCTGCCAACCATCGCTGCGCGGCCGGTTGTCGCGCCGGCCCCGGTTGCTGCAGCGCCGGTTTCTGCAGCGCCGGTCGCCGCACCGCCGCCGGTTGCCATGGCCGCAGCCGCGCCGCCGATGCCGGCCGTGCGGCAGCAGGCGGAGGTCGTGCGCAGCCTCGATCCGAAGGAGATCGCTACTCTGATCAAACGCGGGCAGGACCTGCTCGCCGCCGGCGACGTGCAGTCGGCGCGGCTGTTGCTGATGCGTGGAGCGGAAGCGCGGGATGCGCGCGCCGCGCTGCTCCTCGGCACCACCTACGATCCGGCGCGGCTCAGGCAGATGGGCGCCGATGGCCCGCTGGCGGACGTCGCGCAGGCCCGCCTCTGGTATCAGCGGGCAAAGGAATGGGGTGAACCTGACGCGCAGCGACAGCTCGACGCGCTGGCGCTCTCGCGCTGATTTCGACGCGGCGCAGTTCATGGCCGCGCAGGCCGGAAGTCCGGGCAGCCATCACCCGCGCCGTTCTGCCGGACAAGGGCGGGAAGGCTTGCGCTAACGATCAACGGGGCTTCAAGCCGACTTCGCTGATGGCAGGGAAGCGCAATCCTCGGAGCTATTGAGGACCGTAAGCGCAGCGAAACCCGATATAAACGGCGAAGAAGTCGGCCGGTTTCCACTGTATGGCTGACGATTGTGTCTTGTCCGCACCGTACCACCACGACCCGCCAGCCGTGAGGGCTTCGTCGCCGCGGCGATCCGCAAGCCACTCCCAGACATTGCCACCCATATCATAGAGTCCGTTGATACCTCGCTTGGTGGTGCCGACCGCTGCGTGGCGCGGCCAGCGATCGTTCCCGGATGTGTTCATGCCATCAGGCCTGTCGCCAGCAGGATAAGGATAGGTGCGTCCCCTTACAAATTCATCGGTAGGATTGGCGCGCGTTTCGGTGTAGGCGGCGTGCTCCCATTCTTCCAGCGTAGGCAAGCGTCCGCCAATGGCGGAGCAGTAGTCACGAGCTTCGCTCCACGACACATGCACAGCCGGCTCATCGTCGCCGCCCGGCTGTCCGAACGGCGTTGACCATGTCCAGCCGACGCGACGGATCCAGCCGCCCTCGAATTCATGCCCACCCCCCGCCTGTTCGGCCGCGGTCTTCAGAGCCCTCTTGGCAGCGAATTTCCGAAACTGGCCGATCGTGACTTCGGTCCGCTCGATGGCAAACTTGCCCAGATTCTCGCGTCCGCCAGATTCGGCGAATGCAATGCTGGCTATCGCCATCAACCCGCATGGAAATGCGATCCAATGCCATTTCATGTGCGAGTTACTCCTTGTCTCGCCGCATCATTGTGAGGAATGGCAGGAACACCAAACCCAGCGCGCCTGCCGCTCATCGCTTAACTCATGCGCTGCCGCAATGCCGCCTGCGAACGACGAATGACGCCCTGGTACATGCTCTGCTTGTCAGGATACCATTGCATCGAAGCCAGATTGGTGAAGCCGGCAATGGTTTCCATGTGCCGCATCATCCGCTGCCGCATGGATTGATCAGGCTGAGGTCCGCGCAGCGCGCCGACATTCTCGGCTGCGTGATCCGGGTTCGATGTCGCGGCAAGAACGGTCGTCACCGCCGGATGGCCCATTGCCCATTTGATGAAGAACTGCGACCAGTTCTCCGCACCGATGTCGCGAGCGAAATCGGGCAGCGGCCGGCCTTCGACGATCTTGTGCAAGCGGCCTTTTTCCAGCGGCATGTTTGTCAACACGCCAATGCCCTTATCCATCGCCGCGCGAAGGATGTGCTCTTCGGCATTGCGATTGAAAATCGAATAGTTGACCTGGATGAAATCGACCAGGTCCTTGTCGATCAAGGCTGCAAGGATGTGATGGTAGTCGTTCTCGTGGACGGAGGCGCCGACATAGCGAATCCTGCCCTCTTTCTTCCATGCGCGGAGCAGCGGCACGATCGCGTCGACATTGACCAGGCTATGGCAGTGGAACAGGTCTATCTTGTCGCGCCACAGCCGCAGCCTCGACTGCTCCATGCTGGCTAACGCGTGACTTTCGTCGGCCAGGTAGTCGCCGGTCGACCAGATCTTGTTGCTGATGAACATCTGATCCGTCACGCCCATTGCGCTGAGAAATGCGCCGACGCTGACCTCGCTTGTACCGTAAAGAGGGGACGTATCGACCACCCGGACGCCCGCATCGACATACCTCTTGGTGACTTCGCGCAGCGCGTCGCGATTGCGGCCCGGCAGCAGGTCGAAGGTCAGAAATGTGCCCAGCCCGAGCGCCGGAAGGCTTTCATTGGTGCGGCCGATCGTTCGGTTCAGTATTGATCCCGCTGCAGGCGTCCGTGCACCGCTTGCAGGCGCCTGCGCATTGGCGGTTGAAACGCGAAGTGCCGTTTCGTGCACGGCTGTCGCGGCGATAGCGCCCATTGCTGTGGCGGCGCCCAGAAAACGGCGGCGATCGGTCGTAAGCGGGGAGTCTTGACGTGTCTTATCCATGGCACATCTCCGTTGATGCGCCCTGCTGCAATCGGCAGGGTCGCCTGCCGATAGAAATGATCTTTAACTCGATTTGTCGCGCGGGTTCCTGATCCGACCTGATTGATCCTGACGCGACGACCAGTTCCATTTCCGCTTGGTAACGAATTGAGGCTCTGGGAATTGTATATCTGTTCGGGAATGTCTGTACCCAGGAAGTCGCCATGCAACGTGATGCTGTTGAAGATGCGTCTGAAGGCGCGTCGACAATCGATCGGTTAAGTTCCCGGCCGGATGGCTGGCGGCGCACCCAATGGACGAGCGGTGCATTCGAAACCGCGCACCGGCCGATGACATCCGTCGTCGAGGGACGCATCCTGTCGCCAAATCACCTCATTATGGCGACCCTGTCCGGCGGCGCCGAGCGGCATGAAATTTCGGCTGATGGCGGGCATCGCTATGACGGCCCC
The DNA here is from genome assembly GCF_023073815.1 of Bradyrhizobium sp. 157. Lineage (NCBI taxonomy): Bacteria > Pseudomonadati > Pseudomonadota > Alphaproteobacteria > Hyphomicrobiales > Nitrobacteraceae > Bradyrhizobium > Bradyrhizobium sp. 157. The sequence goes on along the minus strand of NZ_JADPKF010000033.1, from coordinate 114,332 downwards.
GATTTACCGTCTACTGTCTCATTTCTCCCGGCTGGCTGCGAGCGACGGCTTCGGCTGCACAATGTGGAATGGCGGTGGGCAGCCATCGCACTCGATCCGGCAAAGCTTTCGGCGACAGCGCGCGCATCGATCGAGGCGCTGGGCCCGCTGTCGGGTTCGGAAGACAGCTTCGTCTGGAACATGCTGGCGGAGTTCGAGCGGCTTGACGCGCTGGAAGGCGGCCTAGACACGATCTATTGCGACACGATGAGCCTCGCCCTCATTCTGTACCTTGCACGCCGATACGGTGGTGCGAGAATGAAGGATACGTCGATTAGACTGCCGGCGTGGCGGTTGCGGCGCGTTACCGAATTCATCGACGCGCATTTGAGCGCGACAATTCGGGTTGCCGATCTCGCTGATCTTGCCCAGCTGTCGGAAGGCCATTTCCATCGCGCATTCAGGGCAACGACGGGACAGACGCCGCTGGAGTTCATTCATGGGCGGCGCGTCGCGATGGCAAAGCAGCTGCTTGCAAGCAGCAAGCTCTCGGTCGCGCAGATGGCGCTGCGCGTCGGCTTTCTCAGTCCCGCGCATTTTGCACGCGTCTTCCGCTCGGTGACCGGCCAGAGCCCATCCCAATATCGACGCTCGTTCCATCTCTGACAAGAATTTCTCGACGGACAACCAGCGTGCCAGTGGTGCGATCAGCGTCACCTGAGGCTGTCCCTCCCGGCACGGGAGGGACAGATTTGCGTCAGGCCGCCGCGTTCGGGAAGCGGTAGCTCTTGAACTGCTCGCGTAGCGCGGTCTTCAGGATCTTGCCGGTTGCGGTGTGCGGGATGCCGTCGACGAAGACGACGTCGTCGGGCATCCACCATTTCGCGATTTTGCCATCCATGAATTTCAGGATGTCCTCGCGGCTTGCCTGCTGGCCGGCCTTGAGTTGCACGATCAGCAGCGGACGTTCGTCCCATTTGGGATGGTAGACGCCGATCACAGCGGCTTCCGCGACCGCGGGATGGCCGACCGCGAGGTTTTCGAGGTCGATCGATGAGATCCATTCGCCGCCGGACTTGATGACGTCCTTGGAGCGGTCGGTGATCCGCATGTAGCCGTGTTGGTCGATGGTGGCGACGTCACCTGTATCGAAATAGCCTTCCTCGTCGAGGATGTCGGTATCGACCTTAAAGTAGGCCTTGGCGACCGCAGGGCCGGCGACCTTGAGGCGGCCAAAAGTCTTGCCGTCCCACGGCAGTTCCTTGCCGGAATCGTCGGTGATCTTCATCTCGACGCCGAACGGCGGGTAGCCCTGGGTCTGCAGGATGTCGAGCCGCTCCTCGCCGGTGAGTTCGGCAAACGGCGGCTTCAAGGCTGCCACGGTGCCGATCGGGCTCATCTCGGTCATGCCCCAGGCGTGGCGCACGCGAATACCCATGTCGACGAACGCCTTGATCATCGAGCGCGGCATCGCCGAGCCGCCGCACACCACGCTCTTCAGATGGGGCAGCTTCAGATTGTTGGCCGCCATGTGGTTGAGCAGCATCAGCCACACCGTCGGCACACCGGCGGTGTGCGTGACCTTCTCGGTCTCGAGAAGCTCGAAGACCGAAGCGCCGTCGAGCTTGGGACCGGGCATGACGAGCTTGGTGCCCATCGAAGGCGCGGAGAACGCGATGCCCCAGCTATTGGCATGGAACAACGGCACCACCGGCAGCATGGTCTCGGCGGCGCTGGTGCCGAGAGCGTCGACGTTGTTGGCCATCAGCGCATGCAGCACGTTGGAACGGTGCGAATACAACACCCCTTTGGGGTCGCCCGTGGTGCCCGAGGTGTAGCACATCGCGGCCGCGGTATTCTCGTCAAAGTCCTTCCACGTGAACTTGCCGTCCGCTTCCGCAATCCAATCCTCATAGGCGACCGCATTCTTCAGCGTGGTCTGCGGCATATGTGCCTTGTCGGTCAGAACGATGTAGCGCTCGACGCTCGGCAGGTTGGCCGCGATCTTTTCCAGGATCGGCACGAAGGTGGTATCGGTGATCACCACGCGGTCCTGCGCGTGGTTGATGATCCAGGCGATCTGGTCGGGGAACAGCCGCGGATTGACGGTGTGGCAAATCGCGCCGATTCCCATGATGCCATACCAGCATTCGAGATGGCGCCAGGTGTTCCAGGCGATGGTGGCGACACGGTCACCGAGCTTGATGCCGTCGCGGTCGAGCCGTTGCGATACTTTCAGCGCGCGTGCATGTATTTGGGCGTAATTGGTGCGATGAATGGGACCTTCGACCGACCGCGTGACGACCTCTTGCGTGCCGTGATACTTCGCCGCGTGTTCGATAATCCGATGGCAAAGCAAAGGCCAATCTTGCATCAATCCGAGCATACGCACTTTCCTCCGATGGTTTGTTTATTGCCGCACGATCCGCGAACATTGCCGGCGGATCGGCGTTAAGTTCATGGAATTGAAATGAACTTTACCGCGCAGAAAGCAAGCCGAAAATGGGCTAATGGCGCCTTTGGCCGCATTGCAGCGGCAATGGTTACCGTCGCCGCGGCGGCGCTGTTGATTGGCATGCCAGTCGAGCCGGCCTGGGCGGCGAAAGCGTCACGCGCCGCGCCGTGGGATGACCTGTTCAGGGAATTTCAACCGCGTGCCCGGGCAAAGGCGCGCCGCGCGGCCGTGCCGCTGCCGAAGCCGCGTCCTGCCGAGGCGCCGTCTGCCGAGCCTGAACGGCCGCCCGAGAAGGAGCAGGCGTCGCCTGAGAAAGACAAGGCCAAAGAGCAGGCCGCGCCCGCACCGCAGCCCACGCCGCAACCCTCGGCGTGCCGGCTTGCGTTGACGGACGAAGTGGCCATCGCTCCCAGTATGCCCGACATTCGCGGCAACGGCGGCTGCGGGGGCGAGGACTTGGTGCGGCTGGAAGCGATCGTGCTCCCGGACAAGCGGCGCGTGTCGGTGAAGCCCGTTGCGATCCTGCGTTGTCCCATGGCGTCCGCGCTCGCCGACTGGATCCGCAAAGACATCGCGCCACTGGCGGAGCGGCTCGGCAGCGCCGTCTCCGATCTCGATAATTTCGCCTCGTTCGAGTGCCGCGGCCGTAACCGCATCGTCGGCGCGCAGCTCTCCGAACATGGCCGCGCCAACGCGCTCGACGTGCGCGCCTTCAAACTCGCCAATGGCCGTACGATCTCGCTGACTGATCGCACCGTGCCGCGGGAATTGCGCGAGACCGTGCTGCATTCCGCCTGCGCGCGGTTCTCGACGGTGCTCGGTCCGGGCTCGGACTGGTACCACGAGGATCATATCCATCTCGACCTGATGGAACGACGCAACAATTATCGGATCTGTCAGTGGGATGTATGGGATCCGCTGCCGCAGAAGGCGCCGCTATTGCCGGCAGAGCGGCCCGAGGAAGCGCCGCCGCGCGAGGTCGCCGCCAAGCCGGACGAAGCCAAGCGGGATGCTGCCAAGCCCGATGCCGAGCCTGAAGCCGAAAAATCCAACGCCGAGAAATCGCATGAGGCCGAGCCGCCGCGCGAGGAGAAGAAGCCCGCAACGAAAAAGCGCCGGCAAAACCGGCGCTCTTGATCTTCGAATACGGTCTGGCCGCTTCAGGTTATTGCGCCATCGGACCGCTGTTGCCGCCGCCCTGCAGCGCCATCTTGGAATTGAACGGCGAGTCACCCTGCTTGGGCTCGAGCACGACGACCATCGTGCCCGTCTTCACCCGGCTGTAGAGGTCGATGACGTCCTCGTTGGTCATGCGGATGCAGCCCGACGAGATCGAGGCGCCGATATATTCCGGCTGGTTGGTGCCGTGGATGCGGAACAGTGTGTCGCGGTTGCCCTGGTAAAGATAAAGCGCGCGGGCGCCGAGCGGATTGTCGACGCCACCGGGCACTGAGGCCGGCAGGCCTTCGATACGCTTGTGAATGTCGGCGGTCGGCGTCCATTTCGGCCATTCCGCCATGTTGCCGACGCGCGCGATGCCGGAGAATGCGAGGGCTTCCTCGCCCACGGTCACGCCGTAGCGGATCGCCTTGCCGCCATCCTGCACCAGATAGAGGTAATGGTTATCGGAATCGACGACGATCGTGCCGGGCAATTCCTTGCGGTGATAGTCCACGATGGCGCGGCGGAACGGCTCGGGCGGCTTAACCGCAGCGTAACGTGCTTTCGCGAGCTGGGCCTTGTCGTTCGGCTTTAGGGTGGCTTCAGGGGCGGCCTGATAGGTGGTTGCCGGCATACAGCCGGACAACGCAAGGCCAGCGGCGAGCAACCCCAACATTACTTTGAGCGACATGACTACTTCCAATCGAAAGTCTGGCGTTCGCAAGCCGCAATCTTGCGCCTCAAACGCGACGATTCCATTAATCTCATTATCCGCAAAAGCCGGCTGATATGCCAGCATTTGCATGTCCATCGTGCGCTGCGGAAGGCTAGCTGTGGCTTTTATGCCGCAAATTTTGCGACTTCCGGTTGATTTCTGGGCAGGGATGGCGCGGGGCCAAATCGCGGCCGCGCCGCCGCCACCCCGCTGCCGCAAATATCGACCGCCGGTTAATGCGCGGGTCATGAAGCGCTTGCCAGAATCGGGTTTAGTGCCGCTGGGTGGGATTTCCACCCGTTCCGGAGTTGCCCATGTTTTCGGTGTTTGTTCCCTCCGAATCTGCCCTGAAGAAGCTCCCGGCCGTGGACGTGACGGCATTGCCGGACAATGCGGTCTGGATCGATCTGTTGAACCCGACGGGCGAGGAGGACCGCGCGGTGGAACGGCTGGCCGGGATCGCGGTGCCGACCCGGGAAGACATGCAGGAAATCGAGATTTCCAGCCGGCTCTACATCGAGAACAGCGCCCGCTACATGACCGCGACGCTGATGTGCCAATCCGACACCGACATGCCGAAGACCACGGCCGTCACCTTCATTCTCGCCGGTCACCGCCTGGTGACCGTGCGCTACGACGAACCGAAGCCGTTTGCTCTCGTCGAGCACAAGCTGGCGCGCTCCTGCATGCCGGGGATATCGGGCGAAATGGTACTGATGGAACTGCTCGACGCGGTGATCGACCGCTGCGCCGACATTCTGGAGCGCGCCGGCGCCGAGGTCGACCAAGTCTCGCATGACATCTTCGAGCCCGAAAGCGCACGGCATGGCCAGGCCAAGCGATACTCGCAGATCCTGATCGCGATCGGGCGCAAGGGGGATCTGGTCTCCAAGATCCGCGAAAGCCTGGTGTCGATCGGCCGCGTCGTCACCTTCCTGTCGGCGGTGGTGGAAGGCGCCAAATGGTCCAAGGACATGCGCGAGCAGCTCAAGACCATGCAGCGCGACGTCGTCTCTCTGACCGACCACGCCTCCTATCTGTCCAACAAGATCACCTTCACGCTCGATGCCATGCTCGGTGTCGTCAATCTCGAGCAGAACAACATCATCAAGCTGTTCTCGGTGATGGCGGTGGTGCTGATGCCGCCGACGCTGATTGCCTCGGTCTACGGGATGAACTTCAAGGTGATGCCGGAACTCGAATGGGCGCACGGCTATCCGATGGCGCTCATCATGATGCTCATGGCAGCAGTGCTGCCGTACCTGTTCTTCAGATGGAAGAAGTGGTTGTAGATCGGCGGTTCCCCGCGGTTCCCGATGTGCGAAAGATCGGCCTCAATCCCACCGCTAAAATTTGAGCGGTGGACTGAACGAATGGTCGAAACTTGTCTGCGATAACGTGTCTCTCAGGCCGCGAGGATCCCATGGTTGAGAAACTCATAATGTCGCCACGCAACGTCATCGATCTGGCCCGCTATCAGCAGGGCCGCAGCGTTGGCAAGGCGCAGGCGTTCTCGACGCGGCTTTGCCGGCACTGCGGTGCTGTGCTGGCGGACGGCGAGAACGAGGACGAGTGTTCGAGCACGTTAAACGTCGCTGAGGCGACTGCTCTGCGCACTGCGCAGCGGAAGTTTTGCGCGGAGTGAATATCGTATCCGCAAACGTCAACCTCATCCTGAGGAGCGCGCTCTTGCGCGCGTCTCGAAGGATGGGCCACGGGCCTCGTGGTTCGAGACGGCGCTAGCTAGCGCGCCTCCTCACCATGAGGGTTGAAGCGTTGCGATCATCCACGCACTAAACATGCTGGCCGCCGTTGATGTGGATCTCGGCGCCGTTCACATACGAACTGGTTTCCGTACACAACACGTAGATGATTTTGGCGACCTCGTCCGGCGTGCCGAGGCGATGCATCGGAATCTGCTGCTCGACGATCTTCTCGGTGCCGGGCGACAGGATCGAGGTGTCGATCTCGCCGGGCGCGATCGCGTTGACGCGGACGCCGACGCGGCCGAAATCGAACGCCATCTCGCGCGTCAGCGCCGCGAGTGCGGCCTTCGAGGTCGCATAGGCCGCGCCCGCGAATGGGTGCACGCGCGAGCCCGCGATCGAGGTGACGTTCACCACCGCGCCCCTGGCGTGCTTCAACTCCTCGAGCAGTCCGCGCGCGATCATGATTGGCGCGAAGAAGTTGACGTGAAAGACGAGGTTCCAGGTTTCGACGTCGGTGTTCATGGTGCCGAGCCGCCCGCCGTCCGGCGCCTTCGGCGAGATTGCCGCGTTGTTCACCAGCGCGTGCAGCTCGTCGTTCTCCAGCCGCCTGCGAATCTCGGAAATCGCGCGCACGGTGTCATCGTGGCTGCCGAGGTCGACCTCGATGTGATCCTCCGGGCCCGCGCCCCACGGGCAGACTTCCGGGAAGGCATGCCGCGAACAGGTGATGACGCGCCAGCCGGCCGAGGAGAACCGGATCGCGGTGGCATGGCCGATGCCGCGGCTGGCACCAGTCAGGAGCAACGTGCGCCGCGGCGCGTTGGATGAAGAGGGCATTTAGGTTCTCTCGTTCTCCGTCATGCACGGGCATAGTAGTCTGCCGTGCGCAACTACGTAGACTTGTCTGCGCTCCCGGGCATCCACGTCTTCCCTGATCACAGGAGGAACGTGGATGGCGGGGATATCCTACACGAAGTCGCGCTTCGCTTTGGCCTGGCCATCACGCTTTTGGGTTTAGGGATAGAGCCGCACCTTGCTCCAGGCTTGTGTCGGCGCATCGCGGCGGAATTCGATGCGGTCGTGCAGGCGGAACGGGCGATCGTGCCAGAATTCGAAACACTGGGGCGCAATGCGCCAGCCGCTCCAGCCGGGCGGGCGCGGCACTTCGCCGATCATGTATCGGGCCGCGACCTTGGCGATCGCCTGCTCGAAGGCGAAGCGGCTCTCCAGCGGCTGCGACTGCTTGCTGGCCCAGGCGCCGATCTGCGCCTGCTTCGGACGCGTCGCGAAATAAGCATCGGCTTCCTGGTCCGTAACCGGCGTCACGCTGCCGCGGATGCGCACCTGACGGCGCAGCGACTTCCAGTGAAATAGTAAAGCCGCCTTAGGATTTGCGGCGAGTTCGCGGCCCTTCTGGCTGGCGATGTGGCTGTAGAACACGAAACCATCGGCATCATAGCCCTTCATCAGCACCATCCGGACATCGGGTAGCCCGTCGGAATCGACGGTCGCCAGCGCCATCGCGTTGGGATCGTTCGGCTCGGACTTCACGGCTTCCGCAAACCACTCGGCGAACAGCGCAAACGGTTCCTCGGCCGCGGTAAAATCACCCGATGTTAACGGTGTCGGGTGTTTGATGGAGGTCGTATCCGTCATGTCAGGAGTCCCAGTTGCGTACCCTCGCGTCCCAGAACGCGTTGCAGCCCCGATACGGGCACGCCCTATATAGGGCATGGGGACGCGTTGGCCTATCGGCGATCGGGCCGACGGGCGCTGTGATGACGTTGATTTTGATCGGTCTCGGCTCGGGCGGCTGCAGCCTGTTGCGTGCGGATGCCTACGCCAAGATGAACCCTGCCGACGTCACGGGTTCAGTGGGCAGGCAACCGGCCGCCCCGCCCGTGCCGACCGAGAGCGATCTCGCCTTTGCCCGCACCGCCGCCTCCGACGTGCTGACCAAGGGCGACAAGGATTCCAGCCAGCCTTGGGAAAATCCCGAGACCGGCGCGCGCGGCTCGGTGACACCGCTGTCCCAGGCCTATTCCTCGGAAGACGGGCGCACCTGCCGGGATTTCCTGGCGAGTTACGTCAACGGCCGCTCAGAAAGATGGCTGCAGGGCGCCGCCTGCAAGGCCGGCCATGGTAGATGGGAGATCCATACGATCAAGCCGTGGACGAGGGGATAGCCGCTCGACTGTTCCGAGCGACCCAGGGGTCGTTGCAAAAATGCAACTGGCTCCCCAGATGAAGCCAAAGCGGGCGAATTGCCCTAAGCTTCAGAGAACCGAATTCCCGTGAAGGAGACGTGACGGATGCGCGACCCCTATGAGGTCTTGGGGGTGCCGCGAGGCGCCAGCGCGACGGCGATCAAGAGTGCCTACCGCAAGCTCGCCAAGAAGCATCACCCCGACAACAACAAGAACGATCCGAAGGCTGCGGCGCGATTTTCCGAGATCAACGCGGCCAACGAGATCATCGGCGACGAAGACAAGCGCAAGCAGTTTGATCGCGGCGAGATCGATGCCGAGGGCAAGCCGCGCTTCCAGGGTTTTCCTGGTGGCGGCTTTTCCGGCGACCCACGCGGCCGAGCCGGTGGAGGTGGTTTCGAATCCTACACCTTCCGCAGCGGCGGCGGCCCCGGCGGCATGGGCGGCGCGGGCTTCGAGGACATCCTCAACAGCATGTTCGGCGGCGCCGCCAGGAGCGGACGTGCCGGCGGCGGCCGCACCTTTGAATTCGACACCGGCGGAATCGGCCTCGATCTCGATCTGAACGTCGCCATGACGGTGTCGCTGGAAGAGTCGGTCAAGGGCGGGGAAAAGCGCGTCCGTTTGCCGACTGGCAAGGAGCTCAACGTCAAGATCCCCGCAGGCGTCACCGCCGGTCAGCAGATCCGCCTAAAAGGTCAGGGCGAAACCGCGCCGGGCCACCCGCCGGGTGATCTCCTGATTACGGTCAGCATCGCGCCGCATCCCTTCTTTAAGGTCGATGGCAGCGATTTGCGTCTGGATCTGCCCATCACGCTCTATGAGGCGGTGTTGGGCGGCAAGGTCCGCGTGCCCACCTTGGGTGGCGCGGTCGAGCTCTCGATCCCGAAAAATACCTCGAGCGGTCGTACCTTCCGCCTCAAGGGCAAGGGCCTGCCCAAGCCCGGGGAAACCGGCGATCTGTTCGTCACCACCCGAATTATTTTGCCGGACGGGAACGATAGCGAGCTTGAGGCATTGATGCACAAGTGGCGCAATGGCCACCCGTACAATCCGCGCAGCGATTTCGGCTGATTCGGCCGGGTTCGCGGCGCAGATTTTGCGTGGAATTGGAGAGCGGGGTTCCGAGCAGGAGTTTCCCAAAAAGCGCACTTCTTTCCAGGAAACAAAGGGTTTCCCGGAAAAAGGGGCGGCCTCGAAAGGGGGACCAGCGCGGTACCAAACCCCGATCGAGGCCGCTTGCGCCGATCGGCGGATCGAGCGCTACTCATTTTCGCGTGATCACCCGGTGCATTAATGAGACGCGCTGGTGGTTTGATTCCAGATTTTCGATGTCAGAATTTGGACAAGCCGCCTGATGTTGCCAATCTGCCGCATCATGTTGCCTATCCGCCGCTTTTCTCCAGCTGATCGTAGACCGCCTGGGCGATTGGCGTCAGCCGCTCACGGTCCATGCCACTGGACACCACCGCATAGGCAACGCCGTCATCGGCCCAGAACAGCGAGTTCTCCTTGCCTTGCGCCTGATATCGCATCTGCGTCGCTTCGGCGTCCGACTTCGCAGTGTAGATTGTAATGCGTTCGCCCGATGCGCTCTCGTACATCATGAAGGATGCGGGACCCGCGGGGCCCGGCAACAGCCGACCGCCGACGAGCTTCAGACCGACCGCCGTCAATTCGGGCGCGCGGACGACCCAACCGCAGCGCTTGGTCAGCCACTTCTGGAGATGGGCGCGTTCGCTGCCAGGCACTTCGACGGGATGGCGGACCTCCACCACGTAAAGCCGATGCGCATCGAGCGCCTCCGCCGTGAAACTCTGGATCGCCGAGGGCGCAGCGGAAGCGCCGCGCGCTAGCCAGCCGACGCCGCCGCCGACGATGAATGCCGCCAGCGCGGCTGCGATCGCGCCGTACACCCATTTGCGCGGCTGTCGTACCAGCCGTTCGATCTCGAGCCGTTTCGGCACCGCCTCGTCGACAACCGAATCGTACCTGCTATGCAGCGCTTCCGCCATCGTGCGCCACGACCGCACCCGCGCAGCATCGTCGGGATGCGCAGCGAGCCACGCCTCGACATCGCCGCGGCGTTCCGCCGGCAGCTCGTCGTCGACGTAAGCATGCAGCTCGTCTTCGGTGACGGGGATGTTGGGATCGGTCATTGTCGTCGTCTCTGTCTATTCGAAACCTGTCGATGCATAACGCCTGCCATCACGCTTTGATCATTTCACCCGCCGCAGCGCCGCGCGCTCGCCTTCGAGCGAAGCCTTGACGTGCGCGCGTGCGCGGGCAAGCCGCGACATTACGGTGCCGATCGGCACGCCCTGGATGTCGGCGACCTCGCGGTAGCTCAATCCTTCCAGCATCACCAGCAGCAGCACCGAGCGCTGCTCTTCCACCAGCGTCGAAAGCGCGCGCGCGATGTCGCGGCCTTCCGCCTCGGTCCCGCTGGCGTCCGGGTTGTTGTCGAGCAGCGGCATGAATTGCGGCCGCCGCGCCAGCGACCGTCGCCGGTTCTTGTTGAGGTTGGTCAGGATCGTGTAGAGCCAGCTCCTGACGTCGCCACCGAGAAACAACCGTTCCGAACGCAACGCACGCACCAGCGTGTCCTGCACCAGGTCATCGGCGATATCGGCATCGCGCGCGAGCGCGCGGGCATAGCGGCGGAGCGCCGGTATCATGGCTTCGACACTTTGACGAAACGCGGTCATCGGCACCAGGTTACAAAAAGGGTTGTCCGGCGTGAACGCCATATTCAACATAACACCCAATCGAGGCCTCTATTCCGGCCATTGAGGCGCATGAGAAACAGCGTTAATCCGAATGGCGGATTTGGGCTCGACCGCGCTGGAGCGCTGGTGTACCTCCAAGTCCCATATCGAGCTCGATTGGAAACCGGATGTCGCAAAAATCAGGTCTGATGCAGGGCAAGCGCGGGGTGATCCTCGGCGTTGCCAACAACCGCTCGATTGCCTGGGGCATCGCCAAGGCATGCCACGACGCAGGCGCGGAAATCGCGCTCACCTGGCAGGGCGATGCGCTGAAGAAACGGGTCGAACCTCTGGCCAAGGAGCTGAACGGGCTCCTGCTGGGCCATTGCGACGTCACCGATGCCGCGACGATCGATGCGGCGTTCGATGTGCTCCGCGAAAAGTGGGGCAAGGTCGATTTCGTGGTCCACGCCATTGCGTTCGCCGACAAGGACCAACTCGACGGCCGCTATCTGGAGACGACGCAGGATAATTTCTCGAGGAGCATGCTGATCTCCTGCTATTCGCTGACTGCGATCACGCAGCGCGCCGAGAAGCTGATGACCGACGGCGGCTCGATCCTGACGCTGACCTATTACGGCGCCGAGAAATGGATGCCGCATTACAACGTCATGGGGGTTGCGAAGGCCGCGCTGGAAGCCAGCGTGCGCTATCTCGCCGCCGATCTCGGCGAGAAGAACATCCGCGTCAACGCGATCTCGGCAGGGCCGATCAAGACGTTGGCGGCGTCCGGCATCGGCGACTTCCGCTACATTCTGAAGTGGAACGAATACAACGCGCCGCTGCGCCGCACCGTGAGCATCGAGGAAGTCGGCGACAGCGCGCTGTATCTGTTATCGGACCTGTCGCGCGGCGTCACCGGCGAGGTTCATCACGTCGATTCCGGCTATCACGTTGTCGGCATGAAGCGCCCCGACGCGCCCGACATCTCGCTCTCCAATTCGCCAGCTAAGGAATAGCCTGATAGTCCGATGGCTGCGCCCGTGATCTACTACATCCGCCATGGCGAGACGTCGTGGAACGCGGAAGGCAGGCTGCAGGGCGCGCAGGACATTCCACTGAACGACCTTGGCCGCAAGCAGGCGGCCCACGCCGGCAATGTCCTCGCCGAGCTTCTCGCGCGCGATGGCCGCGAAAAGTCCGCGCTGCCGTTCGTCGCAAGCCCGCTTACGCGCGCGCGGGCGACGATGGAACTGGTGCGTGGTGCCCTAGAACTCCCGCCGGACGAATACGCGCTCGACGATCGCCTGCGCGAGATCCGTTACGGCGTCTGGGAGGGCTCGACGCTGGCCGAAATGCAGGCCGCCGACCCCGTGCTCTATGCCAAGCGGCTGACAGCGAAGTGGACGATGGCGCCGGAGGGCGGGGAGACCTATGCCGAGGTGCAGCATCGGATGCGCGACTGGTATGATTCCGTGCACGCGGATACCGTCGCCGTGGCCCATGGCGGCACCGCGCGGGCGCTGATGGTGGCGCTCGGCATCGAGACGCCGGCCAGCGCCGCCGACCTCGTGATCGAGCAGGGCGCGGTCTACGTGTTCCGCGATGGCGGGCTTAAGAAGTATAGTTAAGGCGGCGGCTGATGATCACCGTCATTCCGGGGCGCAAGGGCGAACTAGGGTGCGCCCCTTGCGCCCCCGAGAATCTCGCGATTCCCCGGTGTGCAATTGCACACCTGAGGTCTGGTCCTTCGGACCATCCCGGAATGACGGCCTGCGGGTTTGACCGCCGCCCGGCACCGCGTTACGACACGCCATGTCCCACAACACCTTCGGCCATCTGTTCCGGGTCACGACCTTCGGCGAAAGCCACGGGGTCGCGATCGGCTGTGTGGTCGACGGCTGTCCGCCGCTGATCCCGCTGACGTCAGAGGACATCCAGCACGATCTCGACCGCCGCCGTCCGGGACAATCGCGCTTCACCACCCAGCGCCAGGAGCCGGACGCGGTCAAAGTCCTGTCCGGGGTGATGGCGCATCCCGAAACCGGCGTCCAGGTGACGACGGGAACGCCGATCGCGCTTCTGATCGAGAATACCGACCAGCGCTCCAAGGACTATTCAGAGATCAAGGACAAGTTTCGCCCGGGGCATGCCGACTTCACCTATGAGGCCAAATACGGCCTGCGCGATTATCGTGGCGGTGGCCGCTCGTCGGCGCGCGAGACCGCGACGCGGGTCGCGGCCGGCGCGATCGCGCGCAAAATTCTGCCCGACGTAAAGGTGCGCGGCGCGCTGGTGCAGATGGGCCCGCACAAGATAGATCGCGACAAGTGGGACTGGGACGAGATCGCGCGCAATCCGTTCTTTTGCCCCGACAAGGACAAGGCTGCCTTCTTCGAGCAATATCTGGACGGCATCCGCAAGAGCGGCTCCTCGATCGGCGCGGTCATCGAGGTGGTCGCCGAAGGCGTGCCAGCAGGATGGGGCGCGCCAATCTACGCCAAGCTGGATGCCGATCTGGCGGCGGCCATGATGAGCATCAACGCGGTGAAGGGCGTCGAGATCGGCGCCGGCTTCGGCGCCGCGGAACTGTCGGGCGAGGAAAACGCCGACGAGATGCGCACCGGCAATAACGGCACACGCTTTCTGTCCAACCATGCCGGCGGTGTGCTCGGCGGCATTTCGACTGGCCAGCCGGTGGTGGTGCGCTTTGCGGTGAAGCCAACCTCGTCGATCCTCTCGCCGCGCAAGACGGTGGATCGCGCCGGCGCCGACACCGACATCATGACCAAGGGGCGCCACGACCCCTGCGTCGGCATCCGCGCGGTGCCGGTCGGCGAGGCGATGATGGCCTGCGTGCTGGCCGATCATTTCCTGCGCCATCGTGGGCAGGTCGGCGGGTAGGGTCCCCGCTTCTTTCACTGCATGGCATCTGCGATCTTTTCCGCCGCCATCAGGACCGGGAAATTGGTGTTGGCGCACGGCACCACCGGGAAGATCGAGGCGTCGACCACGCGCAATCCCTGTACGCCCTTGACTCGGCCTTGCGTATCGACGACCGCCATCGGATCGTCCGGCCGGCCCATCCGGCATGAGCAGGAAGCATGCCACACGCCGATCGCCGCCTTGCGCACGAAGGCTTCGAGCGCCTCGTCGTCGCTCATGACCTGCTCGAACGTAAAGCCTTCGACGATGAAGTTGTCGATTATGTAATGGCGTAGCGCCGCCGGCCCGTCCATCAGCGTTGCGGCAATAGCGGTGAGAACCTTGTTCTTCGTGTTGACGACGCCGATCTTGCGGACGCGGTCGGAATACGAGGCCGGGAATGGTTTGTCGGTGACTGCCTTGAGCGGCGCGCTCATCTGCAGCGCCGCCATCTTGCGAAAGCCGCTCATCAGGCGATCGAGATCGCGCCTGTCGGACAACAGGTTGAACTCGACCATCGGTTCTGCGCGCGGGTCGCGCGAGGCGAGTTTGACCTGCCCGGTCTCCGAGTAGGTCTTGTTGACGAAGGTGAGCAGCGAGGCGATCTGCTCGCCGACCGAATGCCAGGCCGACTTGGTGAGAACGGCCACGAACATGTCGCCGGCTGGTGTGCCCGGAAGCCCCGAGGAATAGCGCAGCCCCATCTGGATGTGGCGCCTGGTGTGCTCGTTCATGCGCGCGCCACGACGGACATAGGACGACAACGCGATCGAGGGATGATCCATCAGCCCCTGGCCGACGCCCGCAAGGCCCATCAGGACCGGAATGCCCATCTCCTTCAGATGCCCGACCGGTCCAATGCCGGCCCGCAACAGATGCGCCGGTGAATGGATCGCACCGCAGGAGAGGATGACCTCGCGACCGCGGAACTCCTGTTCCCGGCCATCGACCAGCGCCTTCACGCCGACGCATTGCGTGCCCTCGAACAGCAGCTCCTTGACCTCTGTGTTGGTCGATATGGTCAGGTTGGCGCGCTTGCGCGTCTCGCGATCGAGATAGCCCATCGCGGCCGAGACGCGTTGTTCGTCCTGGTTGGAGTGTGTCACCGGGAAGTAGCCATCGACGAACTCGCCATTCTGGTCGGGCAGGAACGCAAAACCGGCGAGTTTGCAGGCCTCGCCCATCGCTTGCGAGTGCCGCGTCCAGTGCTGGTGCGGAATGCGGCGGACGGGGATACGCCCGTCCTTGCCGTGGAACGGCCCGTCGAAATCGAGGTCGCGCTCGACCTTCTTGAAATAGGGCAGCACGTCCTTCCAGTTCCAGCCTGCGGCGCCGCGGGCCTCCCACTCCGCGTAGTCGGTCGGCGCACCGCGGTTTGCCATCTGGCCATTGATGGAGGATCCGCCACCCAGCACGCGCGCCTGCTCATACTTGCGCAACGGCGGTCGGCTCTCATCGGGGTTGTTATGGCTGACGACCTGGGTTGTGACCTTGAGTTCGGTCCAATGGAAGCGCGGATCGAAATATGCCAGTCCCGAGTAGCTGTCGCGGATCTCGGGCGGCTCGTTGCCGGGCGGCGTGTCCTGGCCTGCTTCACAGAGCAGGACCTTGTTGGCGCTCCTGGCGGAGAGCCGGTGGGCCATGACCGTGCCCGCTGATCCGCCGCCGACGATGATAGTGTCGTACACTTTGACGTTTCCTCTTGTTTTGCACCGTAAAGCTAGCGCAGCGCCGTCGCCGGGTCACGCCGGCTGTCGTTGCGAGCGCGCTTGACGCGCGCTGCAGTTGCGCGGCAAATACCTGCGCATGAACGCCTCCGAACTGCAGAAGCTGACTGACTGGCTGATCGACGGCGGGAGATCCGCGGCCAGCCCCAAGAGCTTCATGGCCGAGACCTGCGAACGGATGGTCGCGGCGGGCCTGCCGCTTTGGCGTGTCGGCGTCTTCGTTCGAACCCTGCATCCCGACATTTACGGCCGCAGTTTCATCTGGAAGCCGGGCGCCGAGGTCGAGGTCGGCACGGTCGATCACAAGATTCTGGATTCACCGGATTTTCACAACAGCCCCATCATCATCGTATTCCAGCAGGGACAGGAAGTCCGGGCCCGTGCGGACGACCCGCAGAGCGCGCGCTTCCCGATCGTCGAGGAGCTGCGCGCCGAAGGCGTCACCGATTACATCGCGCTGCCGCTGTTTTTTACCGACGGAACCATTCACGCCTCAAGCTGGACCACGAAGCAATCAGGCGGTTTCACCGATGAGCAGTTGGCGGCCTTGCGTGGGCTGAACACGCCGCTGTCGCGGGTCATAGAGATCATCAACTGGCGCCGCATGGCCGCGAACCTCTTGGATACCTATGTCGGCAACCGTGCCGGCGAGCGGATTCTCGGCGGGCAGATCAGACGCGGCCACACCGAGACGATGAATGCCGCGATCTGGCTGTCCGATCTGCGTGGCTTCACGGCGCTGTCGGACCGGCTGCCGGCCGAGGCCGTCGTGGACATCCTGAACCGCTATTTCGATTGCCAGGTCGCGGCGATCAAGAAGCATGGCGGCGACGTGCTCAAATACATGGGTGACGGGCTGCTCGCGGTATTTCCGATCGACGAATATGTCGGCGACGAGCAGAAGGTCTGCTCGCATGTGGTGGAGGCCGCCCACGAATCCCGCGCCAGCGTGGCCGAGCTGAATTATCCGATTGGAGACACGATCGAACGTTTTCGCTTCGGCCTTGCCCTGCATGTCGGGCGAATTCTTTACGGCAATATCGGCGGCGGCAATCGGCTCGACTTCACCTGCATCGGCCCCGCGGTCAATCTCGCCGCGCGGCTGGAAAAGATCGCCAGCCAGCTCGGCCGCACCGTCGTCGCCTCCGAAGGCTTTGCCGGAATTTGCCGCGGCGGCTGGAGCGAGCTGGGCGAGTTTCCGGTTGCCGGTTTCTCAAAGGCGGCACGCGTCTACGGCCTGGCCGACGAAAAATCGGCGGCCTAAGGAATCCGTAGCCCGGATGGAGCGTGCTACGCTTGCGGCTCTGCGTGATCCCTGTAGCCCGGATGGAGCGAAGCGCAATCCGGGGTAGAATGGCATTGTGGTCCACTATCGGCGCAACTTTGTCCCCGGCGGGACGTTCTTCTTCACAGTCACGCTGGATGATCGAAGATCATCCGCGCTGATTGATCATGTCGCGTTGCTGCGCGCGGCATTTCGGAAAGTGAGGAGCGAACGGCCTTTTGTGACCGAGGCCATCGTCATTCTCCCGGACCACTTACATGCAATACTAACTTTGCCGCCCGGCGACTCGGACTTTTCGGATAGGTGGCGACGGATCAAGGGAAGCTTTACGCGAAGCGTCATCGCGACAGGCGCTCAAATTTCGCGCGACCATCGCGGAGAATACTCTCTCTGGCAGAAACGCTTTTGGGAGCACACCATACGTGATGAGCGGGATTTCGAGCGCTGCGCCGACTACGTGCATTTTAATCCCGTCAAGCATCAGCTAGTGACGTCGCCGTGCGACTGGCCGTTCTCCTCGCTGCATCGCTATGTCCGCGCAGGTATTCTGACTCCAGAGTGGGGCGGCGACGGGAGTACCGATACGATCAATTTCGGTGAGCGGAAAGACTGACCCGGATTTCGCTTCGCTCCATCCGGGCTACGGCCGGGCGCGCTACTCCTCCGGCTCTGTCGTGAACAGGAGCGGATAGCCCTTGGCGCGGCCGGCGTCCGTGGCGCGGGTGGCCTTGGTCTCGGCAACGTCCTTGGTGAACACGGCGACGACGCAGACGCCCCGACGGTGCGCCGTTATCATCACCTTATGGGCCTGGTCCTCGGTCATGCGGAATTCGGCCTTCAGCACCGTGACGACGAATTCGCGCGGCGTGTAGTCGTCATTGATCAGGATGACCTTGTGCAGGCGCGGCCGTTCGACCTTGGTTTTGACCTTGGTTTTTGGCGTGACGACGGTATCTGCCACTTCCAGCTAAGTCCCGAAGCGAACGAACTCGGACGGTCCGGCAGTGCTCAGTTGGCGCGGCAATCCGCCAGGCGCTGCGCCATGGTCCGATCGCCGCGGCTGACGGCCGTCTTGATCAGTTTACAGGCTCCGGGCCGGTCCTGAAACTGGGCGTTTGCCGAGAGTTTCAGCTCTCAGGGCTGCCATCGCTCGCGGCTGGGGGCGTAACCATGATCGTTACCAATGCGGCCCTTCGTAGCGGCCGCGTCGCATCTGTCGCGCCTGGCGTTCTAATCGTTCAAAATCTGATACCGGCTGGCGAGCCGCGGGATGGAACCTGCCGGCACGCGGGCTGTGGAGGAAGCCTGATCCTAACCCGAATGTGAAGGATAAATGATTTCAGCGCTTTGCGTCGACAGCTTTGCATGTCACCATTGCTGTCGTTCGACGGGAGGGCCGCAATGCGCTGGTATGTCTCGATCGGGGTCGTGCTTGTAGCCGGCGTACTCGCGGGCGGCGACGTGGCAGGTGTTGCCGCGCCGAACCCAACGAACCGCCCGGACCACCAATTGAACGCCCACAGCCGCCAACTGGCCGACAAGGACGCCAATCCGACCGTCGACGTCGAACTCGTCCTTGCCGTCGACGTCTCCTACTCAATGGACATGGATGAACTGGCGCTGCAGCGGGAGGGCTACGCGCAGGCGATCGTCTCCAAGGAATTTTTGCAGGCACTCAAGAGCGGGCCGAACGGCAGGATCGCGATCACCTATTTCGAGTGGGCGGCATCAACCGACCAGAAGATTATCATCCCGTGGCGGGTGATCGACGGACCCGAGACGGCCGACGCCGTCGCAAACGAGATCGTCAAGACCCCGATCCGCCGGGCATCGCGCACTTCGATTTCGGGTGCGATCAACTTCGCAATGCCGCTGTTCGACGAAAGCCCGCATCGCGGTTTGCGGCGGGTGATCGACATCTCGGGCGATGGCCCGAACAACAACGGCGCGCCGGTCCTCATCGCGCGCGATGCCGCGTTGGAAAAGGGCATCGTCATCAATGGCCTGCCAATCATGGTGAAGGAACCGTCTTACTCCACCATGGATATCGACAATCTCGATTTCTATTACGAGGACTGCGTCATCGGCGGCCCCGGCTCGTTCGTGGTGACGATCAAGGAACGCGACAAGTTCAAGGAAGCGATCCGCACCAAGCTGCTGCTCGAGATCGCCGGCCGCACGCCCGAACGCCCGGTGGTGCCCGCAGCGGGCAGGGAGCCGCGCGTCAATTGCATGATAGGCGAGAAGATCTGGCAGGACCGGTGGGGGCGGTGATTGTTTCGTAGCCCGGATGGAGCGACGCGAAATCCGGGAACATGGTCGCCATCTGCACCACCCCCGGATTGCGCTGCGCTCCATCCGGGCTACGGGCTACGAGTTCACCTTTTAAATCTCGCCACTAATTCCACATGCGGCGTGTGGCGGAACTGGTCGACCGGCGTGACGCGTTCTATTTTAAAACCGCCGTCGATCAAAATTTTCGCATCACGCGCGAATGTCGTGACGTTGCACGAGACCGCAACCACCGTCGGCACTCTGCTCGCCGCGATCTGCGTCACCTGTGCTTGCGCGCCCTGCCGTGGGGGATCGAACACCACGGTGTCGTAGTCGCGCAATTCCTGCGGCATCAGCGGACGGCGAAACAGGTCGCGCGGCTCGGCCTTGACCGGCTTCAGTCCTGAGGTGGACGTCGCAGCCTTCTGCAAGGCCGCGACCGCAGCCGTGTCGCTGTCGAAGGCGGCGACCTTCGCTTTCGCCGCAAGCCGCAGCGCAAAGGGACCGACCCCGCAGAACAGGTCGGCGATATGTTTGGCGCGCTTGCAATGTTCGAAGACGAGCGCCGCCAGCGCTTCCTCGCCCGCCACTGTGGCCTGCAGGAATGAGCCGGGCGGCAGCGTGACCTGTGCGGTGCCCATCGAAACGATAGGCGGCGTTCGCATCAGCACCAGCTCGCCATGGCGCGTCAGGCGGGCCAGCCGGTGTTGTTCGGCGATGCGCGACAGCCGCGCGACCACGGCTGACGATACCGGCCCGGAGCCGCGCACATCGAGGTCGAGGCCGCTATTGGTCGCGGTGATCTGGATGTCGAGCGGCTTGCCCATCGCCATCAACGGCTCGGCGATGGCCCAGGCGGCCTCGATCGCGCCACTCAATTGCGGATCGAGGATCGGGCAGCGGTCGATCGGAATGATGTCGTGCGAACCCGCTGCTGCATAGCCGACCTTGAGCACGCCATGCGTTCCGATTCGGCCGTGCAGGGTGATGCGCCGGCGGCCCGCGCCATGGGCGTCGACGAGGGCTGCGACATCGCAATCGATTCCCGCCTGCGAAAGCGTCGTCACGATGAGCTCGCGCTTCCAGGCGCGATAGGCTTCGACGTCCCAGTGCTGGATCGCGCAACCGCCGCAAACGCCGAAATGCGGGCAAAACGGTGCGATCCGCTCCGCGCTTGCAGCCTCGATCTTGAGCAATCGCCGGCGGTCGGGATGGTGGCCTGGAACCGGACCGGCCTCTATTGTTTCGCCGCCGAGCGTGTACGGCACATAGATGTTGCCGCCGCCTGATATGGCGACGCCGTCGCCGTGATGGCCGACATGGTCGATGACGAGGCGTTCGCTATCAGCCACGGCGCGCGCCCATGAAGAACTCGATATTGCCGTCGCCGCCTTTGATCGACGACGGAAACACTTGGATGTCGGTGCAGCCGAGCGAGGCGGCGAATGCCGAGATGTCGTCGCAGATCGCCTGATGCACCATCGCGTTGCGGATGATGCCGTGCTTGGAGTGCTTTCGTTCCGCCTCGAACTGCGGCTTGATCAGCGCGAGCAGATGCGTCGGGGCTGCGGCCAGCGACAGCGCCACCGGCAGCACCGCCTTCAACGAAATGAAGCTGACGTCGATGACGACGACATCCGGCCGGGCAGGCAGGCGCTTGCCCTCGAACTGCCGAATGTCGGTTTCTTCCATCGACACGACTCTGGGATGGCTCTGCAGTGAGGGATGCAACTGGCCGCGCCCGACATCGATGGCAAAGACGAGGCTCGCACCGTTCGCCAGCAGCACCTCGGTGAAGCCGCCGGTGGAGGCGCCGACGTCGAGGCAGACATGACCCTCGATCTCGATCGGATAGTGCTCCAAGGCGCCGGCGAGCTTGACGCCGCCGCGTGAGACGTAGGGGTGCGCGGGCTGGGCGGACAATTCGGCATTGGCGGCGATCATGTCCGATGCCTTCAGCACCGGCCTGCCGTCGGCCGTCACGCCACCGGCCTCGATCGCGGCGCGTGCGCGGGCGCGGCTTTCGAACAGGCCGCGCTCGACTAGAAGCACGTCCACGCGCTTGCGGGGAGAGGTTTCGCTGTCGCTCTTGTCAGCCAAGTTCAGTCCGATTTGCCGGTGGCGCGATCCGCCGCCAGAGCGACGCAGACCTCGAATGAGGTGAGATCGTGCCAGATATCTTGCGGCCGCTGCCGCGGCGTCACCAGTCTAGCACCATGCAGATCGAGCGCGTGGATCATCATGAGATTGTCGGGCAGGCCGAAATCTTCCACCGTCAGCCCGTCGCCGTCGATCAGTTGGCCGGTGGCGGATTTGGTCACGTGGTAGTTCCGCTTTACGCGCTCAAGATAGGCTGCGGGATCGTTGCTGTAGGCCAGGCAGAGCTTGCCGCGGCCGGCCATGTAGCCGAGTTCATAGACGGTTCCGGCGTCGGCACTGGGGCCGCGAAACGGCGTAAGATTGGCAATGATCGCGTCCGCCGCATCCATCATCGCTTCATTGCCCTTGAAGATCGAAAGCGAGGCGTCGGCGGCGGCAAGGTTAACCGCGTTGTCGAGCGGATAGAGGCCGGTCAGCCCATAATGGGCGCAGATCGCGGCCTTGCGGCGCCCGATCTCGATTGCATCAGGCAGGAACACATCGGGACCTGCCAGATAGATCTTCATGGGATTACCGGCGCCGGAAGCAATGAGAGCAGTCGAACAGCTAACCGCGGCGGGACGGGGCTCCCTCTCCCGCGTGCGGGGGAGGGCTGGGGTGGGGTGCCGCCGCGAGTCACACTGTTCGTGTGGATGGAGCTTCCCCACCCGGATCGCATCTTTCGATGCGATCCGACCTAAGAGCGAGCTTCGCTCGCATCGACCCCGCAAGCGGGAGAGGTGGAACGAGGCGGCGGTAAGACCGATTACACCAACAGCGCCTGCCCTCAGGCAAGCTTGACGGTCTCGGTCTTGTAGTCCTTGCCGAGCGCATCGAACACCTTGGCAACGATGCCCTTGGCGTCGAGGCCGGCATGGGCGTACATCGCGTTCGGCGTATCGTGGTCGATGAACTCGTCGGGCAGGATCATCGCGCGCATCCGCAAACCGCCGTCGAGCATGCCATGTTCGGCCAAGGTCTGCATGACGTGCGAGCCGAAGCCGCCGATCGAGCCTTCCTCGATGGTGAGCAGCACCTCGTGATCGCGCGCCAGCTTCAGCACCAGATCGACGTCGAGCGGCTTCATGAAGCGCGCATCCGCGATGGTGGTGGAAAGGCCGTGGGCGGCGAGTTCGTCGGCCGCCTTTTCACATTCGGCGAGACGGGTGCCGAACGAGAGCAGGGCGATCTTGTTGCCCTGGCGGACGATGCGGCCCTTGCCGATTTCGAGGGGAACGCCGAATTCGGGCATTTCGACCCCGCGGCCTTCGCCGCGCGGATAGCGCACCGCGCTCGGGCGGTCGTTGATCGCGACTTGCGTGGCGACCATGTGCACCAGCTCGGCCTCGTCGGAGGCCGCCATGATGACGAAGTTCGGCAGGCAGCCCAGATATGCGTTGTCGAACGAACCGGCATGGGTGGCGCCGTCGGCGCCGACCAGGCCGGCGCGATCGATCGCGAAGCGGACCGGCAGGCTCTGGATCGCAACGTCATGGACCACCTGGTCGTAGCCGCGCTGCAGGAAGGTCGAGTAGATCGCGCAGAACGGCTTGTAGCCTTCGGTGGCAAGCCCCGCCGCAAACGTCACCGCATGCTGCTCGGCAATGCCGACGTCGAAGGTGCGCTCCGGGAATGACTTGTTGAAGATGTCGACGCCGGTGCCCGACGGCATCGCGGCGGTGATGGCGACGATCTTGTCGTCTTTCTCGGCTTCCTTGACCAGGCTCTGGCCGAACACGTTCTGGTAGGCCGGCGCGTTCGGCTTGGCTTTGGCTTGGGCGCCGGTCGCCACGTCGAACTTGACCACGGCGTGATACTTGTCGGCGGAAGCTTCCGCGGGGGCGTAGCCCTTGCCCTTTTGCGTCACGACGTGAACCAGGATCGGGCCGGTTTCCATGTCGCGGACGTTCTTGAGGACCGGGAGCAGATGGTCGAGGTTATGGCCGTCGATCGGGCCGACGTAATAGAAGCCGAGTTCCTCGAACAGCGTGCCGCCGTCCATCATGAAGCCGCGGGAATATTCCTCGACGCGGTTGGCGCGGTTGGCGAGGATTTTCGGCAGGCGCTTGTTGATCTGTTTGGCCGCATCGCGCAGCGTGCGGTAGGTCTTGCCGGAGTAGAGGCGGGACAGATACGCGCTCATCGCGCCGACCGGCGGCGCAATCGACATGTCGTTGTCATTAAGGATGACGATCAGGCGCGAGTTCATTGCGCCCGCATTGTTCATGGCCTCATAGGCCATGCCGGCTGACATCGCGCCGTCACCGATCACGGCGATAACGTTGTTCTTGCCGCCGGAGAGGTCGCGTGCGACCGCCATGCCGAGGCCGGCGGAGATCGAGGTCGAGGAGTGCGCGGCGCCGAACGGGTCGTAGTCGCTCTCGGTGCGCTTGGTGAAGCCGGAGAGGCCGCCGCCGGTGCGCAGCGTACGGATGCGATCGCGGCGGCCGGTCAGGATCTTGTGCGGGTAGGCCTGGTGGCCGACGTCCCAGATCAGGCGGTCGCGCGGCGTATCGAAGATGTAGTGGATCGCGGTGGTCAGTTCGACGACGCCGAGGCCGGCGCCGAAGTGGCCACCGGTCACCGAGACAGCGTCGATGGTTTCCTGGCGGAGCTCGTCCGCGACCTGCCGCACCTGCTCGATCTTGAGCTTGCGAAGATCCTCGGGCGTGCGGATGGTATCGAGAAGCGGCGTTTTACTAAATGTGGTCACAGCGATATTCCAATTTTGCATGTCGGGATAAAGGCCCGACGCGAGACGGGAAGCGCGTTAACCGCGCCGCGAAAATCCGGGCCCACCTGCCAGTCCGGCAGGCCGGTACCTGATTTGAAAGCCTAGATGCACTCTGGTTTGAACCATGTGATATGCATCACTTAGTCGCTTCTAACCCTTCCCGGTTCAGTTTCTTTTGATATTTGAGGTGCTTGCAGCCGGCCGAAACCCGCCGCGGGCGGCTCTCCCCAACCCATAGAACCGCAAGCTTTACACTAAAGCCGCCGTCAAAGCCAACCCGGAGGGCCGATTCGGTTCCGGGGTGCTGAGGCAAAAAACCTCGATCCTTCAACCGCTGCGGCGGACGGACGGTTCCAATTTGCTCAAATCGGCGGCACGTGTGGCTGCGGCGCTGGCTGCTTCGATCCTCTTCCAGGCCCGATCGCGCGCTCCGGAATCGCCGGTGGCCACATCAAGCGCGGCGTCGGGGGCGGCGATCCGCGCGCTGAGCGGGACCGGCCCGCAGACGATCATGAAGAAGTCGTAGGCGTTGGGCAGCTCATTGGCCATCACGAACTGGAAATGCACGCGGAAGAACTGCCAGCGGAATTTCTTGTAGTGCTCGGGCCGGATGATGTCGCGGAAGCGAACCGGCACGATCTTCGGGTTGCGCCTGGCGGACCCGACGTCGATGCCGTGGCTGGCAATCGGATCGAACTGGTAGAAATTCATCACGTCCTTGCGGGCCTGACAGTCGATCCAGTCGATCGACGGCTCGATCGCCAGCATCCGCAGATGCTCGCGAAACTCCTCGGATGCGGCGTGATAGCCGACGATCGGGAAATTGCCGCCGATCGTCAGCAGCACGATCCGCGGCCCGTGACGGCCGAGCGCGGGATCGAGCTTCAGTGCGCGTGCCAGCATTTCCGTCGACAGGAACGATCCGGAACTATGGCCGACGATGACGATCTCGTCGGCGTCGGTGCTCTTGGCGACATTGACGAGGTGCTGCGCAAAACGGTCGATGCGCTGGTCCCATTCGGGGCGCTCGCGGTGCGAGAACTCCCAGGTCCAGATCGTGTCGCACAGGAGATAGAGCACGTAAGTGGCGTTCTCGGTGTATTTCAGCACGGCCCCGAGCAGCGCCACAAAGATGGCGGCGGCGGCCGCGATGCTGAATGCGTCGGGAATGCCGATCGCGTTCAGGCCTTTCTCGAATACGAAAGCGATGGCTGCAGCACCGATGGCTTCGAGCAGCAGAATCAGGTGCGGATAGGTAATGAACGTGGCAAAGCGCCAGTTCGCCTTGCCGAAGCGGGCGATGGTGCCGGCGAAGACGAGACGCCAGTAGATCCAGACCGCTCTGAACACCGTGCGCCAGATTGGCGACGCCAGGTCTTGCTGGATGAAATCCTCGAACCGGAGGAAATCGTAGGACGTGCGTGTCTGCCAGTCCTCAGCCTTGGTGTCGATGGTCCAGGACGCGATCTCGTCGTCGGATGCCACCTTTGGCCGGCTGATGGTGGTTTGGAGCTGATAAAGCCGGCCGAACTTGCGCAGCTCGGTCCGGAACATGCGGTAATATTGCGCCAGCCCGCGCGGATCGTAACCCTGAATATAGATGATATGGCGGTGCTGGACGCGCACGTAGTGTCCCCAAGTGTCGGCGGACTATATCAGGCTGTGCCGGGGGCAAAGAACTAATTCGGCTGGCCCGCCTGCCACGGCCGGGAGTGCGGAATTCGCCCAATATTCCCGGTTGTTCGCGAACCCCCGAAGACCAGACGGCGGGTTTACTGCACGTCGAGCGGCTCGGTCCCCGTGACCCGGCCGTTCGCATCGGTCGTGATCTTGTCGACGCGGGCCTCCGCCTGCCGCAGCAATTCTTCGCAGCGGCGCTTCAGCGCCTCGCCACGTTCGTAGATCGCGACCGATTCCTCCAGCGGCACCTTGCCGTCCTCGAGCCGTTTCACGATCGATTCAAGCTCCTCGATCGCCCGCTCGAAGGAGAGTTTTGTGACGTCTACCTGGGTGTTTTCGGCCATATCTAGTTCCCGAATGCGCGCCATTCAGGCGCGGAATCAAACTATAGCGTTTTCAGGCGGAGTGGGTACCGGTTCGCGTGAAGAAAACGCGTCGAAACAAAGGCTTTTGAGGGCCTATTGAGGCGGGGATTTACGTGCCCATCAGCGCCGTGACATGCGCCGCGACCGACTCTTTCAGCCCCTGCAGGTCGTAGCCGCCCTCCAGCACCGAGACAACCCGCCCGCCGGCGGTGCTCTCAGCCACATCCATCAGCTTGCGGGTTACCCAGCCGAAATCGTCCGCCTTCAGGTTGATCGAGGCGAGTGGGTCGCGGTAGTGCGCGTCGAAGCCGGCTGAGATGATGATCAGTTCCGGCGAGAACTTCTGCAATTGCGGCAGGATCAGGTTTTCGAACGCGGCGCGGAATTTTGCGCTGCCGTCCTCGGAAGCCAGCGGCGCATTGACGATGGTGTCATGCTCGCCGCGCTCGCCGCTGGCGCCAGTGCCTGGAAACAGCGGCATCTGGTGCGTCGAGCAATACATCACGGTCGGATCGTGCCAGAAAATGTCCTGCGTGCCGTTGCCGTGATGGACGTCGAAATCGACGATCGCGGCGCGGCCAATGCCGTAGTTGCGCTGGGCGTGACGTGCGGCGATGGCGACATTGTCGAAGAAGCAGAAGCCCATCGGCTTCGAGACCTCGGCATGATGGCCGGGCGGGCGTACCGCCACGAAGGCGTTCTGGTGGGTTCCGGACATCACCGCATCCGTCGCAGCCACGGCGCCGCCGACGCCGCGCATCACCGCTTCCCAGGTGCCCGGCGACATCGAGGTATCGCTGTCGATATAGATCATCCCGCTCTGAGGGGCGATGTGGCGGAGCTCGCCGATATAATGTTCGCCATGGCAAAGCGTGACCGAATCGAGACTGCCTTCCGGCGCTTCGCCGCGCGTGAGCGGCTTGAAGCGCTCATCCGCTAGCACCTCGGCGACCGCGCGTAGCCGATCGGGGCGCTCGGGGTGTCCCGGCGGCGTGACATGGTCGAGACAAGCGGTATGGGTCAGAAGGAGCGTCATGCAAAAATCCTGGCGTATAAGGAACGCGCCGGTAAGGAGCGGCTAATCTAGGCGGTTAGGGGCCGGTCGGAAAGGCCCGCGGCATTTCGCAAGACGATGATGGCTTTTCTGCCAGTTTCCGTGTCCCGGACGCGATGCAGCGTCTCTTCACGATGCACCGCAGAGCCGGGTCCCACGTGGCAATGTTTTGACCCCGGATCAGCAGCGCACCACTTCGTGCTGCGCGGCATCCGGGGAACGTTGCCCAGCGCATCGCTGCTAGAGCATGATGAAATTGGGTTTGGTTGCGACCACGCAGAAGGTGCGCTCCCTCTCCCGCATGCGGGGGAGGGTTGGGGTGGGGGTGTCTCCGCGGGCGACACTGCCCGAGTGGAGAGAGCCCCCACCCGGCGCTTCGCGCCGACCTAAGAGCGAGCTTCGCTCGTCTCGACCCCCGCAAGCGGGAGAGGTGAAGCGCGTCTGCGGCCAAACCGATCTAGCCAAAAACCATCATGCCCTAGTTGATCCTGATAATGCGATCCACTGCGGTCGGGCTGACCGGGCTATTGGCCTTGAAATAGGCGTGCAGCGCGTCGACGTCATAGACGCCGACCTGCGGCGCGGTTCCCTGCGTGAGCACGGTGAAGCCGTCGCCGCCGACGAAAAGGAAATTGTTGACGGTGACGCGATAGCTCGCGGCCGGATCGACCGGTTGCCCGTTCAGCGACATCCGCTCCGCCAGCACGTGCTCACCCTCAGGCCGCGTCGCGTCCCACGCATAGGCAAATCCCTTCGACACCTGCAGGATCCGCGGCCGCTTCGGATCGAGCCATTGCTGCTCCAGCATGTCCTTGATCTGCTTGCCCGTCAGCGTCAGCGTCACCAGTTGATTGCGGAACGGCTGGCTGGCGAACAGGTCGCCATAGGTCACCGCGCCATCTTCCTTGCGCGTCACGTCGGCGCGCACGCCGCCGGGATTGGTGAAGGCGATGACCGCTCCGCCTTTCGTCTCGCTGCTGGTCGCGGCGAGTTGCGCATCTGCGATGATGTCGCCGAGCGGGCTTTCGCCGGCGGCATTCGGCACGCGCGACAGCGTTGCGTTCACCGAGCCCGCCGGGCGGTTGGCGATCGGCGCGGCAAGCCTGTCATAGGATTCGATCAGCGCGGTCTGCTGGGCGTCCTTCGCCAGCGTTGCTGTGCGGACGATGGTGTTGTCGGCCTTGGCGCTGATGACGTCGCGCGTGCCGGGATCGAGCTTGAGATCGATCGCTGTGACGAGTGTGCCGTATTTGTCGCCGGAGGTAACGAGCCGTCCGTCGATCTCGCAGACATAGGCGCGATGGGTATGGCCGGAGACCACGAGATCGACCGCCTTGTCGAATTTTTTGACGATATCGACGATCGGCCCCGAAATGCCGGCGCATTCGTTGTAATCGCCGGTCGGCAATCCGCCTTCGTGGATCAGGACGACGATCGCCTCGGCGCCGCGCGCCTTCAGTTCCGGGATCAGCGCGTTCACCGTAGCAGCCTCGTCACGGAATTCCAGGTCGGCAACGCCGACAGGTGAAACGAGACCCGGCGTGCCCCTCAAGGTCAGGCCGATGAAAGCGACCGGAATGCCGTCGAACGCGCGAATTTCGTATGGAGGAAACACCGTCTTGCCGCTGCTCTTCTCGATCGTGCTGGCGGCGAGATAGCGGAATTTCGCGCCCAGAAACGGGTGCGGCCCCTGGCATTTGTCGACCGGATGGCAGCCGCCATTCTGCATGCGCAGGAGTTCGTCCTTGCCCTCGTCGAATTCGTGGTTGCCGACGGAAGAAAGCGCCAGCCCCATCATCGACAGCGCTTCGATCGTCGGCTCGTCATGGAACATCGCCGATAAAAACGGGCTGGCGCCGATCAGGTCGCCGGCCGCAACAAAGATCGAGTTCTTGTGCCCGTCGCGAAGCTGGCTCACCAGCGTCGCCATGTGCTCGGCGCCGCCGGCGGGGACAGTGATCTTCTTCGTCCCGTCCTCGGGATCGCTGATCGTGATCCCGCCCGGCGGCGGGCGGAGATAGCCGTGAAAATCATTGATCGCGAGAATGCGCAGGTCCACCGGGGCGGGGGTCTGGGCGTGAGACGTGGCAGACGCCAGCACGACCGCGAATGCTACAAGGATAGGCCGGAAAATTTTCATGGCACGGACATACAGGATCAAGGCTGGACTTTGTAGGGTGGGGCAAAGCGTAGCGTGCCCACCACACACAATCGAACTTGCTCTAAGTGGAAAGATGGTGGGCACCCCGACCGCTTCAGCTTCGCGTAATCGCGTTCTCCCTTTCGGACCGCCGCAACGTGATCACGCGCGTCGCGTCTTCGTCGGTGACTATGAGATGCCCGGTCATGAACTTGCCCATAGAGAAGGCGGAGACAGTGCCGCTGGTCAATCATCCGGCCACATCCTACATGATCCGGTAGAAGGCCCAACTGTCGCGGGCGATTTTTTCGGGGATGTGACTGCGAGGACAACGCAATGCAGCTAGGCGGAATTCATCACCTGACCGCGATCTCGGCGAAGCCGCGGGAGAATTTGGCGTTTTACACCGGCCTGCTCGGCATGCGGCTGGTGAAGAAGACCGTCAACCAGGACGACGTCAGCGCCTATCACCTGTTCTATGCCGACGGCAAAGCCAATCCCGGCACCGATCTCACCTTCTTCGATTTTCCCGCCGCGCCCGAGCGGCGCGGAACCAATTCGATCTCGCGCACCGGCCTGCGCGTCGCCGGCGAGAAGAGCCTCGGCTACTGGCGGGATCGCCTCAAGCAGGCGGGCGCAGCGACCGGCGATATCATCGAAGTCGACGGGCGCTTGACGCTGCCGTTCGAGGACGGCGAGGGGCAGCGGCTGGTGCTGATCGATGATGGCGGTGTGGGGCCGGCCTCGCCATGGCAGCGCAGCCCCGTGCCGGTCGAGCACCAGATCCGCGGGCTCGGTCCGATCGTGCTGACTGTGCAGGAGCTGTCGCGCATCGCCTTCGTGCTGACCGAAGTCATGAACATGCGCCGGGTGCGCGAGTATGCCGCCCACGGTGCCGAGATTCATGTCTTCGAGATGGGCGAAGGCGGCCCCGCCGCGGAGCTGCATGTGCTCGAAGACAAGGCCTCGCCAATCGCCCGCCAGGGCGCCGGTGGCGTCCATCATGTCGCGTTCCGTACCCCCGACGAGACGCAGTACCACGCCTGGACGCAGCGGCTGAACGAGTTGCGCGTACCCAACAGCGGCGAGATCGACCGCTTCTATTTCCGCAGCATCTATTTCCGCGAGCCCAACGGCATCCTGTTCGAGATCGCCACCGATGGACCAGGCTTTGCGACCGACGAGCCGATGGAAGCGCTCGGCGAGAAACTGGCGCTTCCGCCGTTCCTGGAGCCGCGCCGCGCGGCGATCGAGGCGGGATTGAAGCCGATTGGGTAGGGTGGGTAGGGAGGATTAGCACTACTGCGTCAGAAGAACTCGGAGTTCGCGTCTCGTGCCTCTAGGAGGGGCTACTCGGGAGCTTCAACTTTGCGGGTCAAGCTCGCACGCTGA
This sequence comes from Bradyrhizobium sp. 157, assembly GCF_023073815.1. NCBI lineage: Bacteria > Pseudomonadati > Pseudomonadota > Alphaproteobacteria > Hyphomicrobiales > Nitrobacteraceae > Bradyrhizobium > Bradyrhizobium sp. 157. The sequence continues at coordinate 83,683 of NZ_JADPKF010000033.1, read as the reverse complement.
CTCACCCGGAACGCGACGGCCGTTTTGATCGGGCGCTTTTCGAAACGGCGTTCACGCTGCCGCAGCCTTTCGACAGATCATCGAGGATCACGCAATCCGGCCCGGGGCCGCCTGCACAGGACGTATCGCAACTCGCGATGAATGCCGCGAGGCTGCGCTCCAGCGCCTTCAGCTCGGCCAACTTGGCGCGCACGGCGGTAAGATGCTCTTGCGCAAGGTCGCGCGCATGCATGCAGGAACTCTGCGGGTCTTGCACCAGGGCGACCAGCGCACGCACTTGGTCAATCGAAAATCCAAACTCACGGCAGCGACGAATGAACGACAGCCGCTTCACATCGGCATCGCCATACACGCGCTGACCACCGGATTGACGGTCGGCCGAGCGGAGCAACCCGATCTCCTCGTAATAGCGGATCGTCGGCGCGTTGGTGCCGGTCCGTTCGGCGAGGGCTCCAATTTTCAGGTTCGGCATAGGCCTGACTCTGCTGATATTTTTAGCTCTTGAACCTCAAGTTACTTGAAGACCTATCCTCCAGGCAAGGCTGGCGTCAAAAGAGCGCGGAGCCTCTAGGAGAGACATTCATGACCACGACCGAATCCCCACCCATCGCCTGCACGCTTGCGCCCGGCGCGTACAAGGACCGAATGGCGTGGATCGGCGCATTGACGCGCGATGCGCTGCGCAGCCATGAGCGCCGCGATCTGGTTCTGGACTTGCGCTATGCGCCGGAAGCGCGCGACCGCGTGCGCGAGTTGGTCCGCAATGAACAAGCTTGTTGCTCATTCCTCAGCTTCGATTTGCGGGAAGAGCCGAATGAAATCCGGCTCACCATCACGGCCCCCGAGACCGCACGAGATGCCGCCGACACGCTGTTTGAGCAGTTCGTCGCTGGCGCACCCTCGCAATCCGCTTGCGCCTGTGCTGCGCCTTCATCGGATGCGGTAGCGTCGGGCGAGGAGCGACAGCCCGGCACGAAGGCCGCTGGACTGACGGCGGTGACGCTGGCGACCGGAGCGGTTGCTTGCGGCGCGTGTTGCGTGCTTCCCTTGGCGCTGCCTGCGGCCTTGCTTGCGGGCACCGGCGGCGTCCTCGCGTGGTTCGCCAATATGCATCTATGGATCACGGGTCTGGCGGTCCTCGCCGTCATCGGTGCCTGGGGTTGGATCGCGTGGCAAACGCGCCGGACGCGATGCAAGCCGGCGGCATCCACGCTCTACGTGATGGTGGCGGCGACGGCGCTGATGAGCACTGCAGTGCTCTGGCCGTTCATCGAAGAGCAGCTTGTGTCTCTGCTGACGGTCTGATCGCGCCGCGGTTCGATCTTTTGCCTTGAAGCCGCAACGGATGCTGTGACACGCTCGAGGCATGAACACTGCATTTGTCTATGTCGGAGCTGCTGTTGCGGAGATCGCAGGCTGCTTTGCGTTCTGGGCTTGGCTGCGACTTGGCAAGACAATCTGGTGGCTACTTCCCGGTGTTCTTTCGCTTGTTGTGTTCGCCTATTTGCTAACGCTGGTTGAGACCAATGCAGCCGGCAGAGCCTACGCCGCCTATGGCGGCATCTACATCGTCGCCTCGCTGTTCTGGCTGTGGGGTATTGAAAGCGTGCGCCCCGACCGGTGGGACGTCGCGGGTGCTTCCATTTGTTTGATCGGCGCAGCCGTGATCCTTTTGGGCCCGCGTGGCTGAAGCTTGGCGTGCTCACAAGGGGAGAGGGCACAACAACCACCGCCGCGAACGCGGAGATGTCCGGCGAGGGCTTCCAAACTTTCTGACGCAGTCAGATTAGCGTCAGCGCAATCCGCCGTGCGGGACCGAGATAGCCGCCTGTTGCAGCGGTGGAGACGGAATGCAGCCCATGCGTACAAATATCAAGATAGATGACGCGTTGATGGCGAAGGCGCAGAAAGCTGCTGGAAACCGAAGCAAGAAGCAGACGGTAGAAAAGGCGCTTCGCTTGATGATCAGGTTGCGAGTTCAGCAGGAGGTCGACGGGGCGTTCGGCAAATACCAATGGCGCAGTAGCCCTGCACGGAGTCGTAAAGAACGAGCGGCCGGGTGACCGTTGTCGTATCGATGGCCGGCCACGCGATCGCCACTGCCGCGGCCCGCAATTTCCGTTCCTTGCGCAGGCGCGGCATCACGGTTCGCAAGACCATCGCACTTGATTAACCTCGACACTTCGATTCAACGGCTCGAACTCCGACCAGGGGACGTGCTCGCAAACGCTAATTTCCAGAGCCAATTCAACGTGATTTGCCCCGTCCAGTCCCTCGCGCAAAAACAATTTCCTTTTCGGCCACCCCAAATCAGCACTAGAAATTCCGCCGTCTCACCCCTCACGAGGGGCGGATCGCGATCGTCACGGACGCGGGGTGGGATGCGGTGGACGCAGCAGCGTCGGGCGCGTGAAAGTGTTCGCAGGGCGGTTTCGGCCGTGAGCGAATACGGCGCGCAAGACGTACGGCGCTGACGCGTACGGCAAAACCGTGTGGTCCTGGCACCCGTTGCTGGTGTCAAGCTGGCGGAGATTGATCTGACACAACCGTGTCTCGATCGATCGTCAATCCGTCAGCGACGGAGGCCAGAGGAATTCGGCTCCGAGGAGAGCGCGGTATACGCGGTTAAAACCATTGCGCAGGGAAGGCCGGGTGTTCCGGCGCACCTGCGGTCCGCCGTGTGCATTCTTGCGCACGACTGCGGGTGTTTTGGGCACCCGGCCTTCCCTGCGCCCTCTTCGATTTCGAGGGCATTGCCGATCGCATGACTTCGGGCGCTTCGCGCCGCGAGAGTGCGGAGGCGTGTCTTCTTGTAGGATGGGTAGAGCCAACGTGTCCCGCCTTCGGCCGGCCCGATGGTAAACTCCGCGAAACCCATCGAGTGTCGCGTCCATCACGATTGATGGGTATCGCTTCCGCCTTCGCTCGTTGAGCTACGGCGGACAAGTCGCTCCACCCACCCATCCTACACTGCTGTTTGACATTCGAATCGGAAAAGCGCGACTGCTACGCCACCCCTTACCCCGATCGCCGGCCGCTGGTGTTCTGCGTCAGGTTGCCGTGCGCGGCCTGTTCGCGGATGTTGTTCTTCTCGTCGTCGCGATGGCCCTTGGTGGTGTCGAGGGGCACGCGGGGCGCGCTGCCGGGACCCTTGGGGCTCCGATTGTCCGGGGGAATCGGAGGCGCGGTCTTTGCCATCATGGTCTCCACTATCGACGGAAAAACACAACGCTGGCCTTCGCGAAATCGTTCCGCGGGAGCGGCCGCGCAATCCATGCTTCCGCTTGTGGCGGCGGCGAACTATGCGGATTACATCAAGCTCGGCGCGTTCCAGTGGGCGCGCGTGGTCAGCCCGTTCAAGCTGCTGACGGAAGACGATCCGGTCTATGCTTGGCGCGAGCGGCTGCTCGACGCGTTCGACCGCATCGCGCGGAAATCGCCGAGCTATCACGCCTGACGTCGGCTGCCGCGCGTACGGGCTTCGCTGGCCGAAACAAGCAGCAATGATTGTGCGCCTCTCCGCGCAATCGCCGAGGCTGTAAATTAGTTCTACCCGATAACGATGTTAGCCGTGACGTAAAATGAAGGCGTAAGCTTGGTGGCCGTTAGGGGAGACGCGTCATGACCGATCTTGAAGCCAGATTGGAGCGGTTTGAAACTCTCGCTGCCGAATGCGAATTGATCGGCAAGTTGACCGCGGATGGGGCGAAGCGCGAGCTATACCTGCGCCTCGGCCTGCATTACCGCGAACTGGCCGACGACATCCGGACGATGATCGCGACCAAGGACGCCGCCTTGCCGGCCGGAAAGGAGCCGGCAGCAGGATCCTTGGCCTGGTGTCAGCCACCGCGGTAGAGCGGGGGCTGGCGTTCGAGCCACGCGTTGATGCCTTCGCGGAGATCGTGGCTCGGCACCAGCGCGGCGAACTGCTCGCTCTCGACTTGCAGCCCTTCGGCAATGGCCATGTTCAGTCCGCGGGTGACCGCGGTGATGATGCTGCCGATCGCGCGGGGCGAATGCCGGATGATGCGGTTTGCGAGTTGGCGTGCCGCGGGCAGCAATTCATCATGCGGCACGACCATGTTGACGAGGCCGATCTCCAGCGCCCGCTGCGGCGGGAAAGGATCGCCCGTCAGCAACAGTTCGAGCGCGCGCTTGCGCCCGGCAAGCCGCGGCAGCCGCTGCGTTCCGCCGAAGGTCGGCGGCATGCCGAGGGCGATTTCCGGCTTGGCGAAACGCGCGCGCTCGCTGGCGATGGCGAGATGCACGGCTTCCGTGATCTCGCAGCCGCCGCCGAACGCCAGCCCGTTGACCGCGGCGATCACCGGTTTCCTGAAAGCTTCGAGCCGCGCAGTCATGGCCTGTCCGCGCCGGACGAAGTCACGAATGGCTGTATCGCGACCCTGGCGAACACTGCCTGAGAACTCGTGGATATCGGCGCCGGCGGAAAAGGCGCGTTCACCCGCGCCGGTCAGGATTACGGCGCGCATGCCGTCATCCGTCTCGATCGTATCCAGCACCGCCATCAGATGCTCGATCAATGCGTAGTTCAGTGCGTTGAGCTTGCCCGGGCGGTTCAGCGTGATCAGGGCGATGTTGTCGTTGATTTCGAACAGGATGGGATCGGACATCGAAAGCCTCCGCCAGGTCGTTCACCGGCCCGGTACCCTAGAAGCTCGACTACGTTGTGTATATTCACTGGTTAGTATACATAGACAGGCATGGCACGATCCGAAGTCCCGACGCGCGACCGCATCATCTCGGCGGCGAACGCGCTGTTCTACAATGACGGCATCCGGGGCGTCAGCGTCGATGCCGTGGCCGAGAAGGCCGGCGTCACCAAGCGCACGCTTTACTATCATTTCAGGAGCAAGGACGATCTGGTGGCGGCGTATCTCGCTGGCCGCGACCAGCCCAATCTCGCCCTGTTCCGAAAATGGTTTTCGGAAGCCCAGGGCGGCCTGCCTGCCAAGGTCGAAGCGATCTTTCGCAATCTGGCGCGATCGGCGCGGCACCCGAAGTGGAAGGGATGCGGATTCCTTCGCACCTCGGCCGAGCTTGCCAACCTGCCCGGCCATCCCGCGATCAAGATCGGCGCGGCGCACAAGAAGAAGTTCGAGGAATGGTTGCGCGCGACCTTTGCGGAGGAGGGCATCGCCGATTCCGTGCGGCTCTCGCGGCAAATCCTGCTGCTGCTCGACGGCTCGTTCGCCGTCGTGCTGTTGCATCGCGACCCGTCATATATGGAAACCGCCGGTGAGGCGGCGCATGCGTTGGTCGAGGCGGCGCTGCCGGCGCGCGGGAGGCCAGCGACGAGGCGGGGAAGGTAGTGCGCTGGCTCACTCCGTCATTGCGAGGAGCCAACGGGTCGCGCGAATACGCGCCCGATGACAGGCTCCCCGACGAAGCAATACATGCCTCCGCTTGTGCCGCTATGGGTTGCTTCCGCCTTTGCCAAGGCTTCGGCGGACAAGTCGCTTGGCTCGCAATGGCGGTTGCTAGCGGTTTCGCGTTAAGGCGCCACGCTCGTACAGCATCGCCAGCACCGCATTTAAATCCGGCACCACAGCCGCGCATCGTGCGCGCGATTCTTCCGTCGGCGTCACCATGTCGGGCACCATGATGGTAATGGCGCCTGCGGCATGCGCAGCGGTCACACCGTGGTTGGAATCCTCGACCGCCACGCAAGCTTCCGGCTTCAGGCCGAATCGCGATGCCGCGAGCAGATAGAGATCGGGGCTTGGCTTACCGCGGGCGACGTCGTCGCGGGTCAGCAGCGTTGCGAAACGACCGCGGATTCCTGCGAGCTTTAGATGCGCATCCGCCGTGCGCAGCGATGAGGAGGTGACGATCGCCATCGGACATTCGGCCGCCTGCAGCGCATCCAGGAGTTCGATCGCGCCGCTCTTCAGCGGCAGGCCTGCGCCGAGAATTTCATTGCGGTTGCTGACGAAGGCACGGCTGACCTCCGCAAGCGGAAAGCCATCCCCGTAGCGCGTGAGCAGCATGGCCTCGCAATCCGGGCCGGGCAGGCCGACCATCGCCTGGCACAGCGTTCCGGCGTCGTCGGTGTAGCCGTGTGCGGTGAGTGCTGCGACCAGGCTGTCGAAATAGACCCGCTCCGTATCGAGCAGCGTGCCATCCATGTCGAGCAGGACGGCGCCGACGTTCCATTTCCCGGTCACGCCGCACCCGCGCCGGCGCGCTGGCTAGCGAGTTTGCGCAGGCAGTCCGGGCAGAGGCAATCGCTGCCGTCCACCGGCATCGGCAGGCGGAACGTCTCGTCGGTGCACCAGCAGGGGCCAGACAGGTTGCAGCCAAATTCGTTGCCGCAGCCGGCGCAGGCGAGGCGGCGCGAGGGCGCATTTTCCAAACGATCTGTCATCAACAAGGCTGAATCCTGACGCGGAATTAATCCCGGGTTCACGCCGAAGCGCGTTATACTTCGCCACTATACGCCTGGGAAATTCCAAGGGAAATCCGATGGCCCGCGATTCGCAAGCCGCCATCGTTGCGCTCAATCGCTTCGGCTTCGGCGCGCGCGGCGGGGCATCCGGCGATGTTCTCAACGCCGCATCCGATCCGCGCGGTTTCGTCAAGGCGGAACTCGGCCGTCCCAATCGCGTGCTGCTCGAAGTGCCGGGGCTGCAGTCGACGCCCGCGCTCGGCAAAGCGGTGTTCGACTATCAGTTCGAACTCCAGCAGGCTCGCGAGGCCGCCGCCAAATCGGCCGCGCCGCCGGCTGCAGGCGAAGGCGCATCGCCGCGGCCCGAAGTCAAGGGCCAGCGGCGAAACCTGTCACTCAACGGCATTGCCATGGAGATGGCGCCCAGGGAGCCACAGGCCAAGCCTGCGGAGAATCCCGCCGCGATGGCACCGGCGGAAGCGATGCAGCCCAATGCGCCAAAGCCGCCGCCACAACCGCTCAACATCATCCAGAAAACCTTTCGTGCCGAGGCGCTGGCGCGGCTGCAGCGAGCCGTCATCACCGATGGCGGATTCGCCGAGCGGCTTGTCGTGTTCTGGTCGAATCATTTCTGCATTTCCGCCAGCAAGGGCGGGCTGGCGCGGATGTGGGCCGGCTCGTTCGAGCGCGAGGCGATCCGGCCGCACGTGCTCGGACGCTTCGCCGACATGCTGAAGGCGGTCGAGCAGCATCCGGCGATGCTGTTCTTCCTCGATAACCAGCAATCGCTGGGCCCGGATTCGCGCGCCGGCAAAAACCGCAACCGAGGACTGAACGAAAATCTCGCCCGCGAGATACTTGAGTTGCATACACTCGGCGTCGGTGGCGGCTATTCGCAGGATGACGTGACGTCGCTGGCGAACATCATCACGGGCTGGACCTTTGCCGGAAGGTTGGGCCAGCTCGGCGCACCCGGCAGCTTCGTGTTCAATGCCAATGCGCACCAGCCGGGCGCGCAACGGGTGATGGGCAAGGTCTACGATGCCGACGGCGTGGCGCAGGGCGAGGCGGTGCTGGCTGATATCGCGCGTCATCCCTCGACGGCAAAGTTCATCGCGGGAAAATTCGCGCGCCACTTCGTATCGGACGATCCGCCGCGGGCATTGGTGGCGCGGCTCGCCGATGTCTTCGCGAGAACCGACGGCGATCTAAAGGCGCTGGCGTTGGCGCTGGTCGATTCCGACGAGGCCTGGCGGGCGCCGCTCACCAAGATCCGCTCGCCTTACGAATTTCTCGTCGCGGCCGGCCGCCTGCTGGCGCAGATTCCGAGTAATCCCAATCTCTATCTCGCCGGCCTGACGGCGCTCGGCCAGCCATTGTGGTCGCCGGCCGGGCCGAACGGTTTTCCCGACACTAACGCCGCATGGCTGGCGCCGGAGGGCATGAAACTGCGCCTCGATATTTCCACCCAGATTGCATCAAGACTCGCCGAGGGCGTCGATCCCCGCGACCTGCTCGAACTGGCTGCCGCCGACATCGCGTCGGTGGAGACGCGGCGGGCCATCGAGCGCGCGGAATCGCGGCAGCAGGCGCTGGCGCTGTTGTTGATGTCGCCGGAATTCCAGAGGAGATGACGGCCATGGAAACGACAATGGGTTGCTGCGAGGAAGCCCGATCGTTGCCGACGTCGCGCCGCGCCGTGTTGCTCGGCGGCGCCTCCTTTGCGGCGTGGGCCTATCTGCCGAAATTCGCACACGCGGCCGACGGCCGCGATCCGCGGCTGGTGCTCGTGATCCTGCGCGGCGCGCTGGACGGGCTCGCGACGGTTGCGCCGATTGGCGACCCTGATTATGCCGGCCTGCACGGCGCGATCGCGTTGTCGTCGAGCGGTCCGAACGCGGCGCTGCCGCTCGACAATTTCTTTTCACTGCATCCGGCGATGCCGGAGTTTTCGCGGATGTATCGCGAGAAGAATGCCGCGGTGATCCATGCGGTGGCGACGCCCTATCGCGACCGTTCGCATTTCGACGGGCAGGACGTGCTCGAAAGCGGCTTTGCCGGCCCGGGCCGGGTGCAATCCGGCTGGCTCAACCGCGCGCTGGAAGGCTTGCCGAAGGGCGAGCGGGTGACGAGTGGGCTTGCGGTCGGCCCGATCACGCCGCTGGTGCTGCGCGGCGCGGCGCCGACCGTCGGCTGGGCGCCATTCGCGCTGCCGCAAGCCAGCGAGGACACCGCGATGCGGCTGCTCGAGATCTATCAGCACCGCGATGCTGCGCTGGGCTCGGCCCTGAAGCAGGGCCTTGCGCTCGACAGAGCCGCGCAGGGCGATGACATAAAGCCAAGACCGGGCGCTGGCGGCGTAGCGGCGATGCGGCTGGCGGCGCGCGGCGCGGCCCGGCTGATGGCGGCCGACGACGGCCCGCGGATCGGCGCGCTCGCCTTCGACGGCTGGGACACGCATGCCAATGAAGGTGGCCCGGTCGGCCGGCTGGCGCAACTGCTCGGCGGACTCGACGGCGCACTCGCCGAATTCGAAACTGTGCTGGGACCCCGCTGGCGCGATACGGTGATCGTGGTCGCCACCGAGTTCGGCCGCACCGCGCGCATCAACGGCACGCAAGGCACGGATCACGGCACCGGCACGGTCGCGCTGCTCGCCGGCGGTGCGGTGAACGGCGGGCGCGTGATCGCGGACTGGCCGGGGCTGAAGCCGGCGAGCCTCTATCAGGGCCGCGACCTCGCGCCGAGTACCGATCTGCGCGCGGTAATGAAAGGCGTGCTGCAGGATCAGTTCGGGCTGGCGGAGAAGGTGTTGGCGGAGAATGTGTTTCCGGACAGCAGCGCCGTGAAGCCGATGCAGGGGCTGGTGGTTTAAACCTCTCCCCGCCCTTCTGCGGGGAGAGGTCGGATCGCCCTTGCGATCCGGGTGAGGGGCAGGGCAATGCGTGGCCGCAATGAAAAGTCCATCCGAATCGCGAGACGATTGCGGGTTAATCAAACGGATGCGGAAACAGTCCTGTGGAATCGCATCCGTAATCGTCAGATCGACGGGCACAAGTTCGCACGGCAAGTGCCGATCAGTGGCTACATGTGCGATTTCGTTTGCCGCGAACGACGGCTGATCATCGAAGTGGATGGTGGCCAGCACAATGAATCAGCCGCCGACGCAATTCGTGATCGGCGCTTGGCAGAAGAAGGTTATCGCGTGCTTCGCTTCTGGAACAACGATGTGCTCGGCAATGCCGAGGGCGTTCTGACGGTGATCCAGGCCGAGCTCTTGAAATAGAGTTCGCTGCCTCTAACCTCGCCCCGCTTGCGGGGAGAGGTCGGATTGCGAAGCAATCCGGGTGAGGGGGTACAGGTCTTACGTCATCTACAGCTCGCGGAAGCAGCCCCTCACCCCAACCCTCTCCCGTGAAGGAAGGGGAGAGGGAGCGGAGAGAGCACCACTAACGCTACTTCGTAATCTGATCCACCTCTGCGAGTTCCTCCGCGCTCAGCGTCCAGCCGATCGCTTTCACGTTCTGCTCGACCTGTTCGACGCGGGTGGCGCCGGCAATGACGCTCGAAACCTGCGGACGGGCCGCCAGCCAGGAGAACGCAAGCTCCAGCATGGTGTGGCCGCGCTCCAGCGCGAACGCCTGGAGCTTTTCGACGATGTCCTCGTTGCGCGCCGTGACGTAGCGGTCTTTCAGCGCCGGCGCCTTGGCGAATCGGGTCTCGGCGGGGGCATCAGTGCCGCGCTTGTATTTGCCGGTGAGAAGGCCGCTCGCCAGCGGGAAGAACGGCAAAAGGCCGAGCTTGTATTCCGTTGCGGCCGGCAGCAAATCCTTTTCGATGCCGCGCACCACGAGGCTGTATTCATCCTGGCAGGAGACGAAGCGGTTGACGTTCATCTGCCGCGCCAGCATTTCCGCCTCCGCAATGCGCCAGGCCGGGAAGTTCGAATTGCCGATGTAGCGGACCTTGCCTTGGCGCACGAGGTCGTCGAGCGCGCGCAGCGTTTCTTCCATCGGCGTCAGGGGATCGTACTCATGCTGTTGGTAGAGATCGATGTAGTCGGTCTTCAGCCGTTTCAGGCTGGCCTCGACCGCGGACATGATGTAGCGGCGCGAGGCGCCCTGCTTGGTGCCGTCGGTCGCCATCGGTTTCGCGTATTTCGTCGCCAGCACGATGTCCTTGCGCCGGTCGCCGAGCACGGTGCCGAGCACGGTCTCGGAGCCACCCATGCCTGCATAGATGTCGGCGGTGTCGAACAGGGTGATGCCGAGGTCGATCGCCTTGTGGATGACCTTGCGCGAGGTCTCCAGATCGGTGCGCTGGCCAAAGTTGTTGCAGCCGAGGCCGACGGCGGACACACGCAGGCCGGAGCCGCCGAGGTTGCGAATTTGCATGGATCGATCCTGTGGGAAGGGCGGACGAGGGCGCATTGTGGCGCGCACGGCTGCGACCCGCAAGAAAAGCGGACCAGCGCCCGCGCTTGGCAGCTATGCGGCACAAAAAAGATGCGGCCCCGGTCAGACGCGGCGACTGACGGGGACCGCTGGGGCGCGTGATCTGAGACGGGGGGGGCCTGATCAGACGCAGGGGCAGGCTACCTGCGCTTTGTTACGCTGGCGTGACGGCAGAACTTATCCACAGGTCGGCCGAAAGCCGTGCCTCAGAGCATCTTCCGGTACACGACGAAGCCGGAGCGGTCCGCCACCTTGTCGTAGAGCTGCATTGCGGTGTGGTTGGTCTCGTGCGTTTGCCAATAGACGCGGGAACATCCTGCGCGCCTGGCCTGCTCGTATACGGCATCGATGAGCGCACGGCCAACGCCCTTGCGGCGCGCTGCGACGCAGGTGAAGAGGTCCTGCAGATAGCAGTTCGGCTCGATCATGGTCGTAGAGCGGTGAAACAGATAATGCGTCAGCCCGAGCAGTTCGCCGCCGCTCTCGGCCACCAGCGCATGCACCGGTTCATAGGCATCGAAGAAGCGCGTCCAAGTCATCGCCGTGATCTCGGGCGCCAACGCGGTCGCGCCCGTGCGGCCATAGAAGGCGTTGTAGCCGTCCCATAGCGGAAGCCATTGCGCGTAGTCCTGGCGGGTGACGAAGCGGATAGTGAGGTCGCCGGGCATTAAGCGATTCCGTGTTGGTGGAGAAAACAGCGTCGCGAACGCGCACTGGAGAGGCCTCTTACTACAGGCGCAGCCGCATGGGATCAACTTCGCGGTAGGCGCTCGACTCCCTCTCCCCGTTCTTCACGAGGAGAGGGTTGGGGTGAGGGGCTGCTTCCGCGAGTCGTGATCGTGGTGAGACCTGTACCCCCTCACCCGGATTGCTTCGCAATCCGACCTTTCCCGCAGGCGGGGCGAGGTTGAAGAGGACCGCTCGTCGTCGCGCTCGCTTCGCTATTCCGCGGCGCCGAGGTGCCTCGCGAGGCTGCGATGGCTGCCGCGCAGCGCGCGATAATACTCCGCGCTGCCGGGATCGTCGGTGTGGCGAACGAGATCGGTGACCGGCGTGTAGCTCAGCATGCGTCCGCCGTCGGGAAGTGCCGTGCAGGTGAAGCGCAGCACCTGTCCATCGGCGAGCTCAAGGTTGATCGGCGTGGAATCGCCGGTTCGGATCATCTCGGTGCGTTTGGCGATGAAGGCGCTCAACTCGTCCTCGGGCAGTTGCCAGGCGCCGGTGTCGCGGCCGTGATACATCAGCGCAATGAAGGGCGGCTTGCTGTCGGCCTGCGCGTCGGACAGCTTAAAATAATCGCGGAAGGCGCGGTTGATGAATTCGGCGCGGGTGTCGGAATCGAGCAGCACGATGCCGATATCGACCTGGTCGAGCGCGGCCGACAGCCGTTCGGCGGTGGCATGATGCTTCCTTTCCCACGCGAACGCATCGACCCATTTCTTCCGCAACAGGCCGGTGATCAGCGCGGTGCCGCCCGCGGTTGCCGCCAGCAGCAGCATGCGCGGCAGGTCCGACATGTCGTAACCCGGGGTAGCGCGGTGGTTGAGGAAGAACATCGCCGAAGATGCCACCGCAATCACGGCGCTGATCATGCCGGAGGTGATGCCGCTGATCGAAGCGGCGAACGCGACGATGCAGACGAATAGCGGGCCGGGATTGGGAACGGGAACGAAATGCCGATCGACAAGGAAGGCGATCATCGCCGTCGCTGTCGTTAGAGCCGGACCGGAGATTGCGCGCCAGTCTAACTGCATGCCCGTTCTCGCCAATTGCCGGGAATAAGCCGCGAGCATGCCTGATTGTTGCGATTGTGCACGCCTTTCTGCCGCCAGTCCTAAGAGAGCGTTGCCCGCATGCGTAGGACTTTCGCACTTTTGAAATCAAATGATATCGAGTTAAGGAACGCCGTACCGCACCCGATGATTGGTGCACGCCATTTTGCAAGAGGACATCGATGCCCACTGTTTCGCCCACGTTACTTCCGGTCCTGATGCTGTTTGCGTCCAACATCTTCATGACCTTTGCCTGGTACGGCCATCTGAAATTCAAGGAAAGCGCATTGCCGGTGGTCGTGCTGGCGAGCTGGGGAATCGCTTTCGTCGAATACTGGCTGGCGGTCCCGGCCAACCGCTGGGGCAGCGCGGTGTATTCCGCAGCGCAACTCAAGACCATGCAGGAGGTGATCACGCTGGTCGTGTTCGCCTGCTTCTCGGTGCTTTATCTGAAGGAGCCGCTGGGATGGAATCACGCGCTCGGCTTTCTCTTCATCGCGATCGGCGCGTTTTTGATCTTTCACAAATGGTGAGCGTGTTTTTGTTCAGAGGTATCGTTACTTCGAGGCCGGCGCCACCCGCAAGACCCGTCCGTTCGAACTATCTGTGAGCAGCCATAGCGCACCGTCTGGCCCCTGACGGACGTCTCTGATCCGCTCGTGCAGGTTCTGCAGCAGGCGCTCCTCCGACGTCACGGCGTTGCCGTTTAGCGTCAGCCGCACCAGCAGTGCGCTGCGCAGCGCCCCGGTAAACAGGCTGCCGTTCCATTTCGGAAACAGCTTTCCGGTGTAGAAGGCCATGCCTGACGGCGCGATCGACGGCACCCAGTATTTAAGCGGCTGCTCCATGCCGTCCTTGGTCGTGCTCGCGTGGATTTTCGCGCCGGAGTAATCGACGCCGTAGCCGATCACCGGCCAGCCGTAATTCTTGCCCTTGCCGACGATATTGACCTCGTCGCCGCCGCGCGGTCCGTGCTCGATTTCCCAAGGCTCGCCGCTCGCCGGATTGATCGCGAGCGCCTGCACGTTGCGGTGCCCGTAACTCCAGATTTCCGGCTTGGCATCGGCGCGGCCGGCGAACGGGTTGCCTGATGGCACCGAACCATCGGGCGCGATCCGGACTACCTTGCCGAGATGGTTGCCGAGATTCTGCGCCTGGTCGCGATGGGTGAAGTGATCGCCGAGCGCCACGAACAGATTGCCGTCATCGGCCTGCGCGATGCGGCAGCCATAGTGATTGCCTGACGACAGCGGTCCCTGCTGGCGGAAGATGATCTTGAGCTCGTCGAGCCGGCCATTGTCGTCGCTCAGTTTCGCGCGCGCGGCCGTGGTGCGGCCGCCACCCGCGGCCCGTTCGGCGTAACAGAAATAGATGGTGCGGTTCTGCGCAAAGGATTTGTCGGTGACGACATCGTGCAGGCCGCCCTGGCCTGAGGCCCACACGTCAGGCACGCCCTTGAGCGGCGGCGAGACCTGGCCCTCCGCGCTGACGAGGCGCATGCGGCCGGGACGCTCGGTCACCAGCATCGTTCCATCGGGCAGGAATGCCAGCGCCCACGGATTGACGAGGCCTCTCGCAATGGTCCGAACCTCGAGTTCGCCCGCCGACGAGTCGAACGCCGACTCTTCGCCGCGCGTGCCGGTGGCGATCAGGAAGGAGACGGCGAGCAGGATCGCTACCGTCAACGCGACGGTCACAAGGCCGACGGGTGTCTTCATTCTGGTCCACATCGCGATGCTGATCATCGCGCGTTCGCTAGTCCAATGATGCAAACAAAAAGGCCGGACCTGTCACGGAATGGGCATCGCGACGGTGGCCTTGATCGATAGCACCGTCAGGGTGACCATGAGGCAAAGCGATAGCGTGCCGAGCGCGAGCGAGGTTGCGATGGCACCAAGCAATCGAGAAGAAGCGACGGGCGCGCGGCTGCTCTCGAAGCCGACCGCGCCGGGTGACCGCATCATGGTCTAAATCCTTGTAACGCGGGACGAATCACCCGCGATTCAGGAAAACTTTGCAATCATCACCGGCAACATTACGGCGACCGGACGTTGAAAATGGCGGAATCGCGGCAAAGGTTAACGTTGTGCCCGCTATTATTAACTTTTGGCGGGATACTCGCGCGAAAGTGAGAAGGGTCGAGGGCGGCTATACGCCGGCGGCGATGCCGGTGTGGTCGTCGACCTCGGCCTCCGGCCGCCAGTCCATCGTCACGAAACCAGGCGTCTGTTCGACTCGCCGCAGCCAGGCGCGGATCGCGGGGAAGGTCGCGAGGTCGTAGTCGCAGCGGTCGGCGAGGTGGGTGTAGCCGTACAATGCGATGTCGGCGACCGTGAGTTGTCCGGCCGCGAAATAGGCGCGGTTCTTGAGATGGTTTTCCATCACCTGAAGCGCGGCATAGCCGCGCTCCATCCAGTCTTCCAGCGCATGCGTCTGCAGGTCGCGGCCGCCCTTGACCAGCGACAGCCAGAAATAAGCGGCGCCGATATTGGGCTCCAGCGCGTGCTGTTCGAAGAACATCCATTGCAGCGCTTCGGCGCGCTCGACCCGCGACTCCGGCGCCAGCGACGTGCCGCCGCAGACATACCAGAGAATGGCGTTGGACTCGGCGAGGTAGCGTCCTTCGGCGACTTCCAACAGCGGCACCTGTCCGCTGGGGTTCTTCTCCAGAAACTCCGGCGTGCGGCTTTCGCCACGGAGAATGTCGACCTCGATCGCCTCATAGGGCGCGTTGAGCAGCGCCAGCGCAAGGCGGACCTTGTAGCTGTTGCCGGAGCGCTGCATCGAATAGAGCTTGTACATCGTCGTTGGGTTCACAGGGGTCGGGGGGCGCACGCGGGGAGCGAACTGCGGAAAGCCTTCGCGCCGCAACGCGGCTAAACAATGATGCCGATACGAATGCCTCGCAAGACCCGCGGAATGGAAAAAGTCGAAAACCTCTACTGCACTGCACGCGCGCAGCATGCCATGCCACGACGCAAGGAAAGGCAAGGCATCACATGGTCGGGAGCGGATGAGCGGATTGATTCAATCCTGCGCGACGACGCTGGCTGCGTCCCGCCTCGGGTGATGTGTGGGTGTCGGGATCCAGCGCGTCGGCCCCGGCTCTGCAGCGCACCGCTGGGCGCTGCGCTGCGTCCGGGGAACGAAGACCAGCCGTCGACCTAAAATCTTTCGTGTCCCGGACGCGGCGCGGCACGCAAGTGACGCGGCGCAGAGCCGGGACCCAGGATCAGGAACGGTAGCCAGCATACGTCCGAAGGTAACGTGCGCGGGGCATGACCGAAGGTCGGGTGCGACTCGCGACGAGGCACCTTACCATTGAGTCGTGCACACCTGTTTGAGCCCCGGCGCGGTCTGCCGGAACGGCTTGCCAGATATGAGTCTTTTCGCCGCGGAACTTTACGAATATTGCGCCGGCATTGCTCCGATCGTACCGAGGCTGCTCGGCGTTCCCCAAAGTTTGACCGGCATCCGGCCAAGCTTCTTGCGATGCAACGCGCCGCGCCTTAGGGTGCGGCGTTCCCATCAAAAAGAGTCGTGAATTTCAGAAATCACGACGTTTGCCAGGAGATCATGATGCCCTTCCTGTCCGCTGCGCTCGCCCGTGTGAAGCCGTCCGCGACGATCGCGGTCACGGATAAAGCGCGCGCGCTGAAAGCGGCGGGGCGCAACGTCATCGGCCTCGGCGCCGGCGAACCGGACTTCGACACGCCCGCCAACATCAAGCTGGCGGCGATCCGCGCCATCGAGGCCGGCAAGACCAAGTACACCGACGTCGGCGGCATTCCCGAGTTGAAGGAAGCCATCATCGGCAAATTCCAGCGCGAGAACGGCCTCACCTACAAGCCGAACCAGATCATCGTCGGCACCGGCGGCAAGCAGGTGCTCTACAATGCGCTGATGGCAACCCTCAATCCCGGCGACGAGGTGATCATCCCGGCGCCGTACTGGGTCAGCTATCCGGAAATGGTGGCGCTGGCCGGCGGCGAGTCGGTCCCCGTCGTGTGCCCGGCATCGAGCGGCTTCAAGCTGCGGCCCGAGGATCTGGAAAAGGCGATCACGCCGAAGACCAAATGGATCATCCTGTGCTCGCCGTCGAACCCGACCGGTGCCGCGTACACCCGCGCCGAACTCAAGGCGATCACCGACGTATTGGTGAAGCATCCGCATGTCTGGGTGATGACGGATGACATGTACGAGCACCTGGTCTATGACGACTTCCAGTTCGCGACGCCTGCGCAGGTCGAGCCGAAACTCTACGAGCGCACACTGACGGTGAACGGCGTGTCGAAAGCCTATTGCATGACCGGCTGGCGCATCGGTTACGCCGGCGGCCCGGCCGACCTGATCAAGGCGATGGCGACGATCCAGTCGCAGTCGACCTCGAACCCATCGTCAATCGCGCAGTGGGCCTCCGTCGAAGCGTTGAACGGTCCGCAGGATTTCATCCCGGTGCATAACAAGATGTTCAAGGAGCGCCGCGACCTCGTGGTCTCGATGCTGAATCAGGCCAAGGGCATCGAATGCCCGCGGCCCGAGGGCGCGTTCTACGTCTATCCGTCCTGCGCCGGCACCATCGGCAAGACCTCGCCGTCCGGCAAGGTGATTGCCAATGACGAGGATTTTGTTACCGAGCTCCTCGAGAGCGAAGGCGTCGCCGTCGTGCAGGGTTCCGCGTTCGGATTGGGCCCGGCGTTCCGCATCTCCTACGCGACCAAGACCTCCGATCTCGAAGATGCCTGCAAGCGCATCCAGCGCTTCTGCGGCAATTTGCGATAAGAAGCGTTTTCGCGGCACGAGCCCGTTCTGCAGTTGATGCAGGACGGGTTGCGGTTCGCACCAGCAATCGCGTCAAAACGACGGCCGTCAAATCACATCGCGCGTGAACGAGAACGCAATGTTTTGACGGCTTCTCGATCAAGCGCCATGTTTTCGACACGGCACTTCCATCCTGTCCGCTCCGCTAAATTTGTTCATCAACATGCGGAGACTGGGACACATGCGACTCCTGACATTGACACTCGCCGCGGCGGCATTGATCGCGCCGATCGCAAGCGCCGACGCGGCACCGCCGGTTCGCGCCGGTATCCTGCAATGCCAGGGCGGCCAGAATGTCGGCTTCGTGGTCGGCTCGGTGACGAGCCTCGAATGTGTGTTCCGCAGCGAAGGCCGCCGGCCTGAGCCCTACCTCGCCAAGGTGCAGCGTATTGGTCTCGATCTCGGCGTCACCGAACAGACCCAGTTGTCCTGGGCCGTCAACGCGCCGAACAGCCGCCTCGGGCGCGGCGAACTCGCCGGCACTTACGGCGGCGTCGGCGCCAACGCATCGATCGGCGTTGGCGGCGGCGGCAACTTCCTGGTAGGCGGTCCAGCGAATGCCTACGCCCTGCAGCCGATCAGCCTGCAGGGACAGACCGGATTGAACGTCGCCGCCGGTATCGCCGGCCTCGAGCTGCAGGCGGTGCAGTTCGGCCCCCGTCGGCACCACCATCGCCGGCATCACCGCCGCGGTTGACGGATAGGTGCTAGTGAAAGGGCCCGCGCAAGCGGGCCTTTTTTGTTGAGTTGGATCCGTCATTCCGGGATGGTCCGAAGGACCAGACCCGGAATCTCGAGATTCTCAGGTGCGCAATTGCGCACCATAGTTCGCGCCTTGCGCGCCCCGGAATGACTGCGGTAGTGAATCTGGCACGGGCCGTAGTGCTGTGGCATAGAACGGTGAACGCTGCGGGCACGGCGCTGATTTTCTTCTCTGCTCGCATCACAGTTTTCAGCCGGAGATTACTTTATGCGTCGTTCCCTCATCCTTGCCGCAGCCGCACTCTCCATATTGGCTTCATCCATCGACGGCGCCAATGCGCAGCAGGCGCAGCGCGTGCAGGTCGGCGTGCTGGAGTGCCGCGGCGGCGCCAGCGTCGGCTTCATCGTCGGTTCCGTGACCCATCTCGGCTGCGTGCTGCGCGCCGAGGGCATGCCGGAAGATCGCTACGTCGCCACCATCCGCAAGGTCGGGCTCGATCTCGGCATCACCCAGGAATCGGCGTTGGCCTGGGGTGTATTTGCGCCTGTCGCGCGGCTCGGGCCGGGCGGCCTTTCCGGCGATTATGTCGGCGCGCAAGGCAGCGCGACGTTCGGCGTCGGCGTCGGCGGCAATGTGCTGGTCGGCGGCTCGGCGAACTCAATCGCGCTGCAGCCGCTCAGCGTGCAAGGCCAGGTTGGCGTCAGCATTGCTGCCGGACTGGAAAGCCTGGAACTCCGGCCTGGGCGCTGATCGGGGCGGCTTGTCTCCGTTATTGCAAGTCAACGGGGCCAGCATCAATCATGATGTCGAATCATCAGATTGCGTCCGGTCAAGCCAGGTTGGCGGCGACAGCCGTCGGCAACGGCGACCCTGTCGTCTTTCTGCATGCCGCGGTCTGCGATAGTCGCATGTGGCGCGCGCAACTGGATGCCCTCGGCGCAAGCACCAAGGCGATCGCGTACGATCGGCGGGGCTTTGGCGAGACTCGCGCGGAAAAGGAGGACTTTTCTGCAGTCGCGGACTTGCTCGCGGTGATTGACGCCGTCGGGAACGGCGCGCCGACGATTCTTGTTGGATGTTCCCAGGGTGGACGGACCGCGCTCGACGCCGCTCTTCTGCATCCATCCTATGTCCGCGCCCTCGTTCTCATTGCGCCCGCCGTGGGCGGCGCGCCTGAGGCGATCTATCCGCCCGAGATCGAGGGCCTGATGGTCAAGCTTAAGGACGCCGAACAAGCCGGCGATTTGGATCGAGTGAACGCAATCAAGGCTCATCTTTGGCTGGACGGTCCACTGCAGCCCGAGGAGCGTGTCACAGGTGAGGCGCGCCGGCTGTTCCTCGAGATGAACGCCATCGCGCTACGGTCGCCGCCGGTTGGATCGAACCTCGACGTCGCGTCCACCTTCCATCGTCTGCGCGAGATATCAGCGCCATCGCTTGTCATCTGGGGCGACCTCGATTTTCCGCACATTCAGGAACGATGCCGTCATATTGCAACGACGATGCTGAACGGGTCGGGCCACGTTTTGACTGGCACTGCCCATCTACCGAGCCTGGAGCGGCCAACCGAGGTCACGGGTCTCCTTGCGAAGTTCATCGATTGCTGCTCCGGCCCGTCAAGCGTAGCCGGATGAGCGTCGCGACATCCGAGGCCTTGGGTTCGTCCTTGTCTCGCATATCGCTGCTGTCCATGCGGGTGCTTAGCGCCGCCTGCGCGTCGGCGGCTCCGCCAATTCGATCGCGCTGCAGCCCTTGTGCGTGCTGGGCCAGGTAGGCGTCAGCATTGCTGCCGGATCGGAAGGTTTGGAACTCAGGCCGGGAAGGTATGCATTCCCGCTTTCCCCGTCATTGCGGGCCAACGGGTCGCGCGAATGCGGCCCGATGACAGGCTCCGCGAAGCAATCCACAATCCCTCTGCGGAGGTAGGCTGGATTGCTTCGTCGCTGACGCTCCTCGCAATGACCATACCCACGCCTTTGCCATCACATCGCAGCGCAGCGACGTTTTCCTGCTTGCCAAAATCACGGGACAGGCGGAGCATCAGTCCCGCCGACCCAATCACGGGCCGAGCTCCAAAACGGGAGGCGGCAATGGGACAAGACGTCAGAAGTCCCCGCGGTCCACGGTGCATTGCGCTGGTGGGCCCTTTCCAGAGCGGTAAAACCACACTTCTAGAAGCCATACTGGCGCGAACGGGCGCCATTAAAAGTGCCGGCAGCGTCGATGCTGGAACTTCCGTCGGCGATGCCAGCCCCGAAGCGCGCAATCACAAGATGGGCGTGGGCCTGAGCGCCGCGACCACCACCTTCATGGGCGATAGTTACACCTTTATCGATTGTCCCGGCTCGGTCGAGTTCGCGCATGACATGCGCGCCGCGTTGCCCGCGGTCGATGCCGCGGTCGTGGTCTGCGAGGCGGACGAGAAGAAGCTGCCGCAACTGCAGATCATCCTGCGCGAGCTGGAAGATCTCGGCATTCCGCGTTTTCTGTTTTTGAACAAGATCGACCGCGCCAACAAGCGCATCCGCGAAACGCTGGCGACTCTGCAGCCGGCCTCGCGCGTGCCGCTGGTGCTGCGGCAGATTCCGATCTGGAACGGCGAGCTGATCGAAGGCTTTGTCGATCTCGCACTCGAGCGCGCCTTCGTCTATCGCGAGCACAAGCCCTCCGAAGTGATTGCGCTGGAAGGAGGCGATCTCGACCGCGAGAAGGAAGCGCGCTTCTCGATGCTGGAAAAGCTCGCCGATCATGACGACGCGCTGATGGAGCAGTTGCTGGAGGACATCCAGCCGCCGCGCGACGCGGTGTTCGACGATCTCGCCCGCGAATTGCGCGAAGGGCTGATCTGCCCGGTGCTGCTGGGCGCCGCGAGCCGTGAAAACGGCGTGTTGCGGCTGATGAAGGCGCTGCGCCACGAATCGCCCGGCGTCGTCGAGACGGCGAAACGCCTCGGTGCGCCGTCGCAAAAGGAAGCGCTGGCCTATGTGTTCAAGACGCTGCATCTGCAGCACGGCGGCAAGCTGTCAATGGTGCGGCTGCTCGCCGGCCATCTCGATGACGGCGCGACGTTGCAATCCTCCTCCGGCGAAGCTGGGCGGGTCTCCGGCATTCTCGCGGTCAACGGCGCGTACGATACCAAGCGGCCTTCGGCCGAGGCCGGCGACACCGTCGCCCTCGGCAAGCTCGACGCCATCAAGACCGGAGACACGCTGTCCGGCGGCAAGACCGCGCCGCCGGCGCTGGTGCAGGTGACGCCGGTACCGCCGGTGCTCGCGATGTCCGTCTCGGCGGCCGATCGCAAGGACGATGTCAAGCTGGGTCAGGCGCTGCTGAGGCTGAACGAGGAGGATCCGTCGCTGACGATGATCCAGAACCAGCGCACCCACGACATCGTGTTGTGGGGACAGGGCGAGATGCATCTGCGCGTCGCGATCGAGCGTCTGCGCGACCGCTTCGGCGTCAATATCAAATCGCAGCCGCCTGCGATCGGCTACCAGGAGACCATCCGCAAATCGATCACCCAGCGGGGCCGTCACAAGAAGCAGTCCGGCGGCCACGGCCAGTTCGGCGACGTGGTGCTGGAAATCAAACCATTGCCGCGCGGCTCGGGTTTTCAATTCCAGGAAACCGTCGTCGGCGGCGCGGTGCCGAAAAATTATATCGGCGCGGTGGAAGAGGGCGTGGTCGACGGTCTTGCCAAGGGCCCGCTCGGCTTCCCCGTCGTTGACGTGCAGGTGACGTTGACCGACGGCTCCTACCACAGCGTCGACTCCTCCGATCTTGCCTTCCGCACCGCTGCGCGGATCGGCATGAGCGAGGGGCTGCCGCAGTGCCAGCCGGTGCTGCTGGAGCCGATTCACATGGTGGAGATCGTCTGTCCGACGGAAGCGACGGCGAAAATCAACGCGATCCTGTCGGCGCGACGCGGCCAGATTCTCGGCTTCGACACCCGCGAGGGCTGGCCGGGGTGGGATTGCGTCCGCGCCACCATGCCGGAAGCGGAGATCGGCGATCTGATCGTGGAGTTGCGCTCGGCCACCGCCGGCGCCGGCGGGTTCACCCGCCAATTCGACCGCATGGCCGAGGTCACCGGCCGCGCCGCCGACCAGATCATCGCTGCGCATCGCGTCGCGGCGTAGCCGGCCGGCCTGGCCGCCGCAGCTCCATCTGCGGCGGCGCGGCGTTCGGCTTGACACACTTCAGCGAAAGATAAATTGATCGTCGTGGCCGGGTTTATCCCGGCCATCAACGTCTTTGGAGGAGGCTATTGTCGTGAGCAGACCCCCCGCCGCTTGCCTGATCGGATGGCCGGCCGCGCATTCGCGTTCGCCGTTGATCCATCATTATTGGCTGCGGACGCTGGGCATCGAGGGCGGCTACGTCATTGAGGCGGTGCCGCCCGATGAGTTTCAGGATTTCGTCTTCCGGCTGTCGCTGCGCGGCTTTGTCGGCGCCAACGTCACCATTCCGCACAAGGAGCGCGCGCTTGCGTTGTCGAAACCGGACGAGCGCGCCCGCGCGGTCGGCGCCGCCAATACTCTGTGGTTCGCAGACGGCGAATTGTGCTCGACCAATACCGACGTCGAAGGGTTTATCAACAATCTCGACGCCTGCGCCAGCGGCTGGGACCAAGCAGAGGATGCGCTGGTGCTGGGCGCCGGCGGTTCGTCGCGCGCCGTCGTGTTTGGACTGCGCGAACGCGGCATCAAGCGCATTCATCTCATCAATCGCACCATGGCGCGCGCGAGCGCGTTGGCGGATCAGTTCGGCGCGAGCGTGTTGCCCGTGGCGTGGGATGCGCTCGGCGATCTCCTGCCGCGCGCCGGGCTTCTGGTGAATACGACCTCGCTCGGCATGAAGGGCCAGCCGCCGCTCGAACTCGATATCGGCCGGCTGCCGTCACGCGCCGTCGTCGCCGATCTCGTTTATGTGCCGCTCGACACGCCGTTGCTGAGCGCCGCGCGCGCCCGCGGGCTGAAGACCGCCGACGGACTCGGCATGCTCTTGCATCAAGCGGTGCGGGGATTCGAACTGTGGTTCGGGCGGCGTCCCGAGGTGACGCCGGAGCTTCGCGCGCTCGTCGAAGCCGATCTCACGAATACATGATCGGCTGATCGCGGATACTTGAGCCGGAATTTTTTTGAAAAGCCGGGGTCAATGGCTACGTCAGTACCGCCACCGGAGACCCCAGCATGCCCGTCCGTCATTTTCAGCTCGTTCGCCCGCTTGTCGCTGTCGCGATGGTGGCGGGCTCCACGCTTTACGCGATTGCCCAGCAACCACCGACGCCGACGCGCGTTCGCGGCACCATCGAAGCCGTCGATGGTGACGTACTTGCCGTGAAGTCCCGCGGCGGCGAGGACGTCAGGCTGCACATGACCAGCGACGTCAACGTCGTCGGGATTAGCAAGATCTCGCTATCCGACATCAAGGTCGGATCCTTCATCGGCACCACCACAGTGCCGGGACCCGACGGCAGCCAGAACGCGGTGGAAGTGCATGTATTTCCGGAAGCGATGCGCGGCACCGGCGAGGGCTCGCGGCCCTATGATCTGCGTCCGAACTCCACGATGACCAACGCGACGGTCGCGGATTCCGTGGTCGGCAATGACGGCCATACCCTGACGGTCAAATACAAAGGCGGCGAGAAGAAAGTCGTGGTCTCTCCGGAGACGCCGGTCGTGACCTACGTTCCCGCCGGCAAGTCCGACCTCAAGCCCGGCGCCAAGGTGATCGCCTTCATGAAGAAGCTGCCGGATGGCTCGCTCGAGACCAGCCGCGTCAGCGTCGGCCTCGACGGGCTGACCCCGCCGATGTGACTTTCCCCTCTCCCCTTTTGGGAGAGGCATAGGCGGCCAAAGTCCGCCTATCGCCACCTTCTCCCACAAGGGGAGAAGGGAAATGAAGAACCCGCGCCATGGAATAGCTACCTCCCGTGCGGTGTTTGCGTTGAGTTGGGCGCCAATACATCTCGGGAGGAATACCATGCTGAAATCATCTTCATGGCCATGGATGCTAGTGGCCTCGCTGGGCCTTGCCGCTCTGGTTGCGACGGAGGCCTCGGCACAACAGCCGCCGACGGTTCGCATTCGCGGCACCATCGAGGCGGTCGACGGGCCCATGCTGTCGATCAAATCGCGCGAGGGCACCGACATGAAGGTGCGTGTCACCGACAATGTCGCGGTGTTCGGCGTTGCCAAGACCGAACTGTCGGAAATCAAGGAGGGCTCCTATATCGGCGTCACCGGCATGCCGGAGCCGGACGGCACCCAGAAGGCAGTCGCGGTGCATATCTTCCCGGAGAACCAGCGCGGCGCGGCCGAAGGCTTCCGGCCATGGGATCAACGCCCGAACTCGACCATGACCAACGCTACCGTCGCCCAGACGGTGAAAGGCACCGACGGCCAGAACATCCTGGTCAAATACAAGGACGGCGAAAAGAAAGTCGTGGTGCCGCCGGGTACGCCTGTCGTCACCTTCGTCGCCGGCGACAAGTCCGAGCTGAAGCCGGGCGCGAAAGTGATTATCTTCAGCGCGGTGAAGAAGGACGACGGCACGCTGGAAGCATCGCGCGTCAATGTCGGCCGCGACGGAATCACACCGCCGATGTGAAGGTTTCTTCCCTTCTCCCACAAGGGGAGAAGGAAGAAAGCAAGCTAGATCTAAACCGCCAGTACGCGATCGTCGATCTCGGCAATCGTGTTGACGCCACACAGCCCCATGGTCGTGAGCATTTCCTTAGCCAGGATGTCGAGCGCCTTGGCAACGCCGGCTTCGCCGCCGGCCCCTAAACCATAGACATAGGCGCGGCCGATCATGCAGGATTTGGCGCCGAGCGCGAGCGCGCGCACTACGTCCTGGCCGGAGCGGATGCCGCCGTCGAACATGATCTCCATCTTCGAGCCGACGGTATCGACGATTTCAGGCAGCACCTCGATCGATGACGGCGCGCCGTCGAGCTGGCGGCCGCCATGGTTGGAAACCACGATCGCCTGCGCGCCGGTCTTGGCGGCTTCCTCGGCGTCCTCGACGTCGAGAATGCCTTTCAGGATCAGCTTGCCCGGCCAGATTGAGCGAATCCAGTCGAGGTCCTTCCAGTTCAGCGAGGTATCGAACTGCGAGGCCGTCCATTCCGAGAGCTTGGTGAGATCCTCGGTGCCTTTGACGTGGCCGACAATGTTGCCGAAGGTTCGGCGCTTGCCACGAAGGACGCCGGCGACCCATGAGGGCTTGCTCGCAAAGTCGATCAGCTTCGACAGTGACCATTCCGGCGGCACCGTCATGCCGTTCTTGATGTCCTGATGGCGCTGGCCGATCACCTGCAAATCGACGGTCAATACCAGCGCCGAGCATTTCGCCGCGATGGCGCGCTCGATCAGCGATTTGATAAAGCCGCGGTCCTTCATCACGTAGAGTTGGAACCAGAACGGCTTGTCGACGCTAGCGGCGATATCCTCGATCGAGCAGATCGACATCGTGCTCTGGGTGAAGGGAATGCCGGCGGCCTGCGCGGCGCGGCAGGCGTGAATCTCGCCATCGCCATGCTGCATGCCGAGCAGGCCGATTGGGGCGAGAATCAAGGGCATCGCGGCCGGCTCGCCGAGGATCGTCGTGGAGAGATCGCGCTTGGAGACATCGACCAGGATGCGCTGGCGGAACTTGATCTGCTGCAGATCCTCGGAATTGGCCCGCAGCGTGTCCTCGGTGTAGGAGCCGCGGTCGGCGTAGTCGAAAAACGCCTTGGGAACCCTGCGCTTGTGCAACTGGCGCAGATCCTCAATGCAGGTGATGTGCTTCATCGACGTCCCGGCCCCTTCTTGAACTTCTTCGCTGCGTCGTCATCTAGCATGGTTGGATGGCCTGCCAAATCGCATCCCTTGGGCGCCATTGTCGACCGCGAGGACATCTCATGACCGGACCGCGCAAAGCCGCCCCCGCCGAGCCCGGCCTGGCCGATCGCGAGGAAAAGCGCCGGCTCGACGACGCCCTGGAGGAGGGTCTGGAAGAGACCTTTCCGGCATCCGATCCGGTCAATGTCACCCAGCCGCCACCCTCGAAGGGCGACCAGCACGTCAAGCGGAGCGGCTGAGCCGGCAGGACCGATCGGCTGCCGGGCGCGAATATCCAGATATAACAATTGGTTATATTGCGTTATGGCGCCAATGGTCGTAATGATTCATCATATTTTTTGAAGCCATTTTAGCGGGCGAAGGATTATAACCCCCAGCACGCTACGATGGAGGCGTTCGGGGATTCGTGGCCGTGATGGCCTGAAGACCCAGAATGGCTGGGGGTCACATGAGCCGCAAATATTTCGGTACCGACGGAATTCGGGGCCGCGCCAATGGTTTGATCACGCCGGAGCTCGCGCTCAAGGTGGGGCAGGCGGCGGGTCTGGTGTTTCAGCGTGGCGATCACCGCCACCGCGTCGTCATCGGCAAGGATACGCGTCTCTCCGGCTACATGATCGAGTACGCCATGGTGGCCGGATTTACCTCGGTCGGCATGGACGTGCTGCTGCTCGGCCCGATGCCGACGCCGGCGGTTGCGATGCTGACCAAGTCGATGCGCGCCGATCTCGGCGTGATGATTTCAGCGTCGCACAACCTGTTCGAGGACAACGGCATCAAGCTGTTCGGTCCGCAGGGCTTCAAGTTGTCCGACGACGTCGAGAAGCAGATCGAGCAATTGCTCGACGAGCCGATCGACCGCCGCCTCGCCCAGAGCGCCAGCCTCGGGCGCGCCCGCCGCATCGACGGTGTCCACGACCGCTATATCGAATTCGCCAAACGCACGCTGCCGCGCGAACTCTCGCTCGACGGCCTGCGCGTCGTGATCGATTGCGCGCACGGCGCGGCCTACAAGGTGGTGCCGGAAGCACTATGGGAGCTCGGCGCCGACGTTATCGCGATTGGCGTCGAACCCGATGGTTTCAACATCAACAAGGAATGCGGCTCGACCTCGCCGGAGGCGCTTGCCAAGAAGGTGCGCGAGATGCGCGCCGATATCGGCATTGCGCTTGACGGTGACGCCGATCGCGTCATCCTGGTCGACGAGCGCGGCCATGTCGTCGACGGCGACCAGCTGCTCGCGGTGATCGCGCAGAGCTGGAGCGAAGAGGGCCGTCTCGCCAAGCCCGGCATCGTCACCACCGTAATGTCCAACCTCGGGCTCGAGCGCTTCCTCGAAGGGCAGGGGCTCGGCATGGTGCGTACGCCGGTCGGCGACCGCTACGTGCTCGAGCAGATGCTCGCGCAGGGCTACAATCTCGGCGGCGAGCCCTCGGGCCATATCATCCTCTCCGACTACGCGACGACCGGTGACGGCTTCGTCGCAGCGCTGCAGGTGCTGGCCGTGGTACAAAAGCTTCGCCGCCCGGTGTCGGAGGTCTGCCATCGCTTCGACCCGCTGCCGCAGATCCTGAAGAACGTGCGCTATCGCTCCGGCAAGCCGCTCGACCACGCCGAAGTGAAATCGGCGATCATGGACGGCGAGAATCGCCTCAATGGCCACGGCCGGCTGCTGGTGCGTTCGTCCGGCACCGAGCCTGTGATCCGCGTGATGGGCGAGGGCGACGACCGCCTCCTGGTCGAGGAAGTCGTCGACCAGATCGTCAACGCGCTCGGCCACGCCGCGGGGGCATAAGCACGTTTTATCCGAAGGACGCATGATTGCTGATCGACGGTGCGCGGCAGCGCATCGCAGCTATCGGCTATTGCTGCTGGTCGCAACCGGGCGTGCGACGTAAAAGGCAGCATTGCGTCAGCGAATCCTTTCCGGGAATGCGCCGTTGAACAAGCCCGTCATCGTAACTGAGGAAACCGCGACCGCGCCGGTGGTTGTGTCGGACGCGGCGCGGGGGCTCGCTGTGAAAGCGGCCGTGGCAGGGCCGGCCTATGTCGTGCTCGCCGGCATCAGCTTCTCGCATTTCCTCAACGACACCATGCAGTCGTTGATTGCCTCGGTCTATCCGATCCTGAAGGACGCCTACGCGCTCGACTACGCGCAGATCGGCATGATCACGCTGGCGTTTCAGTTCACCGCGTCGCTACTGCAGCCCGTGGTTGGACATTTCACCGACAAGAAGGCGCAGCCGTTCTCGCTCGCGATCGGCATGGGCTTTACGTTCTTCGGCTTGCTGCTGCTCAGCGTCGCGCATCTCTATCCGATCATCCTGATCGCAGCGGCGCTGGTCGGGCTTGGCTCTGCGGTGTTTCACCCGGAGTCGGCGCGGATCGCGCGCCTGGCTTCCGGCGGACGCTACGGCTTCGCGCAATCGGTGTTTCAGCTCGGCGGCAGTTTCGGCACGTCGATGGGGCCGGTGCTGGCGGCGCTGATTGTGGTGCCGTTCGGCCAGCCTTCGATCGCCTGGTTTTCGTCGATCGCGTTTGTGGCGATCGTGATCCTGTGGCGGATCGGCGTTTGGTACCAGCCGCAGATCACGACAAAGAAAGCGGCGGCGGTGGAACGTCATCCGGACCTGCCGGATTCCCGGCGCGTCAGAATCGCGCTTGCGGTGCTGGTTGCGCTGTTGTTCTCGAAGCAGCTCTACGTGTCGAGCCTGTCGAGCTACTACATCTTCTATCTGATCGAAAAGTTTCAGGTGTCGACGCAGGCAGCCCAGCTCTATCTGTTCCTGTTTCTTGCCGCCAATGCGGCGGGCGCATTCTTCGGCGGGCCGCTCGGCGATCGCTTCGGGCGCAAATACGTCATCTGGTTCTCGATCCTCGGCGCGCTGCCGTTCACGCTGGCGCTACCCTATGCCGGCCTCTTTGCGAGTGCGGTGCTGACCGTGTTCATCGGTCTCATCATCTCGTCGGCGACGTCGTCGATCATCGTGCTCGCGCAGGAGCTGATGCCACATCGCTTCGGGATGATCTCCGGCGTGTTCTTCGGCGTTGCATTCGGCATCGGCGGCCTTGGCGCCGCGGTGCTCGGCAAGCTCGCCGATCACACCGGAATCACCTTCGTCTATCACCTCTGCGCATTCCTGCCGGCGCTCGGGCTGCTCGCGGTGTTCCTGCCGAAGATGCCGAGACCCACGCGCTAGGCGTGCGCAGCGTTGCCGGTCGTCGCATCAACAAAATCTTAACGCTGCGACGGCGAGCTTTCTAAATACATCGTTAGGATGTGTGTCGGCTTCCGCTGTTTTCTGCGCTGCTGATACATCGACTCATGCGTCGCAAGCAGCGGCCAGGAAAAATAGTCAGAGATTGTCAACCTTAAAAATTAGGGTTAAGCGCCGCTTAAGCTTTTGATGCGATCGTCCGTCCGTGAGTTTTTGAAGTGGGGCCCTTTGGAGTCAGCCTCACCGGACAAAAGGACGAAGCCCATGCGTAGCGTTAAGTCTTTCATTGCCGCCGGTGCGGCCACTTTGTTGTCCCAGGCGGCGTTTGCTGCCGACATGGCGATTGCGCCGCCTCCCTATGCTCCGGCCCCGGTGGTTGAGGATTTCGGCGGCTGGTATCTGCGCGGCGATATCGGCTTCAGCAATCAGCGCGTCGATCGTCTGAACAACGCGCTCGATGCCACCACTACTTCGTCGGTGCAGACGAACAGCTTCGGCACCGCCGGCATTTTCGGCCTCGGCGTCGGTTACAAGGTCAACAACTGGTTCCGCGCTGACGTGACCGGTGAATATCGCGGCAATTCGCAATTCTTCGGCAAAGACGTCATCACCTTTCCGGGCGGCTTCGGCACCGATACCTATCACGCCACCAAGTCAGAATGGGTGGTTCTTGGCAACGCCTATGTCGATCTCGGCACGTGGTGGTGCGTCACCCCGTTCATCGGCGCCGGTGTGGGCGGCGCGCGGGTTTCGATTGCGAACTTCACCGATCAAGGCATCACCAATTTTGCTGGCGTCACATCACCGAGTCTCGCCTTCGGCGACAACGTCGCGAAGTGGAATTTCGCCTGGGCCGCGCATGCTGGTCTCGCCTACAAAGTCACGCCGAATTTTACCGTCGAACTCGCCTATCGCTATCTCGACATGGGCGACGGCCTGACCGGCGACCTCCGCACCTTCGATGGCACCAACAACATCAACAACCCGACCACCTTCAAGAACATCACCTCGCACGACCTGAAGCTCGGTGTACGCTGGGATCTGACCAGCCCGCAGGTCTACGCGCCGCCGCCGCTGATCCGCAAAGGTTAATTGCGACTTCCATTCGTTAATGATTGCCGGACGGCGCGGGCTTCCCGCGCCGTCTGCTTTTTGGCGTCGGCGATCAGCCGAAAAAATGTTGGTTCGTTTTTCGGCAAGATTGCGCCAATCGGAAGGCGCGAAAACGATTGGTTAAGGTTAACAGGCGATGATCAGCGCCAAGTTCAGAGTGTCGGATGGAGCGTTGCGATGCGTCGATTCTTGCTGGTGGCGATGTTATGCGGAGCGGTGACGGGCGCGCGAGCCGCCGATATGCCGGACCTGCCGTTTCTCCGCGGCGGCTTCACCGAGGGGCTGAGCACCAGCACAGTGAACTGGCAAGGCGGCTACATCGGCGGACATGCCGCCTATGGCACTTCCAACATGAATTTTGCGAATTCGACGAGGACCATCGCGGCGCGCCTCTTGGACGGTACGGAGATGGAGAGCGTCCAGCGAATATCGGAGTGGCCGATCATGGGAAAAGTTTCGGCCCACGGAGAGGGGTTCGGCGGATTCGTCGGCTACAACTTCCAGTGGACGGACGTCGTCGTAGGCGTTGAACTGAACTACACGCACGGCAAGTTCGGCGGCTCGCAGACCGGCAGTATGTCGCGGTTCTTCACGCTTCCTTCCGGGTACACGGTTGGCGCCACCTATGAAGGGACTGCGCGGATGAATATTTCCGACATGGGAACGCTTCGGGTCCGCGGCGGCTATGCGTATGGCTCGTTCCTCCCTTATATGTTTGCCGGCATCGCACTCGGGCAGGCCGATATCATTCGCACCGCCCGTGTTTTCGGAACTCAGGTCAATTCGGCCGTCGCGCCGCCTTTCAATAACGTGCCGTTCGACGTTAGCGCAACCGACGCCCAGTATAGCCACTTGATCTACGGCTATTCGTTCGGTCTCGGCACCGAAATAATGCTGATATCAAATCTGTTCATGCGCGCGGAATGGGAGTACGTGCGCTTTGCCTCTTCGGTCGACACCAGCATCAACACGGTCCGCGCCGGCCTCGGCTACAAATTCTGATCCCGCCACGGCGGCGCCGGTTCGGCGCCGTTGACAGATTTGTCGCCACCTGTTGCACTATCGGCCATAACAGGGGCGGCACATGAAGATCTACGGCGATATTAATTCCGGCAATTGCCTGAAGGTGAAGTGGGTATGCGATCATCTCGCGCTGCCCTGCACCTGGATAGCGGTCGATACACTCAAGGGCGAGACGCGGACGGCGGACTTCCTCAAGCTCAACAGCGCCGGCCAGGTGCCGACCGTCGAGTTCGACGACGGCCGCACGCTGGCGCAATCCAACGCCATCATCCGCTATCTCGCCCGCGGCTCTGGTCTCATTCCGCAGGATGCATTCGCGGAAGGAAAGATGGATGAATGGCTGTTCTGGGAGCAATACAGCCACGAGCCCTATATCGCCGTCTGCCGCTTCCAGATGTTCTACCTGAAGAAGCCGGCCTCTGATCTCGATCCTGAGAAGGTCAAGCGCGGCTATG
The DNA here is from genome assembly GCF_023073815.1 of Bradyrhizobium sp. 157. Taxonomy (NCBI): domain Bacteria; kingdom Pseudomonadati; phylum Pseudomonadota; class Alphaproteobacteria; order Hyphomicrobiales; family Nitrobacteraceae; genus Bradyrhizobium; species Bradyrhizobium sp. 157. The sequence goes on along the minus strand of NZ_JADPKF010000033.1, from coordinate 51,868 downwards.
CGGCGCTGGCGCGGATGGAGCACCAGCTTGCGCTGACGCCGTTCCTGGTCGGCAACGCCGTCACGCTCGCTGACATATCGCTATTGGCCTATACCCGCGTGGCGCATGAAGGCGGCTTCGATCTCGACGGCTACGCCGCGGTGCGCCGCTGGATCGGCGAGACCGAAAAATTCCTCAAGCTTCCGCCGGCGCGCTGACTTCACCGAAATGCATGATGACTGAGATTGCGAAGGTCGCCATCCGCCCCGCGCGCCGCGAGGACGTCGGCACCATCATCGCCATGCTGGCGGACGATCCGCTCGGCGGTGCGCGGGAGCGGATCGAAGACCCGCTGCCGCAATCCTATTTCACGGCCTTTGAACGGCTGCAGCATGACCCGAACATCCTTCTCGTCGTCGCCGAGGACGGCGAAGGTGCCGTGGTCGGTTGCCTGCAGCTATGCATTCTGCCGGGGCTGAGTTCGCAAGGCGCGTCGCGCGGCCTGATCGAGGATGTCCGCGTCGCCAGCCACTGCCGCAGCCGCGGCATCGGCGAGCAGATGGTGCAATGGGCAGTCGCAGAAGCGCGCGCGAGGGAATGCAAACTGGTCGAATTGCTGACGCATCACACCCGTGTCGATGCGCAGCGGTTCTACGAGCGCTTGGGTTTTGCGCGCAGCCATGTCGGCATGACCTTGCGATTTTGATAGCCATAGCGTTTTCGAGCGAAGTGGAATCCGGTTCGCGTAAAGAAAACGCGTCAGAATAAAGGTCAGGCAACCGCGGTTGAAGCGCGCTTGCGACCAATGCCTGAGGTAGTCGTCACTATGCGATCCGGTTAACAACCGATAAACTACGCATGCGTCTGTGATTTTACGGACAGGAACGTCTCCGCTATGCCGGCGTCTCCCAAGGGGCTTTGGGGAGCTTGGGGATTTCCAAATGAAAAAATATTCGATTGTTCGGATCGGAAGCGAATATGTCGTGCAGGCCGGGGAGACCAGCATTTTGAAGGTCTCGAGCCGGCGAGAGGCCGCCAAACTGGTCACCGATGCCGCCGAACTTCTGCAGCAGCAGCCGGCTCCCTGCGCGGACGAGGACCCATCAATCGAGCGTGAAGCACCCGAAGCTTCTTGACGATCGGGCCCGATTCCCCTAATGACCGCGGCGGGACACCTCCCCCCAACGGGAGGCTTACTATCTGGAAGGATAGATTATGACCGTAGCGAAGCCCGCTTCGCGGCCGAACGTGCCGCATTTTTCCTCCGGCCCCTGTGCCAAGCGCCCCGGCTGGAATCCCCAAAATCTCAAGGACGCAGCTCTCGGCCGCTCGCACCGCGCGAAGATCGGTAAAGCGCGGCTCAAGCTCGCGATCGAATTGACGCGCGAAGTGCTGGAAGTGCCGGCCGACTACAAGATCGGCATTGTGCCGGCGTCCGATACCGGCGCGGTCGAAATGGCGTTGTGGTCGCTGCTCGGTGCGCGCCCCGTCACCACGATCGCCTGGGAATCCTTCGGCGAGGGCTGGGTCAGCGACATCGTCAAGGAGTTGAAGCTCAAGGACGTCGCCAAGCTGCACGCCGGCTATGGCGATCTTCCGGATTTGAGCAAGGCCGATCCGGCCTCCGACATCGTTTTCACCTGGAACGGCACGACTTCAGGCGTGCGCGTGCCGAACGCCGACTGGATCAGCGCGGACCGCCAAGGTCTCACGATCTGCGACGCCACGTCGGCTGCGTTTGCGCAAGAACTCGATTTCGCAAAGCTCGATGTGGTCACGTTCTCGTGGCAGAAAGCGCTGGGCGGCGAGGCGGCGCACGGCATGCTGATCCTCTCACCGCGTGCGGTGGAGCGGCTCGAGACCTACAAGCCGGCCTGGCCGCTGCCGAAGATTTTCCGCCTCACCAAGGGCGGCAAGCTCAACCAGGGCATCTTCGAGGGCGAGACCATCAACACGCCGTCGATGCTGTGCGTCGAGGACTATCTCGATGCCCTGAACTGGGCGAAATCGATCGGCGGTCTCAAAGCCCTGATCGCGCGCGCCGACGCCAACACCAAGGTGCTGTCGGACTGGAAGGCGAAGACACCGTGGATCGACTTCCTGGCCAAGGACCCGTCAATCCGCTCCAACACCTCGGTGTGCCTGAAGTTCATCGATCCCGCGATCACTTCGCTGACCGCGGACGCACAGGCTGAGTTCTCCAAGAAGCTGGTTGCGCTGGTGGAGAAGGAAGCCGCCGGTTACGACTTCGCCTATTACCGCGATGCGCCCGCGGGCCTGCGGATCTGGTGCGGTGCCACCGTGGAAGCCTCCGACGTCGCGCTGCTGACCCAGTGGATCGATTGGGCGTTTGCCGAGACCAAGGCCGCGCTGCCGAAGGCGGCGTAAGCTCGCGTTCACATCGCATCGTCATGGCCGGGCTTGACCCGGCCATCCATCAAAAAAAGAAGATGGACCCGCGGGTCAAGCCCGCGGGTGACGAGATCAGTACATTGTCGCCCATTAAGGGATCACCCCAATGACCAAACCCAAAGTTCTCATTTCCGACGCGCTGTCTCCCGCTGCCGTTCAGATCTTCAAGGATCGGGGCGTCGAGGTCGACTTCCAACCCAATCTCGGCAAGGACAAGGACAAGCTCGCCGAGATCATCGGCAATTACGATGGTCTGGCGATCCGCTCGGCGACGAAGGCCACCGCCAAGATCATCGACAAGGCGAAGCGGCTGAAGGTGATCGGCCGCGCCGGAATCGGCGTCGACAATGTCGAGATACCCGCGGCGACCGCCAAGGGCATCATCGTGATGAACACGCCGTTCGGCAACTCGATTACGACCGCCGAGCACGCGATCACCCTGATGCTGGCACTGGCGCGTGAAATTCCGCAGGCCGACGCCTCGACCCAGGCCGGCAAGTGGGAGAAGAACCGCTTCATGGGCGTCGAGATCACCGGCAAGACGCTGGGTGTGATTGGTTGCGGCAATATCGGCTCGATCGTGGCCGACCGCGCGCTCGGCCTGAAAATGAAGGTGGTCGCGTTTGATCCGTTCCTGTCGCCGGAGCGCGCCAAGGATATCGGGGTCGAGAAGGTCGAGCTCGACGAATTGTTCAAGCGCGCCGACTTCATCACGCTGCATACGCCGCTGACGGAGAAGACCAGGAACATCATCGACGCGGCGGCGCTCGCCAAGATGAAGAAGGGCGTTCGTATCGTCAACTGCGCCCGCGGCGGTCTGGTCGACGAGCAGGCGTTGCTCGATGCGCTGAATTCCAAACACGTCGCCGGCGCGGCCTTCGACGTGTTTGTCGAGGAGCCCGCTAACAAGAACGTGCTGTTCGGCCATCCCAACGTGATATGCACGCCGCATCTCGGCGCCTCCACCACGGAAGCGCAGGAGAACGTCGCACTGCAGGTCGCCGAGCAGATGTCCGACTACCTCCTGACCGGCGCGATTTCGAATGCGGTGAATTTTCCGTCGATCACGGCGGAAGAAGCGCCGAAGCTGAAGCCGTTCATCGAGCTCGCTGAAAAGCTCGGCTCGTTCGCAGGCCAGCTCACCGAAAGCGGAATCCTCAAAGTCCAGATCACCTATGAGGGACACGTCGCCGAGATGAAGATCAAGGCAATCACCTCGGCGGTGCTGTCGGGCTTGCTGCGCCCGATGCTGGGCGAGGTCAACGTAGTCTCCGCGCCTGTTGTCGCGAAGGAGCGCGGTATGGTGGTCGACGAGATCGTACGCGCGGCGCAGAGCGACTACGAAAGCCTGATCACGGTGACCGTCACCACCGAACGGCAGGAGCGTTCCGTCTCCGGCACCGTCTATCACGACGGCAAGCCGCGGCTGGTCGACATCAAGGGCATCCGGGTCGATGCCGAGTTCGGCAAGTCGATGATCTATGTCACCAACGAGGACAAGCCCGGCTTCATCGGCAGCTTCGCCGGCCTGCTCGGCGACGCCAACATCAACATCGCCACCTTCCATCTCGGCCGGGTCAAGCAGGGCGGCGACGCCATCGCACTGGTCGAGATCGACGGCCCCGTGCCGGCCGACGTGCTTGCCAAGGTGCAGGCGCTGCCGCAGGTGAAGCAGGCCAAGGCGCTGGTGTTTTAAAACGCGCATCCCCTTCTGGGAAGATTGTTCGCCGCGGTGCTGCCGCGGCGAAATCCCGATCGAACCGATTCCTTCCTCGCCGCGTCTCATGACCGGGAGTGGTGGGCGTTGTTTGTCCGCCGGTATCCGGCGAACGGTTCAGGAGGGTATCCATGCGATTGATTGCGAACAGCTTTTTGACGACGAGCCTCGTCGTTCTGACGACGATGGCCGCCGTGCCGGGGCAGGCGGCCGACATCGCCGCGAGCTCGGCGGTGGATGCCGTCACTGTCTATCCCGACGGCGCCAGCGTAACGCGCCTCGTTACGCTCGATCTGCCGGCCGGCGAGAATTCCGCTGTTCTCAAGGACTTTCCCCTGACGCTCGATCCGTCGTCGCTGCGGGTCGAGGGTGAGGCGGGCGCAAAACTCACGATCGGCGCGATCGACGCAAAACCGCCGCGCGCGGCGCCGCCGGTCAACCTGCCCGAAGTCGACAAGCGCATCGAGGTGCTGAAGGACGAGCGGACCAATCTGCAGGGCGCGATCGATGCGGCCACCGCGCGTCGCAAGTTCGCCCAGCGATTTGCGGATGCGTCACCGGCCGGGATCGGCGACAAGGGTGACGCGCGGCCCATCGCCGAATGGCGGGCGGCCTTTGCGGCGGTTGGTGAGGAAATTGCCAGCGCCGATGCCGCGATCCGCGATGCCCAGCGCAAGCAGCGCGAACTCGACCGCGAGATCGCGGGTCTCGAACAGGACAAGGCGCAGAAGCCGCCGAGCAAGCTGGAAGTGCGGATCGAGCTCGCAGCGGCGTCCGCGACCAAGGCGACGTTGCGGGTGACCTATGCGGTGCGCAACGCGCGCTGGACGCCGCTCTATGACGCCCGGCTCGACACCGGCGCGAAAGACCGCAAGCCCGCGCTCGAACTGGTGCGCCGCGCCGAAATCACGCAGGCTACCGGCGAGGACTGGTCCAATGTCGCGCTCAGCGTCTCGACCGTGCGCACGGCGCGTGGCGGCAGCGCGCCTGAGCTCAATCCGCTGATCGTGCAGTACCCGCAAACGCCACGGCCTCAGGCGTCCGCCAGCGGTACGATGGACAGCAACAGGACGTTGTTGCGTGCGGCGCCGGCGCCCAAGATGGCGGAGGCGCTGGGCGGGAAGGTCGAGGAGCAACAGGCCACGGAGGAAGTCAGCGGCTTCCAGGTGGTGTTCAAAATTCCGGGCCGCGTCAGCCTCGGTGCCAGCGAAGGCGCCAAGAGCCTGCGTGTCACCAGCGCGACTATCGCGCCCGATCTCGCGGTCCGCGCCGCCCCGGTGAAGGACCCGACCGCATTCCTCAAGGCGAGCTTCAAGCAGAACGAGGACGCGCCGCTGTTGCCGGGACGCGTCGCGATCTACCGCGACGGCGTCTTCGTCGGCCGCGGGCAGATGGCCGCTGCGGCCAAGGACGAGACCGTGCGGCTCGGCTTCGGCGCCGACGACAAGATCAAGATTGAACGCGCGGTTCTCAAGCGCAACGAGGGATCGGCCGGCCTGATCATGACGACGTCGAAGACTGACGAGCGCGCGTTCAAGACGACCGTGCGCAACGGTCACGATTTCCCGATCCGGATCGCGATCGAGGATCAGTTGCCGGTCAGCGAGAACGAGGAAATCCAGGTCGAAATGCTGTCGTCCACGACGCCGCCGACCGCGAGCAATGTGCGCGAGCGGCGCGGCGTACTGGAATGGGCGTTCGAGGCCAAGCCGGGCGAAGTGCGAGACATCAACTTCGCCTGGCGGATACGCTGGCCCAAGGACAAGGGCGTGGTGATGGTGCCGGCGGGCTGAGGCTGCGGCTCCCTCTCCCCGTTCTTCACGGGGAGAGGGTAGGGGTGAGGGGCTCGCTCCGCGAACTCAACAGTAGTGATGATGCGGAAGCAGCCCCTCACCCCGACCCTCTCCCCGCAAAGGGCGGGGAGAGGGAGAACTGGCGTCCGTGCTCATTTGGCCGCCTTCAACTCCGCTTCCCATCCAAATACCGAGCGGCCGCCGAGCTGCGGCGACGCCGCGCGTTCACCGGAGATGAACGCGTCGAACGACGGCCCCTTCGCAGAACGTTCGAGCTGGCGCGACTGGTCGTCGAGGCGCTTCAAGGCCTGCATCTCCTCGTCGCGTCCGAGTTTTGCGTTCTGCACCGCCGACTTCAGCACGCGGATGGTCTCGTCATAGACCTTGATCGGGACGGCATAGGGATGGCGGTCCTTGCCGCCATGCGCCAGCGAGAAGCGCGCCGGGTCGCTGAACCGGTAGGGCGCGCCGTGGACCACTTCGGCAACCATCGCCAGTGAACGCACCGTGCGCAGGCCGACGCCGGGCGTCAGCAGCAATTCCGGAAAATCGACCGGCCCGCGCTCGGCAGCGGCGGCGAGCGTGCCGTGCAGGCGCCGGCTGAAGACATCGCTCGACCTGACATCATGATGCGCCGGCATCACCAGATGCGGCAGCAAGGCTTGGGCCGGCTCCTTGCGTTCGATGATCGCCAGTTCATTGGCGATGCCATCCGGCCCCAGCTCGCTCAGCAATTCAAGCTGCGCCGCGCGCGACCGCCCGGCACGGTGGTCGGTGAGGTTGACGATCTCGCCCTGCTGCGGGCCATCGATTGCGCTATGCGGTTCGTCGACAAAGCTTTCGAGTTGCTCTGAATGCCAGTGATAACGCCGCGCCTGCCGTTTGTCGCCGTTCATGCCCTGCTGCACGACCGTCCATTTGCCGTCATCGGTAACGAAAAAGCCGTGAAGATAGAGGTCGAAGCCGTCTTGCACGGCGGCGCTGTCGACCTTGGCGACGAGACGGCTGGCGCGGACCAATTGGGGAGCGTCGAAGCCGGTGCGTTCGCCGAGCAAGCGAAGCTCGTCCGGCGTCTTGCGCGAATGTTGGCCACGGCCGCCGCAGACGTGAATCCCAAGCTCACTCTCCAGTGGCTTGAGCCCGCGCTTAAGCGCGCCGATCACGCTGGTGGTGATGCCGGACGAATGCCAGTCCATGCCCATCACAGCGCCGAACGATTGAAACCAGAACGGATGCGATAGCCGCCTTAAGAATTCGTCACGCCCGTAATGATGCACGATCGCCTGGGTAATGATGGCGCCGAGCGAGGACATGCGTACCCCGAGCCAGGCGGGTACGCGCCCGCCATGCAGGGGTAAATCGGCGCTGCCGGTACGTCTTGCCATCGGTTCCTGCGGATCTGAATCGGCGGCCAGTTTATCAGACCGGCAAGCCGCGCTGTCAGCTCTTTCGGTCAGCCATCGTGCGGAACGTGATCGAATAACGCTTCGCCTCGACCGGAGGAATGCTGTGTTCCCAGACCTCGCGGGACTCGCCGGACATCATATAGAGCGAGCGCGGCGCGGCCTCGAGCGTGTAGCGTTGCCATTTTTCGCCGACCGCGCGCCGGAAGCGGAATCTGCACGCCGATCCCATCGAAAGGCCGAAAATCCGGTCAAAGTGCCGTTTGTCCCGGTGCCAGCCGATCCCGACGCCGACTTCGTATTCGGTGCAGAGCACCTGCGCGATCTGCGTCGGCGGCCGGCCATACGCTTCGACCTTCTCGATCAGCGGACGGAGCCAGTCGGGAATCGGCTCGGCCGGCTGCAATCGCTGCAGCGTGTAATCGTAGCGGAACCCGAACGACGCCACCCGGCGTTTGCCTTCGAAGACGCCGAACTGGAACGGCTGCAGCGGTAGCGCCGAGATCCGCCCAATGAGCTCGCGCTCGAGTAAGGGCGAAACGAATTCGGCCGCGTATTGCAGGCCATCGGGTCGGTCTTCGGGAAATAGTGCGAGCTGTCCAGTCAACCCTTGGTCCCCAGCGCCTTGCGTAAGGACGGAATATGGGGAGGCGAGAGCGGCAGACAAAGTCCGACAGTGGGCATTGCGTTCGCGGCAAGGGGAGACCTCTACTGCGCCGCGTCGATTGCCTGTTTTTCCTGCTAGCGGGAGGAACTTTGCCAATCCAAGCCCATTGTCGATTGAGAAATGGCGGCGGGGCACATGGAGAAAGCCATGCACGGTCTCATCTATCTCGTCGGTCTCATTGTCGTAATCCTGGCGGTTCTGTCCTTCTTTGGTCTTCGCTAGCGCATGGAGAGGTCGATGGAAAACGTCTCTTCTCCTGCGGTGCGCGGCGATGTCGCGGCGCGTTTGCTGCAATGGTCGCCGATCGTGCTAGGCGCGTTTGTGGCGACGGCGTTTTCGTCCGTGCTGCTGACGTTTGGCGCCACGATCGGTCTCGGAGTTACATCGACTGCGCCGACCTGGCGTGATGCGTCTGCGGCGCTGGCGATCCTGTCGGGGCTTTATTTGATTATCCAGGCCGTCCTCAGCTTCGGCCTCGGCGGCTACATCGCCGGTCACAGCCGTCTCTCGGCCGGCCCGGCTGCGGCGGAGGAAACAGAACATGTTGACGGCGCCCACGGCCTGGGCGCCTGGGCACTCGCCGTCGTCATGGGGGCGCTCCTCGCTGCCCTGATTGGCGCAGCCACGATCAACCGGACACCTTCGATGCGCGGCCCTGCGCAGGCCAGCACCGCCGAGCCGCTCTTGAGCTATGAGTTGGACCGGCTGTTTCGCGCCAGCCGCCGCGCGCCAAATGTCGATCTCAGCGCCGAGCGGGCCGAAGCCGGCCGCATCCTGCTCACCACGTCGAGCCACAGCGGGCTCAGCGCGGACGACCGCACCTATCTGATTCAGCAAGTCGGCGCGCTCACGGGCCTTTCCGCGCCCGATGCGGAGCGGCGGGTCGATAGCGTCGTCGCCAGCGCCAAGACCGCGATTGCGAGATCACGGCGAAGCAGCATCATTCTCGCCTTCTCGGTCGCGACAGCCATCCTGCTCGGCGCCGTGGCTGCCTGGGCCGCAGCTTGCGCCGGCGGACGGCATCGCGATGGTGCGCCGCTGCCAGAGTGGATCGAGCGGTCGAATGCGCTCAGCCGGCGAAAGACGGTGATGCCGTAGCCCGGCACTGCGCCGGCACACTATAGCTTTTCCGTTACCCTGAGGAGGCCGCGTTGCGGCCGTCTCGAAGGGCGATGGCTACCGGGGGGCCGTTCATCCTTCGAGACCCGCTTCGCGCTCCTCAAGATGGGATTGGCTTGGACGCCACGGCCTACTTCGCCTTCAAGAACTCCCCCACCTCCAGCAGCACGAACTCGTTATCGTCAGCCTTGTTGGGATCGCGGCTCGACGAGAACGGCAAATTGTTGTCGTTGCCGACGATGATATGCGCCTCGTCGACGCGATCGACGTTCTCGATGGTGAAGAACGGAAAGGTCAGCACGCCGTCATTGAGCGGCTTGCGCGCCTTCTTGTCGGGATCACGGATCTTCATCAGGTCGATATAGGCGATCTTGCGCACCGGCTTGCCGACATTGGCGTCGGAGAGTTCGACCTTGTAGACGCGCTTGAACTTTGCGAGGTCGGCGAAGCAGTTCTCGCCGCGCTGGCCGGCCGGGCAGGCTTTGTCTGCGGTGCCCTCGCCATTGTCGCGCTCGATGATCAGGCCGTTTGAAGCGTCGATCATGTTGAAGTCGCCGATGGCGTGGCCGTTCTGCTCGAATACGTAGTGCCAGTAGCGGCCGGTAAATTTTTCGGCCGCGACGTCGAATTCGAGGATCCGCGCGGCTTCCTTGCCGTCGACCTTTTCAACGTCCTTCTTCTCGGCATCCCACAGCGGGCCTTCCAGCAGCCCGTAGAGGAACTTGCCGTCCTTCGAAGCGGCAAAGCCTTCATAGCCTTTGGAGCGGCGCAAATTGACCGTGGTGTAGCTTGCGCCTGGAGCTGCCGGCGACTGCACCGACCAGTGATCGGGCGAGCGCACCGGTTTGCCGTCGGCGCTGGTTTCGAACACCGCCAGGACCTTGCCGGTCTTGTCGACCTTCAGCACATGGGGTCCGAACTCGTCGCCGATCCAGAAGGTGTCGCCGATAATCTGAAAGCCTTCGGTATCGTAATCCGCGCCGGTGAGATAGCGCTTGGCAGTGTCTTCATGGAGAATGCGGAATGGCACCTTCTTGTCGGGATCGTGCAGGAAGACGGTTTCCTGCCGCTCGATCTTGCCGCTCGCCCAGTCGATCTTGTGCCGGTTGAGATAGAGCATCGAGTCGGCCGAGTTGTAGCGCGAGCCCATGCCGTTGTCGGTAAGCACCCAGAACGAACCATCAGCCATCACCTTGATGCCGGAATGGCCCTGCAGCGGCTGTCCCTTGAACGGCAGCGATACGCCGGTCGGGCGTTCGTAGGATTTGCCCATCACAGTGCCCACAGCGTCGACGCGGCGGCCGGTGGTGTATTTGCCGGATGTCTTGAGATCGTCAGGCGCATCAGCGGGCGCCTCGATAAAGCTCTGCGCCGGCAGCACGGCGTGGCCCTTCAGCGTGGCGGGAAATTCGCCTTCACCTTGGGCGAAGGCAGCGCCGGCCAGAAACATGGACGCGACGGAGCAGAGCAATGACACGCGCATGGCGGATCTCCTGTAGAATGGCGATGCGGAGTGTCTTGCGCAGCGGCTGTTACAGCCGGCTGACAGTTTTGTGAAAGCCGCGTAACGGCGTTGGATAAGGCTGCGGTTTAGGTGTTACTGCGTTGCAGCCGGCCGCATGGTCTGCGGCAGCAGGAACGGCACGCCCTGATCGGTATAGTCGATCTTCACATCCACCTCAAAAATCCGGCGGATGGTCTCGGCCGTGATCGCGTCAGCTCGACCACCGTCGACGGCGAGCCGGCCGCGATGCAAGAGCACGATCCGGTCGGCGAAGCGCATGGCGAGATTGAGGTCGTGCAGCACGGCGATAACGGCCGTGCCGTTCTGCGCGCGCCGCTTTGCGGTTTCTACAAGGTCGATCTGATGGCGCATGTCGAGGCTAGAGGTCGGCTCGTCCAGCAGCAGGAGGCCCGGCCCATGCTGCGCCTCGCCGCAGGCGAGCTGCACCAGCACGCGGGCGAAATGCGCGCGCTGCTGTTCGCCGCCGGAGAGCGTCGGTAATTGCCGCTGGCTGAAATGCGCCAGATCGACCTCACCGAGCGCCGCATCGACCAGCCGCTGCGCGGCGGCGCGGCCGGCATCACCCGCGCCCATATGGACGATCTCCTCGACCGTGAACGGGAAGGTGACGTTGACATGCTGCGACAGCATCGCGCGGTGATAAGCGAGCTGACGCGGCGCATAGAGGTGGATGTCGCGCTGCTTCAGCCTGATCTGGCCGCGCGTCGGGCGGAGATCGCCGGACAGCATCCGCAGCAGCGTCGATTTGCCGGCACCGTTCGGGCCGACGATCGCAACCATCTCGCCGGGAGCGACGCAAAGATCAATGCCATCGACCAGCGTGGCGCCGCCAACGACCATCGAAACCGATTTCGCTTCGAGAATGGCGGTCATAGCGAAACCAGCCCGCGCTGGCGGAGCAGCATGGCCAGAAAGAATGGCGCGCCGATTGCGGCCGTCAGGATGCCGATCGGCATTTCCGCGGGCGCGACGATGGTGCGGGCCAGCGTATCGGCGCCCACCAGCAGCACCGCGCCGAGCAGCATGGAAGCGGGCAACAACAAGCGGTGCGCCGGCCCGATCACCAGCCGCAACAGATGCGGCACCACGATGCCGATAAAGCCGACGACGCCGCAGACCGAAACCGCCACGCCCGTCATTGCCGACACCAGCACAATCGAAATCCGCTTCAGCCGCTCGACGTCGACGCCGCTATGGAACGCCTCGGCTTCGCCGAGCACCAGCACGTCGAGTCCGCGCGAGATGGAGAGGCAGGCGATCGCGGCACACCCCAGCACCGGCGCCAGCGTGGCGAGCTTGGGCCAGGTCGCGCCGCTCAGCGAGCCCAATAGCCAGAACGTGATGTCGCGCAACTGGCGATCGTCGGCGATGAATACGAGGAGCCCGATGCCGGCATTGGCGATGGCGGCGATGGCAATGCCGGCCAGCAGGAAAATCGCGATCGACGTCCGCCCCGAGCGGCTCGCGATCGAATAAAGGATGACGGTGGTCGCGAGCGACCCGGCGAAGGCCGCGATCGGTAGCAACTGATGCTGCATGAAGCGGAAGTTCTGGCCGATCTGGCTGTCGGTGAAGACGATCGCAGCCGCGGCCGCCAGCGCACCGCCGGAGGAAACGCCGACCAGCGCGGGGTCGGCGAGGGGGTTGCGAAACAGCCCCTGCATGATGGCTCCCGATGCCGCTAGCAGCGCGCCAATCATTGCTGCCGCGCCGATCCGTGGAATACGGATCGACCACAGCACAAGCTGGTCGCGCGCGAGGCTGGGCCCGCCCGCGGCGTCGCCCCACAGGCCGAGTGCGGCCGGCAGCCGCGTCAGCGGAATTCCGGCGGCGCCAACCGTCAGCGCGATCAGCGCCGCACCCGCCAGCGCGGCGAAAAGGCAGATGAGGGTCAGCGAGGCGGGAGGGCGCAACGCGTATCCGCTGCGGCGCCTGGCGCTAGCCTCGGTCAGGACGGTCATTTCCGGCAATCGGCGGTGAGTGCCGCAGGCTTGAATGTCTCGGCCTGCGGCGCCAGCGCCGGATAGAGCTTGATCGAGAGATCGCGGGCGGCGGCCGCCGTGCGCGGCCCGAAGCCGAGCAGATAGAGGCCTTCCATGGAGATGAAGGTCTTGTTCGCCGCAACAGGGGTCAGCGCGAAGGCCGGATGAAGATACACCGTCTCCGCGACCACGGAATCCTTGCCGCGTTGGATCGAGAGCACCACGTCGGGCTTCGCCGCGACGATCGCCTCGTCGTTGATGATCTTGTAGCCCTCGTAGCCGTCGATCGCGTTGACACCGCCGGCAAGCGCGATGATCTCGTTTGCCGCGGTGTTCTTTCCGGCGGCCATCGCCCGGCCGTTCAACAGCGACATCACGAACATCACGCGCACCGGCTTCGTCACCTTGGCGCGCAGCTCGCGCAGTTGCGCCAAATCGTCCGACACCGCCGCGGTCAGGCATTCGGCGCGCTCGTCCGCGCCCATGGCGTGGCCGACCAACTTAATCTTGTCGAGCAGGCCTGCTTCCGAAAAGGTTTCAGGCACCAGCACCAGCGGCACCTTGGCGGCTTCCAGCACGTCCATGGTTTCCTTCGGCCCGGACCCTTGCGCCGCCAGCACCAGGGAGGGGTTGAGCCCGAGCACGCCCTCGGCCGAAAGCTGGCGCATGTAGCCGACATCCGGTTTCTCGCGCGCCGCGGCCGGATAGAGGCTGGTCGAGTCGACGCCAACGAGGCGGTCCTCGAAACCGAGCGCATAGAGAATTTCCGTGATCGCGCCGCCGATCGAGACGATCCGCGCGGGATCACCGATCGTGACATCGCGATTGCGGGCGTCATGCACCGTAATGCCCGCAGCGAGCGCGACGCCGCTAAGCAGGAAGCAGCCCGCGGCGGCCGACACTGCGAGCGTACGACAAACTGTCATTGCCGGTTCACCAGGTCGGTCACTTGGTCAGGATCAGCTTGTTCTGCGACGTCAGCCGAAGGCGATAATGCTCCTCGCCATGCGCGATGATGATTTCGCGCTCGGTGGCGAACAGTTCGCGGCTGTCGATCCGGTTACCGCTGATGGCAAGCGATCTGGCTGCGGAAGCGGGACTGCCGGCTTGCGTCCGGGCGGCTCCGAGCTTGTCTCCTGTTGCTGCGGACATTTGTGCTTTGGTGCCCCGAAAAATTCAATCGATCTATGCTTGTATAGTTGGGCGGGGCCGCAATCCAACCGCTGCACTTTACAATTCATATAAAGTGCCTGATGCGGTTCTTGACCGCCCGGAAACCGCCACGTAACCAAGCATGATGCGATGCTGGCACAATGCCTGCATCCTGAATGTGGCAGCCAGCAAGCAGCTCGCAAGTTACGCGTAGCGCCCGCCAGCCAGACCCAAAAGAACAGATATCGGGGCTGGGGTTGTATGGCTGACGGGGCTGGGATTTCGCGCGCCCTCTTGTTGGGCGCGTCGGTGTTTTCAATTGCATTGCTGGTCGGGGAAGCCGGCAATGCGCAGACGGCGGATACGCAGGCCGCAAGCGGCGCGTCCGAGCGGCAGAAGCAGTCGCGGCGCAAGCCGGCGAAGCCGCCGCAGGAGCAGCAGGCAACGGCGCCGGCGATGAATGCGCGGGCGCAGATTGGAGCCGCGCCGGTGCAGTCGCTCGATACGATTACGGCTGTCGCGACCAAGACCAACGAGCGCGCCATCGACGCACTGGCGCCGGTCAGTTCTGTGTCGATGGATCAGATCCAGGGCCTGCAGCCCAACCGGCTGTCCGACGTCTTCTATAGCGTGCCCGGCGTATCGTTCCAGGAGCGCGGCGACGATCCCTCGACCGTCATCAACATTCGCGGCCTGCAGGATTTCGGCCGTGTTGCCGTCGTCGTCGATGGCGCGCGGCAGAACTACCAGCGCACCGGCCACAACGCCAACGGCTCGTTCTTCCTCGATCCCGAACTGGTCGGCGGCGTCGACATCGTGCGCGGCCCCACCGCGAACATCTACGGCTCCGGCGCGATCGGCGGCGTGGTCTCGTTCCGCACCAAGGACATCGACGACGTGGTGCGCCCGGGTGAGCGCTGGGGCGTCGATATGACGGGCTCCTACGGCACCAACAAGGACCGCGGCCTTGGCTCGATCTTCGGCGGTGTGCGCGCCGACCCTAACGTCGACATCTTCGGCGGCGCGGTTTATCGCACGCAGGGCAATTACAAGGACGGCAACGGCACTGAGATCAGCAATACCGGCAACGAGCTTACTGCTGGATTGATGAAGGTTACCGTACGCCCCGCCGAAGGACACGAGATCAAGCTCGGCGGCGTATTCCAGGATTACCAATACAGCATCGGCCAGTTCAATCGCGGACCGGTGCTGACCGCGGCGCAACGCGCGCTATTCCAGGGTTCGTCGGTCTATGCGTCGGACGCGAAGAACTATATGGGTACGCTGAGCTGGAAATACAGCAGGCCGGACGACAATCTATGGGACTGGAGTATGTCGCTGTACGGCAATCGTACCGACAACGACCAGACGAAGACATATCATAACAGCGCAAGCGGCGCGGCTTTTTGCGGCCCTGGCAACGTCGGCAACAACATCTCCGGTTGTGTCGGCGACAAGCGCGGCTACGTGCTCGACACGCTCGGGATCGACGTCCACAACACAACCCGGTTCAATGTCGGGGACTGGCGCAACGCGGTCACGCTCGGACTCGATGCGTTTCAGGATGACGTGAAAACCTTCGACAGCCGCGGCAATTCCAACATCACGACGCCCAGCGGCCTGCGCACCGTTTCCGGCGGATTTGCGCAGTTGAAGCAGAATTATTCGACCTGGCTCGAGGTGATCAGCGCGATCCGCTATGACCGCTACGACCTGCATTCGCCGTTAGTGGCAACCTCCGGCGGCGGCGACCGCTTCTCGCCCAAGATGACCATTGGCGTGACGCCGGTGGCGGGCTTTACGCCCTATGTCAGCTATGCCGAAGGCTACCGCGCGCCCTCGATCACGGAGACGCTGATCTCGGGTGCACACGCCACCGGCGGCGGCCCGGCGTTTTTCAATTGCCCGGACGGCACGACCGGCCTGTTCTGTTTCCTGCCCAACGCGGGCCTGCGGCCGGAGGTCGGCAAGAACAAGGAAGTCGGCCTCAACCTGAAATATGACGGCATCTTTGCTGCCGATGACAGCTTCCGCGGCAAGTTCAACGTGTTCCGCAACGACGTCAGCGATTACATCGACCTCGTCCCGTTCGGACTGACGGCGGTACCGCCGTTCGGCTCGTTCCCGAGATTCTATCAGTACCAGAACATCGCGCAGGCCCGGATCGAGGGCATCGAGGCCGAGACGATGTATGACGCGGGTCTGTGGTATGTCGGCGTCGCCGGCCATTTGATCCGCGGCAAGAACGTCGCGACCAATATCGGGCTGGCGACCATCACGCCGCGCAAGATCACCACGACCGGCGGCGTGCGGCTGCTCGATCGCAGGCTGATCCTGGCGGCACAGTGGTCCTCGTTCGGTGCCAACAACGACGTACCCGCCGGCTATCTGCCCGCGACCGGGTATGAGCTGGTCAAGCTGTACATGACCTGGCATGCGACAAAGGACATTATGTTCACGGCGTCGATCGACAATCTGTTGAACCAGTACTATCGGCCCTACGCCATCCCCGGCAGTTCCACCGACGGCACCAACCAAAATGATGTGCTGTGGTCGAGCCCCGGACCGGGCAGGGTCTACAAGGCTGGATTGAAAATTCACTTTGGCGGAGCTTAGTTCGACGAGCTGACAAACCAGTCAAGTTGCACCGGGCCGCGCTGATGCTCCAGCGCGGCTTCGGTGCATCCATGTTTCTAACCAACTCAAACGGTACGCCAGGCGCACCCCAGCAACCCAGCAAGGAGATTTCAAATGTTTATCGCGATGAATCGGTTCCAGGTGAAGATTGGCTCTGAGGCGGCCTTCGAGACGGTGTGGCGCACGCGCGAGTCCTATCTCAGCAACATGGCCGGTTTCGTCGAGTTTCACCTGCTGAAGGGGCCCGTCGCCGAGGATCACACGCTCTACTCGTCGCACACGGTCTGGATCGACAAGGCGGCATTCGAAGCCTGGACCAAATCGGAAGAATTTCGCCGCGCCCACGCCCGCGCCGACAACAAGACCGGCGAAAGCCTCTATCTCGGCCACCCCAAGTTCGAAGGTTTCGAAGTGATCCTGAGCGAACGCAAATCCAGCGCCGCCGCGTGACGGGGAGGGCTGTCATGTTGAGCACGGAGCTTGCCGAACTCAAGGCGTATATGGCTGACCATCCAGGAGCAGTGATCGAGGACGTGGCGCGGGAGCGGAAAGTGAGCCCGCGCGCCGTCCTGGAGGCTATGCCTGAATCGATGGTGCGCCTCGGCCCCGGTGGCGATTTCGCCGCCGCGATGAATGATGTGGCGCAATGGGGCGAGGTGACGCTGATCGTCCACACCGACGATGCGATCTTCGAATTCACCGGCGCCATCCCTGCAGGCGAGATCGGCCGCGGCTACTTCAACCTGATGCAGCCGAAGGGGCTGCACGGCCACCTCCGGCACGAGCGTTGCGGAGCCATCGCTTTTGTCGAGCGGCCCTTCATGGGAAAGTCGTCGGCCTTCATCGCGTTCGTCAATGTCGACGGCGGCATCATGTTCAAGGTGTTCGTCGGCCGTGACGAGCAGCGTGCGCTGCGCAGCGACCAGTTGCAGCGCTTTCATGCGTTGGCGGAAAGGATCGCGTCCGCCCGCGCGGCGTAGCCGATCCGCATTGTCAGCCCGGGAGACGATCATGCAGCGAACGATGCTGAACCTTATGATCCGTTGGTGCGGTGTTGCCGGCGTGGCTGGAATGCCGGGCGCGGCGCTCGCCGCCACCGATGTTGCGCTGCTGCCGCGCAACCTGTCGCCCTGGAACATGTTCGTGAATGCGGACATCGTTGTGCAGGCGGTCATGGTGGGCTTGGCCTTCGCCTCGCTGGTGACGTGGACGATCTGGCTGGCCAAGACCGTCGAAATCCGCCGCAAGACGGCGACCGCCAGGCGGCGGCTGACCATGCTTGAAACTGATACGGTACTGGCCAAGGCCGAGCAGGAAACCCGCGGCGGCAAGGACGCCGTGGCGCAGATCATTCAGTCCGCCGCCCGCGAGGCCAGCCTCTCCGGCGGTCATTTCGACGACGGCCTCAAGGAACGGGTCGCGCTGCGGCTGGAGCGGGTCGAGGCGGCGATGTCCAGGCAGATCGCGCGAGGCACCGGCGTGCTCGCGACCATCGGCGCCACCGCGCCGTTCGTCGGCCTGTTCGGGACGGTGTGGGGCATCATGAACTCGTTCATCGGCATTTCCGAAGCGAAGACCACCAACCTTGCCGTGGTCGCCCCCGGTATCGCGGAAGCGTTGCTGGCGACCGCGCTCGGTCTGGTCGCGGCGATCCCTGCGGTCGTGATCTACAATCATCTGACCCGCACGATTTCAGCCCATCGCGCGCTGCTCGGCGATGCCTCGGCGCTGGTGCTGCTCCTGATCAGCCGCGAGGGCGACCGCGGTTCGTTCCGTCTTGCGCGCGCTGCGGAGTAGGCGATGGGCGCGAAGCTCGGTCGAACAGTCGGCGGACGGGCGCGCGGCGGTGGCGACGATCTTGTCGAGGCGCACGAGATCAACGTCACGCCGTTCATCGACGTGATGCTGGTACTGCTGATCATCTTCATGGTCGCCGCTCCGCTCGCAACCGTCGATCTCGGTGTCGATCTCCCGGCGAGCGCCGTCGAGCCGTCGCCGCGCCCGGACAAGCCGGTGTTCGTCACGGTGAAACCGGACCTGTCGGTCGCGGTTGGCGAGGACGTCATTGCGCGCGACGTGCTGACTTCCACGCTCGACAGCGCCACGCAGGGGAAAAAGGACGAGCGCATCTTTCTGCGCGCCGACAAGGCGGTCAGCTATGGCGACCTGATGGAGGTGATGAACCTTCTGCGCAACGCCGGCTATCTCAAGATCGCGCTGGTCGGCCTTGACGGACGCACTTGACTGCCATGAACGCGTTCGCCCTGCATGATGTCTCCGACCCGGCCGTTGTCCGGCGCTGGGGAGTTTCGGCGATGGCGATCGTTGCCGCGCATGTCGCGCTGATGGCGTTGGCCATGAACTGGTACACCCAGCGGCCGGAGCCCGGCGTGGCGATGCCCGCCATCATGGTCGATCTGGCGCCCGTCACGTCGTCGCCAGAGGCGGCGCCAATGGACATGATGCCGGGACCTGAGATGCAGCAGGCGGACGCGTCGCCGCCCGAGCCCGCGGCCGCAGAGGCCGTGCGGGAGCAGATCGCGCCGACTCCGCCGCAGGAGAAGCCGGAAGTCGTTGCGCCGCCGGAGCAGAAGCAGCAGCCGACGCCGGAAAAGCCCGAGCCGGCGAAGATCGTCCCCGAGCAGAAGCCGCTACCCGTGAAGCCGAAAATCGTCCGGCCAGACGCCAAGAAGCCTTCGGAGGCGCCACCGGCGCCGCGAACCAGTGCGCCGCCACGCGCCGAGCGTCAGGCGCCTGCCGCATCGGCGATCAGCGCCGGTGCCTCTGCCTCAGCGATGGCGACCTACACTCAGCGGGTCCGCGCGCATTTGCTGCGCTTCCATAAATATCCATCCGGCGGCAACGGCCAGCGCGGCGTCGTCAGATTGTCCTTCACGCTGGGCCGCGGCGGTCAGGTACTGTCGAGCCGCGTCGGCGGCTCTTCGGGAGTTCCTGCGTTCGATGCTCTGGCGATGGCATTGGTTCGCCAAGCTCAGCCATTCCCTGCATTTCCGCCCGAAATCAATTACGCGACGATGCCCATTAACGTTCCGGTGGAGTTCAAGCCCAACTAGCGCGGGGCGCACGCGGCAGTGCCTTACTCCTTCACCGCGCCTGTCAGCGACGACACGTAGTAGTCCACGAACAGCGAATAAAACAGCGCGACTGGCAGCGAGCCGAGCAGTGAGCCCGCCATCAGCGCACCCCATTGGTAGACGTCGCCGGTGACGAGCTCGGTCAGGATTGCGACCGGCACCGTCTTGTTGGCGCCGCTCTGGATGAAGGCGAGTGCGTAGATGAACTCGTTCCACGACAGCGTGAAGGAGAAGATGCCGGCCGAGATCAGGCCGGGCACGGCGAGCGGCAGCGTGATCCGGCGAAGGATCTGCAGCCGTGTCGCGCCATCGACCAGCGCGCATTCCTCGAGCTCGTAGGGAATCGACTTGAAGTAGCCGATCAATAGCCAGGTGCAGAACGGTACCAGGAAGGTCGGATACACCAGGATCAGCGCCATCGGTGAGTCGAACAGGCCGAACTGGACGATCACGGTGGCAAGTGGAATGAACAGGATCGAGGGCGGCACCAGATAGGCGAGATAGATGCCGAGGCCCACGTAAGGGCTGCCGCGGAAGCGCAAGCGCTCTATCGCGTAAGCAGCAAGCGTCGAGGCGAACAGCGACAGGAAGGTGGAGCCGATCGCCACGAACATCGTGGTCTTCAGCCAGGTCGGATAGGCGGTGTTGAACAGCAAATGCTTGATATGGGCGAGCGTCGGCGAGGAGATCCAAAACGGATTGTGCTCCTTGTAGTTCAGAAGCTCGGCGTTCGGTTTGAACGAGGTGATCGCCATCCAGTAGAACGGGAACAGCAGGATCAGCACGAAGCATGACAGCGGCAGGTAAATCATCATCACCCGCCGCGCGCGGGAATCCCACGACATCGTATCCGGCGTGGCGCTGGCGACGTTGGTCGATTGTTGGGCAGCTGCGTCAGTCATTGGCTTCTCCCTGCTGCCATTTGCGGCGCGCGAGGCCGAAGTAGCTGAACAACGTCGCGAACACGAGGAACGGGATCATCGACACCGCGATCGCCGCACCCTCGCCGAGCTCGCCGCCGGCGATGCCGCGCTGGAACGCGAGCGTCGCCAAGAGATGCGTGGAGTTGACCGGCCCGCCGCGGGTGATGGCGTAGACGAGCTGGAAGTCGGTGAAGGTGAAGATGATCGAGAACGTCATCACGATCGCCAGGATAGGCATCATCATCGGGAAGGTGATGTAACGGAAGCGTTGCCAGGCGCTGGCGCCGTCCAGCATCGCCGCCTCATACAGCGAGGGCGAGATGGTCTGCAGGCCCGCCAGAAGCGAGATCGCCACAAAGGGGATGCCGCGCCAGATGTTGGCCACGATCAGCGAGAAGCGCGCCGGCCAGGCCGTGCCGAGGAAATCGATATAGGTGGTGCGGATGTGCAGCACGTCGACCAGGAGATAGGAAATGATCGAAAACTGCGGATCGTAGATCCACCAGAACGCCAGCGCCGACAGCACCGTCGGCACGATCCACGGCAGCAACACGATGGCGCGCAACAGGCTCTTGAGCGGAAAGTGGTTGTTGAGCAACAGCGCCAGCCAGAAGCCGAGCGCGAATTTCCCGATGGTCGCGATCCCCGTGTAGAAGACGCTGTAGAACACCGCGTTCCACCACAGCGGATCCTTGAGCAGATACTGGAAGTTCTCGAGGCCAATAAAGATGCCGCGCTGGCCGATCGTGGTGTCGGTGAAGGCGAGCCAGACGCCGAGACCGAGCGGGTAGGTGAGAAACACCGTCAACAACCCGATCGCCGGCGCAAGGCACATCACGATCAGGAACGGCTTGTAGTCGAACAGGCGCGCGATCCAGCTAGGTTGCCGGAGCGCCATGCCGCGCGATGGTAGAGTTGTTACGGACATTGAATGCTCATTCACCGTCGTCATTGCGAGGAGCGGAGCGACGAAGCAATCCACTCCTCCTTTGTGGTGCTATGGATTGCTTCGCTTCGCTCGCAATGACGGTGACCAGATTTGCGGTTCAGCCGCGCCCCTGGCGCCGGAAGTATCGCTTGCAGCGCTGCTCCGCTTCCGCGGCCGCGGTTTCCGGCGTCGAGGCGCCGGTCGCAACCGCGGCGCACATCTGGATCAGCACGTAATCCGCGCTGACGGCTCCGGTCGCGGTCGAGATCGGACCCTTGTAGCCGTCGTAGTAGGAGCTGTTCATGGTATTCTTGAAGATCGCGACCTTGGGATCGCTGGACCACACCGCGGCGTCGGCGTAGGCGGCGAGCGGCTGCGACCAATAGCCCGAGTTGGCGTTGAGCCACGGCTCGTATTGTTCCTTTTCGAGCATGAACTGCAGGAATGCCTTTGCCGCGTTCGGATACGGACTGTGCTTGAACAGCATCGCGTTCAGCGTCAGCCCCGCCATCGGTGAAATCTTGGCCTGGCCCTTCGGCAAAAGCTGATGCTCGCTGTCCTCGGCGATCGCGCGCGTCGCCGGATCATTCTTCAGCGAGAAATACAGCGAGACGCCGTTGGCGGTCAGCGATATTTCCTGCGAGGAGTAGGCGCGGTTATTGCTGACGTCGTTCCACGACGGCGTGCCGGCGATGAAAGTCGGGTACAGCTCCTTGACCCAGTTCAGCGCGGCGATGGTTTCCTTGCTGTTGATGACGACATTGCCTTCTTCATCGAGCAGGGACGCGTTGTGCGACCACAGCGCCCAGTTGGCAAAACCGTTGCCGTCGCCCTTGGCATTGCCGAGCGCGAAGCCGGCCGGCTTGCCGGCCTTCTGCAGCTTGCGGCACAAGTCGAGAATTCCGGCATGATCTTCCGGCACCTTGTCGAAGCCGACCGATTGCAGCACCGATTTGCGGTAGATCAGGGGGCCGGCGGTGGCGCCGAACGGCAAGCCGATCCAAGCGTCGCTCTTGTTGCGCTTGCCGTATTTTTGCGCCAGCGGCTGCCAGCCACCGTAGCGCTTGCCGAGATAGTCGGCCACGTCGGTGAGCTCGACCAGCTTGTCGATATAGATGTGCGGCGCGTCGGAGAAGCCGATGATGATGTCGGGGCCGGCGCCGGAATTCGAGGTCACCGCGGTCTGCTGGCTGATATCTTCCCAGCCGACGAAGTCGACCTTGACCTCGACGCCGGTCTCCTTGGTGAATTTGGCCGCGTTGGCGCGGAACACATCCTCGTCGGCCTGCACGAAGCGCACCGGGCGCAACATGCGCAAGGATGCGCCTTTCTCGATGGCAAACTTGGGAGGCGGGACGTCGGCGGCTTTGATGGTGGATGCGGTTTGCGCCGAAGCACCGGTGACAGCCAGCGCGGCGGCGGAAGCGCCTAACGCCAGTGCTTCACGACGGGTGATGTCGTTGCTCATGGTTCTCTCCCTGTTCTTTGTTCCCGGCGTTGAATCGCCGGTGAACGTAGTCGGAACGCTTTTCGGCTAGCTGTTGGGCCCTCGATCCATGCTGACAGGCTGCCAGCGCCGGAGCGAGGTGTTTTGCAGCACCGACGGATTGACGCAGCTTACCGGCCACATGCCCTGCAAGACCAGTGACAATTCGTAGCCCACGCGGCGCTTGCGCGCCTCGTCGAAACGTGCCGAGGCCGACGCGACATGGGCGGTCAGGGTGACGTTTTCCATCGAAAGCATCGGGTTGTTGTGCGACGGCGGCTCCTTTTCCAGCACGTCGAGCGCGGCATGCGCGATCCAGCCCTCCTGCAGCGCCTTGATGAGGGCTTGCTCGTCCACGGTGGCGCCGCGGCCGGTATTGATGAAGATGGCGGAATTTTTCATCTGGCGGAAATGCTTCTCGGTGAGCATGTGATGCACCTCCGGCCGCGCCGGCGCATGCATCGAGACGAAGTCCGATTGCTGCAGTACCTCCGACAGCGTCGCCGGCATCACGCCGTGATCGTACATCAGCGTTTCCTGGATGAAGGGATCGTAGGCCATCATGCGCAAACCAAAGGGTGCCGCGCGCTTGGCGACGGCGCGCGCCACCCGGCCGAACGAGATGAAGCCGAGCGTCTGGCCCATCAGCCGCGGAATTTTCAAAAGCGCGGGCCGCCCTTCCGACCAGCGGCCGGTGCGCACCATCTTGTCCTGTTCGACCAGTCGCCGAAAGCCCGCCAGCAGCAGCATCATGGCATGGTCGGCGACCTCCTCGATGAAAGTGTCGGGGACGTTGGTGACGGGAATGCCGCGGGCGGTGGCGGCCTTGACGTCGACGCTGTCGACGCCGACGCTGCCGAGCGTGATCACCTTGCAGTTCTCGAGCGCGTCGATGACGGGTTTGGTGATCGGCATGCCCTTGGCGTAGATCGCGTCCGCGGTTTTTGCCGCGGCGATGAATTCCGCCTCGTTGGCCGGCGCCTCGATGATTTCGGCCCCGATCGGATCGAGCGCTTCCTTCTCATAGTCATAGCCGCCGCCGGCGACCGTGAAGCTCGCGCCCTTCGGCGTCACCACCCTGAATTTCGGCATTTCCTGCTCCCGATTTTATTCTTCGGTGTTGGTTTGAGGCGGCGGGCGCCGCCGCTTCATCGTTGACGTACTTTCACCTTTTACGCGACCTGACTTGCTCCTGCTACAATCATCGGTTGCTGTTTAAATCGGCAGCACCGCATTCTGCCGGATTTCCGCGGGCCTTCGTAACAAAGCGCTAAAGGGTCTCACGATATTGTGCGCCGAATCAATCGGCCAATCGCGTGCCACGCGCCTATTTCCGGAGACCCCTGTGAAGCTCACCAATCTCAAGATCACCCCCAAGCTCGGCATTTTGGTGGGCGTGACCCTGCTCGGCCTCTGCGCGGCCGGCGTACTCGCAGGCTATTTGATGCAGCGTGAGATGCTCAATGCGCGGATCGCGCAGACCAAGGCGATCGTCGACATGGCGCGCAACATGGCGCTCGGCCTGCAGAAGCAGGTTGCCGCGGGCCAGATGACCAAGGAAGCGGCGATTGCCGAGTTCAGCAAGCGCGGCAACACGCTGACCTTCGACAACGGCAACGGCTATGTGTTCGCCTACACGATGGATGGCGTCGCGGTGCTGGCGCCGGTTCCCAGCCAGATCGGCCAGAACCGCATGGACATCGACACCGGTGGCCGGAAGCTGGTGCGCGAGCTGCGCGACGGCATCGCGGCGAACGGCGAAATCATGCTGCGCTATGAATTCCGCAAACCCGGACAAGACGAGCTGATCCGCAAATTCTCCTACGCGGTTCCGATCCCCGGCTGGAACATGTTCGTCGGCACCGGCGCCTATCTCGATGACCTCGACACCAAGATGAAGCCGATCGCGATGGTGCTTGGGCTTGCCGTTCTCGGCATCGCGCTGGTTGCGGGCAGCATTGCCTGGATGATCGGCCGCAGTATCTCGAAGCCACTCGGTCAGCTCGGCGCCCGCATGCAGGACCTCGC
This sequence comes from Bradyrhizobium sp. 157, assembly GCF_023073815.1. Classification (NCBI taxonomy): domain Bacteria; kingdom Pseudomonadati; phylum Pseudomonadota; class Alphaproteobacteria; order Hyphomicrobiales; family Nitrobacteraceae; genus Bradyrhizobium; species Bradyrhizobium sp. 157. The sequence goes on along the minus strand of NZ_JADPKF010000033.1, from coordinate 27,022 downwards.
CGAGGGCCGGCTCGACGGTGAAATTCCAGGTATTGGCCGCGGCAACGAGATCGGCGCGATGGCCGCGACCGTGCAGATCTTCAAGGACAATGCGGTGCGCATCCGCGGGCTTGAGCAGAAGGAAGCCGAGGTGCAGGCGCGCGCCGAGGCCGAACGGCGGGCGGCGATGGAAAGTATCGCCAGCGACTTCGAACGCAGCGTGACCGGCATCGTCCGCTCGGTTTCGACGGCGGCCGCCGGCATGCAGAGCACGGCGCAATCCATGACCACGACCGCCAGCGACGCCAGCGCGCGCGCGGCAACTGTTGGCGCGGCATCGCAGCGTTCGTCCGACAATGTCGGCACGGTGGCATCCGCCGCCGAAGAGCTCTCCAGTTCGGTTAACGAGATTTCCCGTCAGGTGACGCGCTCCAGCGAGATCGCGGCCAAGGCGGTCAGCGACGCCGAGCGTACCAACGCTACCGTGGGCGCGCTCTCCACTGGCGCCGAGAAGATCGGCGAAGTGGTCAAGTTGATCCACTCGATCGCGGCCCAAACCAATCTGCTTGCGCTCAACGCCACCATTGAAGCGGCGCGCGCCGGCGATTCCGGCCGCGGCTTTGCGGTGGTGGCCTCGGAGGTGAAGGCGCTCGCCAACCAGACGGCGAAGGCGACCGAGGAAATCTCCTCGCAGGTCGCGGCGATGCAGGCTTCGACCAGCGAAGCCGTGGCCTCGATCGGCGGCATCACCGAAACCATCGCGCAGATGAGCGAGATCACCGTATCGATCTCGACCGCCGTCGAGCAGCAGGGCGGCGCTACCCGCGAAATCGCCCGCAACATTCAGTCGGTGGCGGCTGGATCGACCGAGATCTCGGCCCATATCGGCGGCGTCTCCACCGCTGCGGCCGCAACCGGCAAGGCAGCATCCGCAGTGCTGGCGAGCGCCCGTGAACTCGACACCCAGTCCGGCATGCTGCGCAGCGCGGTGGACGAATTCTTGGGGAAGGTGCGGGCGGCGTAACTGTCATGCCCCGCCAAGGCGGGGCATCCAGTAGGCCGCGGCGTCAGCGATCAATCGCGAACAACGCGGCGTACTGGATCGTCCGCCCCAGTGCGCAATTGCGCACAAGGCGGACGATGACGGCCCTATGAGTGGCACAATGGTGGGCACGCTATCGCTTTGCCCGCCCTGCCTAATGCGGCAGCAGTCTACTGCTTCTCGATCCCCGCGCCCTCAATCAGCTTCTCCCACACCTTGAGCTGCTCCTTCACGAAGGCGTCGAACTCTTCCGGCGTGCCGGAGAATGCTTCCATGCCGCGCTCGGCGAGCTGGCTCTTGATGTCGGGGCGCTCGACGACCTTGCGGATTTCCGCGTTCAGCCTGGTGACGATATCCTTCGGCATGCCGGCGGGGCCGAAATAGCCTTGCCACGAGGTGATGTCGAAACCCTTCACCGTATCGTTCATGGTCGGGAAATCGGGCAACAATGCCGAGCGCTGCTTGGTGGTGACCGCGAGCGCCTTCAGCGCCTTGGCGTTGACGTGAGGCAGGCCGGTCGGCACGTCAATGAACATCATGGAGACGCGGCCGGCGATCAGGTCGGTCAAGGCGGGCGGTGAGCTCTTGTAGGGAACGTGAAGCAAATCAATGCCGGCGAGGCGGGCAAACGTTGCGCCGGAGACGATCGCAGCCGAGCTGCCGCTGGCATAGGAATACTTGCCCGGCTCTTTCTTCGCCAGCGCAATCAGTTCGGCCACCGAGTTCGCCGGAATATCGGGGTGGATCACCAGCATGAACGGGAGGTCGCCGCTGCGCGCGATCGGTGTGAAGTCCTTGACCGGGTCGTAGGTCATGTTCTTCATCAAATAGGGATTCGCCGAATGCGGTGTGTTGGTCGACACCATCAGCGTGTAGCCGTCCGGCGCGGAGCGGGCCACCTGACTTGCAGCGAGCGAGCCATTGGCGCCCGGCTTGTTTTCGATCACGATCCCGACCCCGAGCGCGGTGCCGAGCTCCTTCGAGATGATGCGCGTGGTGGTATCGGTGCCGCTGCCGGCGGCGAACGGCAGCACCAGCGTGATGTTGCGGTTCGGGTACGGCGCCTGCGCGGCAGCCGTGGCGATCATCGCCAGCATCAGGGGGACCGTTGCAGCGACGTGCCGGTACCGTTTCAATAACGCAAACATAAAGTCGTTTCCTCGTTCGTTCTTTTGTTGAATTGGCCGGCAAGCTAGCCTGCCGAGGGACAAAGTGGAAGCGGGTATGACGCTACGCGTGCCCCGGGCGCGGCGCAGCACGAAGTGGTGCGCCGCTGAACCGGGGCCCATTACGCTGGGTCCCGGCTCTGCGGAGCAGCGCTGAGCGCTGCACCGCGTCCGGGACACGAGAGTTTACGTCTTGGCCGAAGCGCGCCTTGAAGCGATCACGACGCCGGCCAGCACCAGCGCATAGCCCACCAGGTGGAATAACCGCAACTGCTCGCCGAGCAAGAGGATCGCCATCGCCGAGCCGAACACCGGCACCAGGTGGAAGAACGGCGCGGCACGATTGGGGCCGATCAGCGCCAGGCCTCGGTTGAAGAACAGGTACGCCAGCGTCGAGGGAAAGATCACGGCATAACCAAGCGTCGCCATCGAAATCATGTCGAATTTCAGCGTGGCGCCGGTCGAAAACTCCCAGATCGAGAACGGCACCAGCATCAGCGCGCCGCAGCAGGTGGTGAATGAAATCAGGGACAGCGCATGCGTCACCGGGCGGCGCGGGATCAGCGCCGAATACAGTCCGAACGACACCAGGGAGCTCGCAAACATCAGGTCGCCGCGGTTGAAGCTGATGTTGGCGAGCGCGCCAAAATCGCCGCGCAGGATGATGGTCAGGACGCCGGCGAGCGAGATCGTGATGCCGGCAAGCTGCGCGCCGGTCAGACGGACGCCGAACAGCGCCAGCGACCACAGCGCGACGAACAGTGGTCCCGCCGACTGGATCAGAAGCGCGTTCAGCGCCTCGGTATATTGCAGAGCCCAGTAGGAGATCGCGTTGTTGTAGGCGAATCCGACCAGCGACAGGAACAGCATCATCGGCAGATGCGCGCGCAGCACCGGCCAGTCCCGCTTCAGGTGCGGCCAGGCAAACGGCAGCAGGATCAGAAAGGTGCCGATCCAGCGGACGCAGGACAGCGTCAATGGCGGCACATGGCCGGCGACATGGCGCGCCAGCACGATGTTGCCGGCCCAGAACAGCGAGGTCAGGCTCAACAGCAGATAAGGCTGGTTGTTCAGCCACCGGGCCGGATGGAAGGCGGGCGGCGCTGGTGCAGGGTCGGTCATGGTCGCGGGCTCGATAGGGCCGGATTTTCCGCCACGCGACAAGTCCCGTGCATGCAATGCTACAATGTCCTTAAATTGTCGCGAGATACCGTCGATGGCTGTCGATTTGCTGAACGTGAAGGGCCTGCAGGCGCTCGATCAGCAGGCGCCGGTGGTAACGACGGAAGCCTCCTACATCAAGTTTAAGACGGGATCGTGAGCGCGCGCGACCAACTCCTCCGTCATGCCCCGCGAAGGCGGGGCATCCAGTACGCCGCGGCCGCTCGGCTCCATCTGAGGTCTCTGGAATACTGGGTCACCCGCCTTCGCGGGTGACGACAGTCTGGTCGCTGAGAGCGCAGTGCCTCAGAGCTATCTGCCAGGCCTAGCGTATCCCCTCAGATGCGCGGAATGCCGGCGTCGTTGATGACCTTCGACCATTTTGCGATTTCCGATGTGATCAGCGTGCGCATCTCCTCCGGCGTGCTGCCGCGGACTTCGCCGCCCGTCGCCGTCTCCAGCGCCGCCTTCGTTGCGGGGTCGGCCAGCATCGACTGGATCTCGGTGTTCAGGCGCTTCACGATATCGGGCGGCGTGCCCTTCGGAGCCACTAGCCCCGCCCAGGTCCTGACGTCGAAATCCTTGACGCCGGCTTCCTGCACGGACGGCACGTTCGGCAGCAGCTTGGTGCGCGTGGGCGAGGTGACGGCGAGGCCGCGAATGGCGCCGCTCTCGATCTGGCCGGCGAGCAGCACGGTTGTCCCGACGATCACGGGAACGTCTCCGGCAAGCAGGGAGGTGACAGTTAGTGAGTCACCGCGATAGGGGACGTGCACCATCTTGGTGCCGGCGGTGACGTTCAACAGCTCGCCCGCGAGATGATGCGTGCTGCCGAAACCGACCGAGCCGTAGCTCAGGGCATCGGGCTTGGCTTTCGCCATCGCAATCAGGTCCGCCAGCGTCTTCGCCTGATGGTCGGCGCGAACTGCGATGACCAGCGCGTAATAGACCATCGTCGACAGCATCTCGAAACTGTCGATCGGGCTATAGGCGAGCTGCTTGTACAGGGCGCCCGAGATCGCATGTGCCCCCGTGACGAGGCCGATCGTGTAGCCGTCCGGCGCCGATTTGGCGACGAATCCGCAGCGAGATTGCCGCCGGCGCCCGGCTTGGCTTCCACCACCACCGGCTGTCCCAGCCGCTTCGCGAGCCCTTCAGAGACGATGCGCGCCATGGTGTCGGCGGCGCCGCCGGCCGCAAAGCCGTGCAGCAGCCTGATCGGCCGGTTGGGATAGGTCTGCGCGGCAGCGATGGAAGGGGCCAAGCAGGCCAGACTGAGCGCTGCGGCAGCGATGCAGCAGCGCAGGGCAAGCAACCGTCCGCGCAGGACGTTCAACGATCGAGCCATTTGTTTCATCCCTGGTGTTTTGTTTTTTGAACGTCGGCTCCGGCTGGTGGTGACGCGGCGCGATTACTTCACGCCGCGCATCGCCGGAGAGAATTCGGTTGCTTCCTTGGCCGGGCCGACGCCCCAGACGTCGCGCGGCAACCCGATCCAGGTCTTCGGCCGCTGCGGACGATCGTGGTGCCAGGGACGCGGCTCGAAATAGCCGAGCTCTTCGTCGAGCATCAGATCCATGCTGTAATAGAGCTCGATCAGGTAGCCGTCGGGGTTGTAATGATAGACCGCGACGTTGTGGCCGGGTCCATGCCGCACCGGTCCCCAGAGAATCTGAAACTTGTTGCGGCCGAGCAGGTCACAGGCCTGATGCATGTGTGAGGCGTCGCGCAGCTCGAAGGCGAGATGATGCAGACGGCCGTCAGTGCCGCGAGCAAAATTCATCGCGTGGTGTTCGGGGCCACAGCGCAGGAAGACGAAATTTTCCTCGATGCGGTCGGAGACGCGGAAGCCGAGAACGTCGCCGAAGAACTTGGCGGCCCGCTCGGGATCGGGCGTGTAGAGCGCGACGTGGCCGAGCTTGGTGACGGCAAGGCCGCGGATCGGCTCGACTGCCTTGCAGAACTCCCACCTGGAAAACAATTCGATCCGGTGCCCGTCCGGATCGTCGAAGACAAGCGCCCTCGCTATTCCCGGCGCCGTGTCGCTCCTGATCTCCGATTTGATGCCGAGACTTGCCAGCGATTTCTGCAGGTCGGCCGGATCGAGGCTGGGCGCCACTTCATAGGCAATGGAAGTCAGTTGAGAGACCGCGCCGCGTTCGAGAACCAGCGTCAACTCGTCGGACTCGGTGCCGAGCAGGATTCGGCCGTCGCTGCGCTGGATGACGCCGAGTCCGATGATGGATTGGTAATAGTCGAGCTGCGCCTCGATGTTTGGACTGATGAAAGTGACGTGCCGCAGCCGTTTGACGTTGATCATCTCGTGACCTCTTGAACTCGCATGGCTTGGATTGAAGGCATCGCGCGGCTCTCAATCCGGGGTCATCACGATTTTGCCGAACGCCGCACCGGAATCGAGCAGTTCATGCGCGGCGCGAACTTCCGAGAGCTTGAAGCGCTTGAAGATCGACGGACGGATGGCGCCCTCGGCGAGATAGCCGATCACGTTGCGCATGATCTCGCGTCGGCCTTCGCGGTTGTCATCGTAGATGTGAAAGGAAAAGCAGCGGATCGCGGGGCAGATATCGAGGTACTTCCGCATCTCGCCCATCAGATTTTCCGTCGGCAGTCCGGCAAACGCGTTGTAGGAAACGATGGTGCCCCATTTATCGAGCGCGCCGAGATAGGAATAGAATTCCGGGCCGCAGACGTGATCGAGCACCAGGCTGACGCCGCGTCCGCCGGTCAGCGCGCGTGTCCGGGCGACGACGTCCTCGTTACGATAATAGATGATCTCATCTGCGCCCATCTTTCGCGCAAAGGCGGCCTTCTGCGGCGTAGAGACGGTGCCGATCACCTTCATCCCGGCGATTTTCGCGAGCTGCACCAGCGACGTCCCGACACCGCCGGCCGCGCCGATGACGAGGACCGAGTGGGGTGGCGTAGCGGAGCCGCAATTGTGCAGCAGCGCCCAGGCGACCTGGTAGTTCGGCAAGCAAACCGCGTCCTCGAACGCAACATTGTCCGGCAGCACATGCACGGCGTCAGCCGGGGCGGCGACGTATTCGGCGTAGCAGCCGCCGCGCTGGGCGAGGTCGCGCGCGCTTAGGAGCACCCGCTGGCCGACGGTGAGCCCGCTCACCTGCGCACCCACGGCTTCGAGGATCCCGGCGACATCGTTCCCGGGATTGGCCGGCAGCGGCGGCATCCACTTGTAGACGCCGCTGCGGATCAGCTTGTCGGGCTGGCCGATGCCGAAGGCCTGGGCGCGGATCAGAACGTCCCGCTCGCCCAGCGTCGGCATCGGCACCTCGACATAGTCGAGCGCCTCCGGGCCCCCAGGGCGATGCACCAGTACAGCCTTCATCGGCCGCCCTCCCTAATTTCACCTATTTTCGAAAATATTGCCCATTGCGAAAATTATTGCAACGGGTTTCTTTTTGGCTAGGATCGCGGGCCATGGGGTCGCGAGAGAATCAATGACAACGATAGCCCTTAAGGCGCGCAAGGAATTCGGCAAGACGCTCGCTTCCGACATCGCCCACCGGCTGCGAAACGAGATCGTCACCTGCCAGCTCAAGCCGAATGAATCGCTGAAATTCGATGCGCTGCGCCTGTCGTTTGGCGCCAGCTTCACGACGCTGCGCGAAGCCTTGACGTTGCTGGTGGCGGAGGGGCTCGTCGTCGCCGAAGAGCAGCGTGGCTACAAGGTCGCGCCGGTGACGCTCGAGGATCTGCACGACCTGACGCACGCCCGCATTCTGATCGAGGTCGATCTGATGCGACGCTCGATTGAAAAGGGCGATGACGACTGGGAAATAAGGGTTATTTCGTCACTTCACCGGCTCGCCAAGATCGAGGAGCGGGCCCCGGAAGATTATGCAAGCAATACCGAATGGAAGGCGGCGCACCGCCAGTTCCACGAGGCGCTGGTCTCGGCATCGGGATCGCCGACGCTGCTTGCCGTGCGCAACTCGCTGTTCGACCGCGCCGAGCGCTACCGCAATCTATCGGCCACGTTCAGGCCGCACCCGCGCGACAAAGTCGGCGAGCATCGCGCGCTGATGCAGGCTGCGATCGGGCGCAACGCCGATCAGGCGTGCGCCTTGATCGCCAGCCATATCCAGACCACGTCGGACAACGTCGCCAAATACGCCTCCGGCGTGATCAGCACCGTCTGATTGCCTGCGGCCGGCTGGCGGCCATCTCTCCTCCACAAGTGCTCGGCGGGCGCCGTTCAGGCGGTGGATTTCGGTTGCGTTCGCCACAATTTTCGAAAATAGTCTCTCCTGACGAAATTCCAGTCCACCAGCCCGTCCAACCGAGAAGGATATACGTTCCATGCGGCTGCTTTCATTTCTGAACAACGGCAAGGAGACTTGGGGAGCGATCGTCGGCGACGGCGTGGTCGACCTCGGCAGCAAGCTTCCCCACGCCACGCTGCAGGACTTCATCGCAAGCACCGATTTCGAGAGGCGCGATAGCCTCGTGGCTGGCCACAAGCCGGACCTGAAGCTCGCCGACGTCAAATATCTTCCGGTGATCCCGCGTCCCGAGAAGATCGTCTGCGCTGTGCGCAATTATCTCGACCACCACCAGGAGGCGGTGGCCCATGGCATGAAGCGCGAGATCACGGCATTTCCGCCGATCTTCCTGCGCGTCTGGCGCTCCCAGGTAGGGCACGACGCGCCGGTGATCCGGCCGAAAGTGTCGACGCATCTCGATTGGGAAGGCGAACTCGCCGTCATCATCGGCAAGTCCGGCCGTTACATTTCCGAAGCCGATGCCATGGCCCATGTCGCCGGCTATTCGATCTACAACGACGTCAGCGTGCGCGATTACCAGATGCATGCGCAGCAGATCGCGGCCGGCAAGAATTTCGTCGGCACCGGGCCGTTCGGGCCGTGGATGGTGACGACGGACGAGTTGCCCGATCCGACCAAGCTGAAGCTCGAGACCCGCATCAACGGCAAGACCGTGCAGAAGTCGGACACCTCGCTCCTGATCTTCTCGATTCCGCGGCTGATCAATTACGCCTCCGAAATCTTCGATTTGATGCCGGGCGACGTCATCGCCACTGGCACGCCGGCCGGCGTCGGTTTTACGCGCAAGCCGCCGATGTTCCTGGTGCCGGGCGACGTCGTCGAGGTCGAGGTGGAGAAGATCGGCGTGCTGCGTAACCCCGTCGTCGATGAGGCCGCGCAGTGACAGCCTACGATATCAGGAAGACACAGGTCTCGATCGAGGAAGTCTGGCACGAACGCGGCCCGCGTCGGCCGCAGCCGCTTCTGATCGGCACTGCGCTCGCCGTCATCAACAATCCCTATGCCGGCCGCTATGAAGCGGACCTGATGCCGTTTCAGGCCGGCTTGCGCGATCTCGGCCGGCAACTGGCGCGCACGCTGTGCGAGCGGCTAGGCGGCAAAGGTATTATCGAAGCCTATGGCAAGGGTGCGATCGTCGGCGGCGATGGCGAACTCGAGCACGGCGCAGTCTGGCACGAGGCGGGCGGTGCTGCGATCCGCGAAGTGATTTCGCAGGCCAAGGCGATCGTGCCTGCGGCCAAGACAGTCGGCGCGATCGGCACGCGGCTGATGGTCCCGCTCGGCCACATCGAGGCGGCCTACGTCCGCAGCCATTTCGGCACCGCCGAGATGACGATCTGGGACGCGCCGCGGGGTGACGAGATCGTGTTCGGGCTCGTCATGGCAACCGGCGGACGGACCCACGCGCGCATCGGCGGGCTCTCGGTCGACGCGATCTCAGTGCACGACGGGCAACGATGAGCGTAGCGTTTTCTCGCCCAAATCGATGCCTTCGACCGACAAAACCGGCGGATCGCCAAAATGGACGAATAACCCGGACCGGATATCCGAATTGAATAACGTCTGAGGCTGCCCCATCCCGCCATGCGCATCGCGGGCTAGAATTGAGCGATGCCTAGTTTGCTCGCGCAGCTCTTCTAAGCGTCAGCACATGGACCACAGCCACGATGACTGAGAACAGAAGCAAACCTATTTCAGCGCCGTGAACCTTTTCCGGCGCGTAAGTTGAGGCGACCCAAATCAGCAATCGAACTGAAAGGGCGAACGCCACCATGCCCCAAAGCCCCACTGCATTTGGTACGTACCAAGTTGGCTCGCCGTCGAGCCTCCACTGCATAGCCATGCGAGCGCTCCTGATGCGAGGTCCAAAATAAAGATTGCAGCCGGCAAGAAAGGCGACGGCTGGCCAGAACACAAGGTCAGCAACCAACATGAGTGTACCTTCTAGTGCAAGGCCGCCTCAGTTGGCCCCTTATTTGCCCATTACTAGCCCAAACAGCTTAAGGGGTATCTGAACAGAATTATCAAGCTTGAGCGATTAGGCGCGATTTCCGGGTTTGGCACCAAGCCGACCTGACGTTGATCCTGAGCGACGTCCGCTGTTGAAGCAAAGCGGCAATCGACAATTTGCCCTTAGGTCGGCGTCACCGTTGGCGCCCGCGCATCCAATCAATTACCTTAGGCCAGATTTTTCGATGCGCCTGCCTGCCCACAAGTGGTCCCACGTGCTGAAGCGCCACTCCGATTTCTCGCTCATACGAAAATATCGAAGGGTTCTTCAACGCTCCTAAGACGGACAAGGATGGGACCACTCGGCTTGCATGATCGACAATTGCCGCGACGGGTATTTTGGCCAGCGAGTCGGATCGGGCATCCCGCCCAAGCAAATGAAGCTCGTTGCGCGCGAATCGGTCTTCACGGTAGAGCAGCTGGATTACATCTCGGATCAGTTGGCCGCTGGGCGCGAACTCGTCCAGACTCCAACGAATGACGGCAACATGGATTGCCAGCGCTTCCGGATCCAGCAAGCTTGTGCAGCTATCGCTATAACGCCCGATAACGAATTCTTCCGGTGCCGCGACAACGCTCGCCAGATCGAGCAGACTTCCCGGAACAGCACCGAGCGGCGCTGTTGGCGAAGACAGCACAATCGGCCCTAGCGCTCCGCTCTGTTCGCCGAATTTTAGGGGAGCTTCGACAAGCACGAGTTTGCTGACCAGGTGCGGCTCGATAGCCGCGGTGATCGCGGCAAGGGTCCCACCAAGAGAGTGCCCAACGAAGATGGATGGGCCGCGATGCTCGGTCGCGATCATTTCAGCTGCAAGGCTGAGTGAGCGTATGCTGGATTCAAGGTCCGACTTGCCATCCTGTTCCTCCGGCCATTCGTACAGGTAGACGGCGAATCCCGCCTGGATGAGACGCCGCACCACGCTCACGTCCGGCAACAGGTCGAATATGTAGGCCCGCTTGATCGGGGCGGGTACAATCAAGGCTGACGAAGGGTTCGCCGCCGACTGTGCGTAGCGGCGTAGTCGGAAATCGGGATGCGCAACGCGGTCCCATGCCGTTTCATGCGGCCCGTAGCCCGCACTTTCCAGCATTTCGCCAACTGCCCTTCTAAAGGCGTCGCTAACCGAAAAAATCGGAAACATCGTCTCGCGCCCCCGGGATGCACTTCAAATTGGAGACCCACCCAGCGTTCCGTCCCGTTGACATGCCGCCTTAACATCCATATACCATCCAATCAGATGGCACAAGGATGGAGCTAGGCCATGACGAGCAACGTCCGCGAACTCCGGCCAAAGCCCCCGGAAAGCGAAAAAATCACGATCAATCTCGGCTATGTCGATCTTGGTCAGGTCGACTTGATGGTTCAGGAAGGTTTCTACTCGAACCGTACCGATTTCATTCGAACGGCAATCCGCAACCAGCTGGAACGTCACGCGGACGTCGTCAAACAGTCAACGACCCGAAAAAGTTTGGATCTGGGTCTGAGGCACTTCAGCCGAGAGGATCTCGAAGCGGCGCGGCGAGCCGGGGAAATGCTGCACATCAACGTTTTGGGCCTTGCCAGTATCGCTCAAGATGTCACGCCCGAGCTTGCTCGCGCCGCAATTGCCTCGGTCTGCGTTCTGGGCGCTTTGCAGGCCAGTCCGGCGGTCAAGGCCGCCCTCGCCGATAGAACACGGTGAACGCGATGCTCAGACAGGACATAGTTGGCGAAGCCACACGCCTCACGCGCGCTGGCCGACTCGTGGAGGCCACCACGCTGCTTCAACGCATGCTGCGCGGCGAAAGCGCGCCAGACCCGGAATCGCGCATCGGTCGCCCCGCACTTATTGGACACGAGCCGTCGATCATTGACGCGAAGACCAATGCTATTGAGGAGAACGATAGCCCGGACCTGGCGCGGCCTCCATCCGCTGAACCTCGCATGCTCCGCGAGTTTCTCGATCGCACAAGGCAGCGCCCTGGGTTCAACTTGCGAGCTGTGATTGAGCGCAAGCCGCTTTCTCCGTCAGATATCATGCCTGACGGCACAAGGTTCATCGAAGGAACCTACAGCAATCCGGCGGGAAGCCGTGCCTACAAGCTTTTCATCCCCAGCCGCTATCAGAACCAGTCGCTTCCTTTGATCGTGATGCTACACGGCTGCACTCAATCCCCGGACGATTTCGCCGCTGGTACGAGGATGAACTTCATCGCTGAAGAAAAATCTTGCTTTGTGGTCTATCCGGCCCAGCGCAGCGAGGCAAACCAGGCGAAATGTTGGAACTGGTTTCGCCCAGCCGACCAGCAGCGGGGCAGAGGTGAACCCTCGCTTATCGCGGGCATCACTCGCCAAGTTATGCGCGACTTTTCGATCGATCCAAATCGTGTCTATGTTGGTGGACTATCGGCCGGAGCTGCCGCTGCTGCGATCATGGGAAATACCTATAAGGATCTGTACGCAGCGATCGGCGTACATTCTGGCCTTGCCTGCGGGGCCGCTATTGACCTTCCATCTGCGTTGGTCGCCATGCGACAAGGCGGCGGAGCCAGTCACAGCGTTAATTTATGTGACGGACCACCTGTTCCAACTATTGTTTTTCACGGCGATTGCGACACTACCGTGCATCCCAACAACAGCGATCAAATTCTTGCGCAGTCTGTGAGAGCGATGAACCTACAAAAGAAAGTTGGTCGCGGCCAGGTACCTGGAGGGCATGCCTATACCCGCATGATCCTTAGCGACGCGAATGGGCGCGGAATATTGGAGCACTGGGATATCCACGGAGCTGGTCACGCATGGTCCGGAGGCAACCCTGCCGGCTCCTACACTGATCCGAAAGGACCGGACGCAGCAAGGGAAATGCTGCGTTTTTTCCTCGAGCATTCGCTCCCACAGCGATCAGGTTAGGGTCAGCCCGTTCGCGGCACTTTCGGAAATGACGGGTACGAGCCGACGTGTCAGCTCATTGAGGCAAAGCGGATATACCCAGAGCAGACAGTGTTACAGGACTTAGCGGTGTGGTTGGCTTTGTTAGCTGGACCTCGGTGGCCGAGTACTCAGGGCTGCCTCTTCCGTGTTTCATTGGAAGGAGAAGCGGCTAGATGATCTCCACGCCAGGATCGTTGCCTGGTACAACAAAATCCGGGTTTGCAGGTGACCGTGAAATACCGCGCTCAATGATGCCAGTGACTACCAGCCACTCGTTTGCATTGCCGCTTGCAAAAATTACAAGCGCATCCTGGTTGGGAAGCGCCTGCAGTCGAACTATGAGCTCTTTGACGGTCATCGCGATTTCTCCTGACGACAGGTCCTTGCTAGCCAGTCGTAAGAAATCGTCGCCTCGATCTCGATCCTATCGAGAAGAGACCGTCGTCCACCAAATCAAATGTTAATGTGTAAAGCCGGCTTGTCCGTGACGTAAGCCGGATCATCTCGTCCGTCCAAACCTGGTGCCCCGTTCCGCCTCTTGCGCAAGCTTCAGCCAATCCTCGGCAAGGCGCACCCAAGCCTCCTTATCCAGAGGGCTCATGGCCTTCTCCGCCAGCTCACGGCATTCCTCAGCTTCCTTACGGAACCTCTCCGCGTCGGTTTGGGGCGAGGGTGTCATCTGCAGTTCTTTCCCCCTTCATCTACATGGGTACGGAGCTGTCTGTGGGAACAGCACCGACCTATCCCGCGAAACGCGTCTCGCGATTGGCCGTTCCAAAGAAGATAATCGGCAGTTATATTATTGCTGCGGATCGGCTAATGCGCTCTGCGCCAGATTCGACCGTTCCGCGCCGCGCGTGTGATCACGGAAAGCGGCATAATCTTCTTCTTGCTTGGCCTCGCTTCCGGTAGCGCTCGCGCCGCTTCGGTGTCCATGGCTTGAGCCAGAGTAGCCGGGCCCGTTTGTGCTCCGGCTCGATGTCGACTGGGCCGGCATTTGCCGCACCCTGCGCTCGACCCATAGTGAATGTGCGAGAGCGCTAGGTCTGCTTCTGGGCACTTTCCGGACCGGCGGTGATGTCTGACTTGAGTCCGGAATGCGCGCCTAAGCGGACGTCCACTGACCAGGTCTGAATTTATGGGTTATTCACGCCCTTTAATCAGAATCGGGGGCTAGAATTTCCGCACCAGTTCCGGCGTGATCTCGCTGATCGAGCGGATGCCTAATAGCGCGAGGTCGCGGTCGATCTCGGCTTTCAGAAGCGTGATCGCGCGCTGCACGCCGGCTTGCCCGCCGGCGATCGCGGCATAGAGGAAGGGACGGCCGACCCAGACGAAATGCGCGCCGAGCGCCAAGGCCTTGATCACGTCGGTGCCGCGCCGGATGCCGCCGTCGACCATCACAGTCATGCCCTTCGCTTCGGCTGCGATCTCCGGCAGCGTGCGCAGGCCGGACATCGTGTAGTCGAGCTGGCGGCCGCCGTGGTTGGACAGCATCACGCCGTCGACACCGCTCTCGCGCGCGATCTTCGCATCCGCGGGCGAGACCAGCCCCTTGACGACGAGCTTGCCCTTCCACCGCCTGCGGATCAGTTCGACATGCTTCCAGGCGAGCTGGTCGCGGGCGCCGATATTGCGCATCAGGTTTTTCGCCAACACCGGCGGGCCTCTTGTGGCATCCATGTTCTCGAAATGCGGCATGCCGTGGTTGATCACGGTGCGCGCCCAGGTGCCGAACAGCCAGTGCGGATGGGTGACCGTGTCCCAGAACACGCGCGGCGTGATCGCAAGCGGCACCTGAAATCCGTTGCGGATGTTGTTCTCGCGGTTGGGCGGCACCGGCACGTCGGCGGTGACGACGAAGGTGTCGTAACCGGCCGCTGCTACGCGATCGACCAGCGGCTCGATCCGCTCCGGCAAGCCAGCGAGATAGGCCTGATACCATGCAGCCTGATTGGCGGCGCGGACATCCTCCAGCGTGATCAGCGACGAGGCACTCAGAATCATCGGCACGTTCTCGGCCTTTGCAGCCTGCGTCAGCACGATGTCGCCGCGATAGGCGCACAGCGCCGAGGAGCCCATCGGCGGAATGCCGAACGGCGCGGCGTAGGTCTTGCCGAATAGCGTCGTGGTCTGGTCGCGGCCGGAGACGTCATTGAGCACGCGCGGCACGAAACCGTATTCGTCGAAGGCCTTGCAGTTATCGCGCATCGCGGCGTCAGTCTCGGCGCCACCGGAAATATAGCCGTAGAGAAATTTCGGAATCCGCCGCCGCGCCACCGGCTCGAAATCATCGAGCGAGAGATATTTTTGCATGGCCCGCGGCACCGCGCTCTCGGTGCGGGTCACGGTCGGAGGCGGTGCAGTCAAGCTTGCGGATTTGTCGAGCACGTCGGGCGTTCCACCTTTTTGGTTGTTATGCGAACGGCAGGTTAGCGCCGAGGAGGCGGTCCGCCAAATTTCTGGCCGGCCTTGTTGACGGAATCGCTGACGTCGCCGAGCATTTTTCGCGTCTCGGCGATCACCCGCCCGGACTTCTTGTCGAAACTTTCGATCAGCTCGCGCAGCGAAATCACGGTCGGCAGCAGCTCGCCGCCGTATTTGTCGCTGGCGAGGCTGCCGAGGAAATCCTTTGTCTTATCCATTGCGCCGTCGACCGCGCCGATGCCGGATTCGGCGGTTGCGATGATGGACGTGATTTTCGCTCCATTGTTTGAGAGCGAGGCGGTGAACGTCTCGAAATTCCGCAAAGTATTCTTGATCGCCACCTCATTGTCGGCGATCACGCGATCGACGTTGCGCAGCGCCACGCGGATTTTTTGCTGGGTGTTGAGTGTGCCTTCCGGATCGGCGGTGAGCTCTGGAATGCCGTCCGCGCCCTTTGGCGGCGGCGGCGCCTCATCGGAGCCGCCGGTGAACGAGATCGCGGCGATTCCCGTGAGCCCCTGAAATTCAAGGCCGACCTGGGTGTCGCTCTTCACCGGCGTGGTGCCGTCGATCATGGCGAGCGCGACCACGCGGCGCGGATGGTCGAGTTTCAGCGACACCACTTCGCCGACCCGGATGCCGGCGAAATTCACGCTGCCGCCGTTGCGGAGGCCGGAGGCCGAGCCCTCGAAGACCACGCGGAACGGCACCTTCTGTTTGGCGCTGACGAACCTCTGATAGCCAAGAAACCCGCCCAGCGATCCCCCGATCAGGGCCAGGACGAGCGTGCCGATCATCAGATTGCTGGCGCGAACCTTCATCGAAAATACCTAAGTAAAGCCGGTTCAAGAGATAGCGGATTTGGTCGAGCAAGTCACCGCGAGTCCCTCAACCTCGCCCGCCTGCGGGCAGAGGGAAACGTCAGCCCGCTTGCTTGCGTGACGCGACAAACACCCCGGTCAGCACCAGCGCAAAGCCCAAGAAGTGAAACGCCTGCGGGTGCTCGCCGAGGAAGGCGATCGACATGACGGTGCCGAACACCGGCACCACGTGGAAGAATGGTGCTGCGCGGTTGGCGCCGATCAGCTGCACGCCGCGATTGAAGCAGAGATAGGCGATCGTTGAGGGAAACAGCGCGACGTAGGCGAGCGTCAGCAGGTTCGCCGCATCGATCTGCAGCAGCGGCCGCGCGAACAGTTCCCAGATGAACAGCGGGATCAGGCAGGCCGCGCCGGCGCCGAAGGTGAAGGCGACGAACGACAGGCCGTGGATCGCGGGCCGCTTCAGCGACAGCACCGAATAGATGCCGAAGATCGCGAGCGCCACAAGGAAGATCAGGTCGCCGATGTTGAAGTCGATGCCGGATAGCTTGGTGAGGTCGCCATGCATCAGGATGATGATCACGCCGGCCATCGACAGCAGAACACCGGCGGCCTGCGCCAGCGTCAAGCGCACCCCGAGCAGCACTAGCGACCACACCGCGACCACCAGCGGTCCGGCCGACTGCAACAACAGCGTATTCAGCGCCTGGGTGTGCTCAAGCGCCCAGTATTGCAGCGTGTTGAAGGCGCTGATGCCGGTGACGGAGAGCACGACCATGATGCCGAGCCGGCCGCGGATCGCAGCCCAGTCGTTGACGAGATGCTTCCAGGCGAAGGGCAGGATGATCACGAACGCGAACGACCAACGCAGGAACGACAGCGTCACCGGCGGAATATGGCCGGCAGCCAGGCGCCCGACGATGGCGTTGCCGGCCCAGCACAGCGCGGTGATGCTGAGCAGCAGATAAGGCTGGTTGGCGAGCCAGTTCCCGGATCGTGCGGGTGAAGTCTGTTCGGTAGCCGACATTCGAAGGACCGGTTCATGGCGCCGCGGCCCGCCCGGCGATCGACGCCGGGCCGGAATGTGGCCCGGCCCTTGTCACAGACACCGATTTGCGCCGCTCATCAATGGTGCAAGATGCATCGCGACCATGCAGCCCGCCTTGCCGGCTGTTTGGGGTTGCCAGCGGGCAGGCAGGTATGCAATCAAAGGACGATTGGTTCATGTGACCCAACCCTGGTTTGTTTTGCGGGCACATGCAGTGAGTTATTCCGGACTACTTTCAGTATTGGGCGTTCGTTCGATCGTTGGGACCATGGTTTGCAGGCGAGTCTGCTCTCAAGCGTTTCGCCTGTCGGTGACATCGAATTTTTGCAGATGATAGGTCATTCCTTGAACAAGCCGATGTCGGCCGAAGAAGCCGAAGCCGAAACACGTCACCAGTTTGCCGTTCGCGCCAATTCCATTCTGGCGTTCATCGAATGCGATGAAGAGCAGCGCCCGAAACTGCGCGGGGCCATCATCGAGGCGATGCTATGGGCGCAGACGCAGCCCAAACTCACCAAATAGGATATAGCACTCCGCCGCAGCGAGGCCGCTCACGCCACGAGCGCCCGTGTGATCGCGCCCGCAGCCTTCACGGCGTCGTTGGGATCGAGTTCGATCTGCAGGCCGCGCTGGCCGCCATTGAGGAACACGCTGGTATGGCCGAGCGCGGCTTCTTCGATCGCGACCGGCACGCGCTTCTTCTGTCCGAACGGCGAGATGCCGCCGACATGGTAGCCGGTCAGCCGTTCGGCATCCGCCGGCCGCATCATCTTCGCCGACTTGGCGCTGAAGGCGGCCGCGAGCTTTTTCATGCTGACCTCGCAGTCCGACGGCACCACGGCACAGACCGGTTTGCCATCGACCTCGGCCATCAGCGTCTTCAGCACGCGCGCAGGCAGCACGCCGAGCGCTTCCGCCGCCTGCAGCCCGATGCTCGCTGCATCCGGGTCGTAGTCGTAGGCGTGCGAAGCGAATTTCACGCCGAGTTTTTCCAGTGCTAGCGTCGCACGGGTGGTTTTGGACATGGCCTTTTCATCATTGCCGGATGTTAATGCGCTTATCGCCCGCGCAAGGGCGGGATGGCCAGGATTTTACGGGGATATCAAGGGGTTGGAGCCGTTCTAAGGCCCCCTTAAAGCTGCCTTCTTGCTTGCCTAGAGCACCCGCTTCCTTTATCCGGTGGGGCTGCCTTGCACGCGAACGGCCCCGGCCGTGATTTTGGCTGGGCAAGCTATCGCATGACCCGGAAAAGTGGCTACCGGTTTTCTGGAAACGTCATGCTGGAACCAAGAGATTTGCGGGGAACACCTTAAAAATGGCCAATGTTGTCGTCGTCGGCGCCCAATGGGGCGACGAGGGGAAGGGCAAGATCGTCGACTGGTTGTCGGAGCAGGCGGATATCGTCGTGCGCTTCCAGGGCGGCCATAATGCCGGCCATACGCTCGTCATCAACGGTGAGACCTACAAGCTCGCCCTGCTGCCGTCCGGCGTGCTGCGGCCCTCGAAGCTCGCCGTGATCGGCAACGGGGTGGTGTTTGATCCGCAAGCCTTCCTCGATGAAGTTGCAAGACTGAAGGGGCAGGGCGTCGCCATCAGCCCGGACAACCTGCGCATTGCCGAAAACGTCACATTGATCCTGCCGCTGCACCGCGAGCTCGACGCGTTGCGCGAATCCGCCAATACGGCTACCGCGATCGGCACCACGCGCCGCGGCATCGGTCCGGCCTATGAAGACAAGGTCGGCCGCCGCGCCATTCGCCTGATGGACCTCGCCGACCTCGACACGCTGTCGCACAAGATCGATCGGCTGTTGGCGCATCACAATGCGCTGCGCCGCGGGCTCAATCTCGAGGAGATCGACGGCAAGGGCATTCTGAAAGAGCTTACCGCGCTGGCGCCAAAACTGTTGCCGTATGCGGAGACGGTGTGGCGGCTGCTGGATATCAAGCGCCGTGAGGGCAAGCGCATCCTGTTCGAGGGCGCGCAGGGTGCGCTGCTTGATGTCGATCACGGCACCTATCCCTATGTCACCTCGTCCAACACGGTGGCCGCACAGGCCGCGACCGGTACCGGCATGGGCCCGAGCGCGGTCGGCTATGTGCTCGGCATCTGCAAGGCCTATACGACGCGGGTTGGCCAGGGCCCGTTCCCAACCGAGCAGGACAACGAGATCGGCCGCAAGATCGGCGAGCGGGGCCGCGAGTTCGGCACCAACACCGGCCGCCCGCGCCGCTGCGGCTGGTTCGACGCTGCCTTGGTGCGGCAGACAGTCCGCACTTGCGGCATCACGGGTCTGGCGCTTACAAAGCTCGATATTCTCGACGGCTTCGACACCATCGAGGTCTGCACCGGCTATATGCTGGACGGCAAGGAAATCGATCATCTGCCGGCGGGCGAGGGCGCCCAGGCCCGGGTGGTGCCGGTCTACGAAACCATCGAGGGCTGGAAAGAGCCGACCGCCAATGCCCGGTCCTGGGCGGATCTGCCGGCCCAGGCCATCAAATATGTTCGCCGGGTCGAGGAACTCGTGGGTTGTCCGATCGCGTTGCTTTCCACCAGCCCCGAACGCGAGGATACTATCCTGGTGCAGAACCCGTTTGAGGCTTAACGGGATGTTACCGCAGGGGCTGCAGTATTGAAGAGAAATGGCTGATTATTACCCGCTGATCGCACGCGCTATCGCCGGCCTGGACCCCAATGCTCCAGGCGAGAGCCGCCGTGCGCTCTATGAGCGGGCGCGTACCGCGCTGATCGCGCAGTTGCGCAGTGTTCAGCCGCCGCTTTCCGAATCCGAAATCACTCGCGAGCGGCTGTCGCTGGAAGAGGCCGTGCGCAAGGTCGAATCGGAAGCCGCCCAGCGCGCCCGCGAGGCTTCGCGGCCCGGCGGTGGCGGGGCTGCGCGCGGCGGCGATGCCTTCCGCCGCGCCAATGCCCGCCCGGCGGAAGCGGCATCCGCTTCTGCGGCACCGCCGCCAGGTGCGCCGCGCCCGCGTCCGCCTTCTCAAACCCCGTCGCGCGAGGCCCGTCCGCCGCTTGGCCAGGATGAGCCACGCCCGCCGCGCAATCTGCGTGCCGATGCGCCGCCGCCTAGCGCGCCGCGTCCGTCGCAGCCGCCTCAGATTCCGACACCCGATGGCGCGCCTCCGCCGCCCCGCGAACGCGGTAATGGCGCCCGCCGTGGCCCCGATAACGGCCAGCCGCCGCCGCCCGGCATGCGCGGCTTCCGTGACATCGCAGCCGACGCCGACGATCTTGGCCGTGCCGCGGCGCAAGCCAACCGCAACGCGCGGAAGACCTATGCCAACGTGCCGTCGCCCTCGCCGGAATTCGACCGGCTCGAGCCGAGCATGGAAGACCGCGGCGCCGATCCCGAGGTGCCCTATTCGTATGACGAATCGCAGGCGGAGGCCGACCGTTACGCGTCGCAGCCGCCGCTGCGCGATCGTCCGCGGCTCTCGCAGGATCGCGATCTCCCGAAAAAGCCCGCCCGCGTGGGCGCCGCGTTTCCGTTCAAGGGTGCGATTGCGGTCGGCATCGTGCTTATTCTGGTCGGCGCCGGCATCCTGTGGGGCAAGCAGGTCGTCACAGCCGTGAGCGGCCTGTTCAAATCCTCATCCGTCGTGGAAGCGCCGAAGGATGCGGCCGCGCCGCAGTCGCGCCCGAAGATTCCCGACCGCGTCGGCCAGCCGTCGTCGAGCGAGAACGTGGCGCCGGTTGCGCAGCGCGTCGTGCTGTACGACGAGGATCCGTCCGATCCCAAGGGCAAGCAATATGTCGGCTCGGTGATCTGGCGCACCGAACCGATCAAGGCGAGCGGCAACCAGAAGCCCGACGTGGCCGTGCGCGCCGACATCGAGATTCCCGACCGCAAGTTCAAGATGACGATGTCATTCCGCCGCAACACCGATACCTCGCTGCCGGCAAGCCACACCGCGGAATTGACCTTCATCCTGCCGCAGGATTTTTCCGGCGGCGGCGTCGGCAACGTGCCTGGCATTTTGATGAAGTCCAACGAACAGGCGCGCGGCACGCCGCTGGCAGGCCTCGCCGTGAAGGTCACCGACGGCTTCTTCCTGGTCGGCCTCTCCAACGTCGATTCCGACCGCGCCCGCAATTTGCAGCTCCTCAAGGAGCGCTCCTGGTTCGACGTGCCGCTGGTCTACGTCAACCAGCGCCGCGCCATCATCGCGATCGAAAAGGGCTCCCCGGGCGAACGCGCGTTCAACGACGCATTCGCGCTGTGGGGGGAGTAGCTGTAACGAGCTCAAGAGAGATGCGCTCTTGAGCTGATCTTCGTTACGCCAGGAAATCGATCGTCTCGGCGTAGCCGAAGAGTCCAACGTGAAACGGCCTCAGCGTTGCTCCCGCTGAGGCCGCTTTGCATTCGCCGTCTACTGAAGCGACCGGTCACTCGGCGGCGGCGGCTCGCCTCCGTGCGGCGTGGCCGCGCTCCATCACGGCACGGCAGCCCGGGCTGAGCTGCGCGCGGTGCCTGACCATGCAGGCGGTGATTCGCTGGACGTTGGGCACTTCATGGCCGCAGAACCGCATGGCGTCGCCGGTGCACATCTGCTGCGCCTCCGAGAAGGCGAGGCTCGGGCGTGCGGAAAGTGCCGTCGCCGCAAAGGCGATGGCGAAGAGAAGTACGATCTTGCTTGTACGATAAATAGTCATGAGCCGTTCCCCAAGGGTTGCGTGCGGTGCTGGCCGCTGTTCATTGGGGGCGCTGCACGCGGTTTGCGCTGCCGCACGCGTCGTCCATCACCGGGAACTCACCCGGTGTGGTTGCTCGATCTCTGCCGATGTCCGAATCGAAAAGTGCTGCGCGGCCCCACGCGAATTATGCGCCAATGCTGCGAAGCTGCAATGGCTCGCGCCAACACTTCCTGGACTGTTGCGTGCGCGCCACGTCGATCGAAGCGCAGAAGTGAGACAACTCGGTTTTGACGCTGCGTTTCTTATGTCAGCTCGATGGTTCCGGAGAAGGAACAGGCGCGCGCCTTCCGAACGCCGTCTCAGCCGTGATCGCACAGGCCGGCGAACGGGCGTGCGTCCCGCGCCGAAACGTCATTCGGGGCCGCGCCGTTCATGACGCGGCAGCCATGATTTCGGTTATCCAGTGAGGGCTCCCAAAGCGGATGCTGTTCGGCGCGAATGCCCGCCAGACGGCTGGCGGCCTTCACCTCCCCAAAACTCCGTAAAAATGCGCAAAATCAGCGTTCCGGAACAACCACCCGTTAGGGAAGGCTGAGTATGATCGGCGGCTATTGCTCGCACCCGCCTCATTGCTGTCGTTGAAGTGAAACGGCCGCCGAGACCAGCCTGTCGAATGGCACTCAAATGCGCGTTCATGCTGCTGCCGATGGATCCACGAAGATGCCGGCCATCCGTGCGGTGGAGCGTAAGCTGATGCGGCGAGCCGGCACGATCCGGCGCGAGGCGGCATAGCTATGCCTGCCGCACCGTCGAGCCTGCGCGCGGAATTGAATGGCGCCGAAAAGGAGGGACCCGAGCACGACGCCCGGATTTTCGGCGAGGTGACGGACCTATTCCTGTCCAATGTTGATCGTCTCGGTGAATCGCAGATCGCTGCGGTCGATGGCGTTCTCGCCCACCTGATCGAGCGGGTGGACGCGAAAACCGTGGTCCAGCTCAGCCAGGCCCTTTCCACCATCGACCGCGCCCCGCGCCAGACCATCCGCAAGCTTGCATTTCACGAAAACCACTTGCTGGCGGCGCCGGTTCTCAGACGTTCCAACTGCCTGTTGGAAGCCGACCTTCTTGAAATTGTCAAAAGCCGCAGCCAGCAGCATTTGCTGGCAATATCGGATAGAAAGATCCTCAATGAGGCACTGACCGACGCGCTGATGCGATTTGGCGATGTCCACGTCTCCAACGCGCTCGCGCGCAACGCCGGCGCGCGTTTCTCCGAATGCGGCTACGCGACGCTGGTAGGGCGGGCCGAGCGTGACGAAGTCCTCGCGGAAAAGCTCGGGCTTCGATTGGACATTCCCGGCAGCCTGCTTCGGGAGCTTCTGGGCAGAGTTGCCGACGTGGTCCGCGCGCGGTTCTTGACGGCGTCGCGACCTATTGCGCGGGAGAAAACCAAAGGTTCTGCTGCGGCGGGCGCCGGACCGGGAGACGCGGCCCGGAAGGCGAATGATTATACCCAAGTGCAAAGCGAAGTCGTGGCGCTCAATCGCACGGGCCAGCTCAACGATTCGATCGTGAACCGGTTTGCGGTAAGGGGTGAATACACCCACGTCATCGCAGCGCTCGCCCTGAAGGCCGACGTCAAGATCGAGGCCATCGAACCCTTGCTCGAGCCCGATCGGGTATATGGCCTGATCGTCGCGTGCAAGGCCGCCCGGCTGAGCTGGTCGACGACGACGATGATCGTCCGCAACCGTCCGAACTGTCCGCCATCCACCGACCGGGAACTCGAGCAATGCGTGGCGATCTACGAATCGCTACTGCTGTCGGTGGCGCAGTGGACCATTCGTTTCGGCTCCGACCGGATCCTTGCAAAGAATAACGAGCCTGTGGCGGCTGTAGCGGCTGCCGACAGAAGGTAAGCCAATCTGCTTACGCACGGCGAATGGCGAGGTCCGCATGTGGCTCGTCCACATCCACCAGTACCGCCATCATGCCGGAATGGCTTCATTGGCGCGGTCGCGAGCCAGTGCCGCGTAGTGGCGAAGATATTCTTGCGCCATACGCCTGGCGGTAAACCTCTTTTCGAAATGCCCGCGCACCTGGCTTCGATCGAGTTCGGAGAGCCTTCCGATCGCTTCGACCGCTTCTGCTTCGTCCGCTACGACAAAGCCGGTGATGCCGTTGTCGATGACTTCGGGCACGGAGCCTGATTTGAACGCGATGACGGGCGTGCCGCACGCCATGGCCTCGATCATGACAAGCCCGAACGGTTCTGGCCAATCAATCGGAAACAATAGCGCCGCAGCGCCCGCCAGAAACTGCCGCTTCGCGTCATCATTGACCTCACCGGTGAGCTGGACCTGCTCGCCATCGATTTGCGGCTCGAGTTGTTCCTTGAAGTAGCTTCTATCGCCGCGCGGCACCTTTGCGGCGATACGAAGCGGCATCTTGGCGGCGCGCGCGATCCGGATGGCGGCTTCCGGTCCCTTCTCCGCCGTCAGCCGGCCCAGGAAGGCAAGGTAGGAGCCGGCCTCGAACGACGGCCGAAACAGGTCGGCCGGCAGGCCATGATAGATGGTGCCGATCCAGTTGGCCTCACGCAAGGGAGTGCGCTGATTGTCCGATATCGAAACGAACGGCGCGTCGGGAAAGTGACGGATAACATCCGCAAAGCCAGGCAGGTCCATGCGCCCATGACAGGTGGTCAGAAACGGGACGCCAAGTCGGCTCAGCAGTGGCAAATGCAGCCAATCGATATGCGCGTGAATGACATCGAATTCAGTCGCGCGGCGCGCAACTGCCTCCAGCAGGGCTGCCTGCGCCACCATTGGATCCGTCTTCGGCCGGCCAAGCCGAAGTGCCCGCGGCCAAACGGCATGGAGCTTGGCGGCGGTTGCGGAATCCCCGCTGGCAAACAGGGTCACCTCATGCCCTAGGCTCATCAGCTCATCGATCAGCCACGCCACCACGCGCTCGGTGCCGCCGTAAAGCTTGGGAGGCACGCTTTCCGCCAGAGGCGCTACCTGGGCAATTCGCATCCGCTTTTTACCATCGAGATCGAACCAAACCGTCAAACCACCGGCCGTTCGTATTTGGACAGCAAGTCGAGCCAATCCTCTAATAGTCGGCTCATCAAAAAGTTCTGCCGGACGCTTTCTTTCGCACGCGCGCCGAGCTCCTCCCGCAGCCTCGGATGCTTCAAGAGCTCGACCATTCTTTCGGCGGCCTGGTCGGGCGTGTTCACCAGAAATCCGTTCCATCCGTCCTTGATCTGGTGCCGGATGCCTCCCGCGTCGCCGCCGATGACAGCGGCGCCCTTCCACATTGCCTCGGTGACCGTAAGGCCGAAGCCTTCGCGGATCGACTTCTGCAGGACCACGGCGGCAGAGCGCTGCAGTGCGTTGACCAGGGTTGGATCGTCGACGCTGAGAACAATGATGTCTTCATCGGCGGCGCTCTCGATGTTCTCGAGGATCTTCCCGCCCTCGGGATCGTCGGAGGCATTGTTGCCGACGAGCACGAGCGTGCAGTCGACCTGCTCTCTCGCCTTGCGGAAAGCCTCAATCACGCCCATCGGGTCCTTCCATCGGTCGAACCTGGAAATCTGCGTCACTAGGGGACGATCCGTCGGAATTTTGTAGTTGCCCAGGAATTCTCGTCTCTCGCGATCGGTCATCTCCCGGTTCTTCGCCGAGAACGGATCGATCGCCGGTGTGACGAAGTGCTGGCTGACCTTAAGGTTCTGGCCGTATTCCGGTAGCGAGAAGATAGCCGCGTTATATTGCTCGATGAACTGGCGCAGATAAGTCCAAACCGAGGCGTGCGGCGACGACAGATCCACGTGACATTGCCAGAGCCACGGCATCTCCCGATCGGAAAAATGCGTGATGAGCGGCAGAGGCTGAGGATCATGCACGATGACTGCATCGCAGTCGTCAAGATGAAGCCGCGTGGCATTTTCGAACACGACCTGTTCGTAGATCGTCTTTTCGGCGTCGGAAAATTCCGAGCTGGTGCCCTGCAGCGTATTGTGCAGTTTCTTCGTGCAGCCAAAGAAGCCCGGCGTTCCCTGAATCAAATGCCAATCGGTTTCGATGCCGGTCGCATTCATCATGAGGGTGAGTGGCGTGAGCAGTTCGGTGACGCCTCCGCCGTAGAACGTCGAACTGATATGGGCGACGCGCATCGTGCGCACCCGATCGGCCTTCGCCGCGATGCGCTCGATCGCCGCACTGCCGATGAGCGGCTCGTATTGTTCGAGCGTATGAAGCCCGAGGGTGGACCGTTGCACGGCGGAAGTGAGCATGGACATCGAAGAGTCACCTCTATGGTTCTCGCATTGCGGCAATGCCGCCTCACGCGTTGGTTCTCGCATTGCGGTAATGCCGCCTCACGCGTTCCAAAACTCGGCAAATTCGCAATCGCGGGCTTTCAGCGCCATTGCGAGCGGAACCTGCTACCGGCCTGACAACTTTCCAACCGACCGATCGTTGCCAGATGGCTTGCCTTTCCGGACCCAGGGAATGCCAGTTTTTCCCACCAGCAATAAGTCCGAAAGCGTGTGGAAGTTGCCTCAGCCTAGCGTCCGGCCTTTTCATATTGCTGAACGTTCATTCATCCGCGGTCGGCGCAAGCCGATTCCAACGTTGGTGCCGCCGGCAATTCCCGCGCAATGGGAAGGTGGGCCGTGCAAATTTACTTGGTCCTTGAGCTGCTGTATTGGGTAATCAGCGCCAGGAGGCAGTTCCATGAAACGCTATCTGATCTTCGGAGCGATCGGCCCGTTTGTCGGCGGATTCCTGATGCTGTTCGCGACCACCGTGGCCTCGGGCTACTGGACCGACACCAATTGGACGGAGATCGGCAAATTCCTCGGCGCTTTCGCCAAGACGCTGCAATACAGCTATTTGTTCGGCATCGTGCCTGCGCTGATGATCGGCGCAATCGACGACATTCTCTGTAACGTCAAGCGCATCTCTCCGCTGGTGCGGGTGCTGATCGTGGCTGTGATTGGCTTCACGGCATCGGAGTTGCTCTACGGCTCGCGCGGACCGGATACTGGTGTGCTGCAGTTTTTGCTCTACGGCATCGTCGGCATGGTGCCCGCTGGGCTATCGTCGTGGCTCGCGCACAAATACGTCGACACGCCGCAGCCGGTGCATTCGACGTAGTGCGTGCCATGATCCGTAGGTTGGGCAAAGGCGCGATAGCGCTGTGCGCACCATCTATCATCGAGCACGCTTCCTGATGGTGGGCACGCTTTCCGCCTTCGCTCGTTGAGCTACGGCGGACAAGTCGCTTTGGCCACCCTGCAGCTACACGAACTGATTTGCCGCGCGCACAAGCGAAAATTCAATGCGCGGCTGCGACCAATTGGCACGACGGGCAAATCACTTCTGATTTTCAGAAATCGCGTCAAGCCCAGGAATCAAAAATATTCCGCTTAACTTCGAGAGCAAATCATCTGCATAACTCC
>NZ_JADPKF010000096.1:0-32724 GCF_023073815.1 Bradyrhizobium sp. 157 | reverse complement strand
GTCAACCTGGATTCCCGCTTCGCCAAGCTCGCCGGCGGCGTGCACCGCCTCGACGGCCAGCTCATGGTCGTCCTCGACGTCGATCGCGTTCTCGAAATCGTGCCCGACTTGATGGCGGCATGACAATCCAACCTGGAACATCCCTCTTGGGAATTGATGTAAGTGGAGACCTAAAATGAAAACATGTCTTGTCGTCGATGACTCCAGCGTCATCCGAAAGGTCGCACGACGCATCCTCGAAGGTCTCGACTTTCAGATCGTCGAAGCCGAGGACGGTGAGAAGGCTCTTGAAGCCTGCAAGCGCGCGATGCCCGAGGCGGTTTTGCTCGACTGGAATATGCCGGTCATGGACGGCTACGAATTCCTCGGCAATCTGCGCCGCATGCCCGGCGGCGACGCGCCCAAGGTGGTGTTCTGCACCACCGAAAACGACGTCGCACACATCGCGCGCGCGCTGCATGCCGGTGCCAACGAATACATCATGAAGCCGTTCGACAAGGACATCGTTACCGCGAAGTTCCAGGAAGTCGGCCTGATCTGATTCTCGCGTTCCCGGCGGCTCAACGGCCTTCGGCGTTGTTTTTGTAAGTGTGCCGCTTGAGTTGGGTCGGGTGAAGTAATGAGTGTTGCGTTAACGAAGTCTCCGCCGCCAATCTCGACAAGGCAAGACAAGCTGCGCGTGATGGTGGTCGACGACTCCGTCGTGATCCGCGGGATGATCTCGCGCTGGATCGGCGCCGAGCCGGACATGGAGGTCACCGCCTCCCTGCGCACCGGCCTCGACGCCGTCAACCAGATTGACCGCATCAAGCCCGATGTCGCCGTGCTCGATATCGAAATGCCGGAGCTCGACGGCATTTCGGCGCTGCCCCAGTTGCTTGCGAAAAAGCGCGACCTTGTCATCATCATGGCGTCGACGCTGACCCGCCGCAATGCGGAGATCAGCTTCAAGGCGCTCTCGCTCGGCGCCGCCGACTACATTCCAAAGCCGGAGAGCACGCGCGAGGCCACCGCTGCCGAGACCTTCCATCACGACCTGATCCAGAAGATTCGCCATCTGGGCGCCCGGGCTCGCCGCCGCGCGTCGCCTGGCGCGAGCCCGGCTTCGGCACCGGCCGAGCGGGTGCGCGAGGTATCCGCCCATCCGGTCGCGGCACCGGTTGCGCAACTGCCACTGGCGCGCCGGCCCTTCAGCATGCTGGCACCGCGTGTGCTTCTGATCGGCTCGTCGACCGGCGGCCCGCAGGCCCTGATGGCGCTGGTCGCCGACATCGGCCCGGTGATCGATCGTTTTCCGGTGCTGATCACCCAGCACATGCCGCCAACCTTCACCACGATTCTCGCCGAGCATCTGGCACGTGCGAGCCGCCGGCCGGCGCATGAGGCCGTTGATGGAGAGGTCGTCAAGTCCGGCCAGATCTATCTTGCGCCGGGTAGCCGCCACATGCGCGTCGTGCGTCATGGCGCCGACACCGTGATCGCGCTTGACGACGGGCCTCCGGTGAACTTCTGCAAGCCTGCGGTGGACCCGCTGTTCAACTCCGCCATCGACGTCTGGCAGGGCAGCATCATGTCGGTGATTCTGACCGGCATGGGCTCCGACGGGATGCGCGGCGGCAAGGAGATCGTCGCCGCCGGCGGCAGCGTGATTGCCCAGGACGAAGCGACCAGCGTGGTGTGGGGCATGCCTGGCGCGGCCGCCAATGCAGGTATTTGCGCGGCGGTTCTGCCGCTCAATCAGATCGCGCCAAAACTGGTTCGGTTGTTTTCGGGAGATCGTTCGTGACGCCTTCAGACTATGAGTATCTGCGTAAGCTTCTGAAAGAGCGCTCCGGGCTCGATCTTTCGGCCGACAAGCAATATCTGGTCGAAAGCCGGCTGCTGCCGTTGGCGCGCAAGTCCAGCCTGCCGGGAATTCCTGAGCTCGTCGCGAAGATGAGGAGCGGGGCCGAGACGCTGACGGCGGAGGTGGTCGAGGCGATGACCACCAACGAGACGTTCTTCTTCCGCGACAAGATTCCGTTCGATCATTTGCGGGAAGCGATAATTCCGGCGCTGGTACAGGCGCGCGCGGCACGCCGCGCTTTACGCATCTGGTGCGCCGCTTCCTCCACCGGGCAGGAGCCGTATTCGATCGCGATGTGCCTGAAGGAGGCGGGACCCCTGCTGTCCGGCTGGCGCACCGAGATCGTCGCGACCGACCTGTCGCAGGCGGTGCTGGAAAAATCGAAGGCCGGCATCTTCAGCCAGTTCGAGGTGCAGCGCGGATTGCCGATTGGGTTGCTGGTGAAATATTTCACCCAGAATGGTGAGCTCTGGCAGATCAGCGCCGAGATCCGCAGCATGGTGCAGCACCGCCAGCTCAACCTGCTGCAGGACTTCTCCCATCTTGGCGTGTTCGACGTCATCTTCTGCCGCAACGTACTGATCTATTTCGATCAGAACACCAAGACCAACATCTTCGAGCGGCTGTCCCGGATGTTGGAGCCCGATGGCGTGCTGGCGCTGGGCGCGGCCGAATCTGTGGTCGGCATCACCAACACCTTCAAACCCTATCCGGAGCGACGCGGACTTTATCGCCCGAACATCGCACCGGTGATACGGGTGGGGGCATCGACCCTGGTGCCGCAAACCCTGCGGGCGGTTGCCGCGGCGCGCTGATCTTCTTTACCTTGCCCCGCTCTTCGCGGGGAGAGGGAGAGACACGCCTCCGGGCTTGCCGCGCTACAAGATCGCGTGCGGCAGGAAGCGCGACGTGTTGCCGGTGATCGGGTTCTCGTCCTCGCGGATCGACAGGCCGCATGGCGTGTGATCGACCAGCCAGCTTCCGAGCACCGGGTATTGGTCGGCGAAGCTCGGAAGCGGCGCGAATGCCTGCCGAATGAATCCTTCCGCGCCATAAGGGCCCTGCTGCTCCATCAGTGTGGTGCCGGCGCTGACAAGCGCGACGTTGGCGCCCTCACGCGAATAGAGCGGCTTGCGCACGAATGAGGAGCCGAGCATCGCCGCTTTCGGATCGTCCTCGAAATAGGCCGGCAGCAAATTGGCATGCTTTGGAAACATCTCCCACAGCAGCGGAAGGATGCCCTTGTTGGAAAGGATCGCTTTCCATGGCGGTTCGATCCAGCGGGTGGGTGCTGTTGCGAGTTTTTCGCCGAACGTGTCGCGGAACATCCATTCCCAGGGATAGAGCTTGAAGACAAGCTCGATTGCGCGGTCGTCGAGATCGACGAAGCGGCCATCGCCATGCAGCCCGACGTCCTTGATGTCCATCAATGTCGTCTTCAGTCCGGCCTGGCTCGCAGTGTCCTGCAGATAGGTCAGCGTACCGGCATCCTCGGTGTTGTCGATCATCCCTGCGAGATGAAGATGCTTGGCGCCGCCATGTTTCTTCCAGGCGTCGATCAAGCGCTCGTGGATTGAATTGAACTGGTCGGCGCGTTTCGGGATGATGTTGCGCTCCATCGCCTGTTCGAGCCAGGTCCACTGAAAAACGGCCGCTTCGAAAATCGAAGTCGGCGTATCCGCGTTGTATTCCAGCAGTTTCGCCGGGCTCCAGCCGTCGTAGCTCAGGTCCAGCCGGCCGTAGAGGCTGGCATCGTCGCGGCGCCAGCTCTCGGAGAGTAGCGGCCAGAAGGCTTCCGGTATTTTCAATCGGCGCAGATATTTTTCGTCCTTGATCACGCGGCCGACCAGCTCAAGACACATCGCATCGATCTCACCGGTCGGCGTCTCGATCCGCCGTTCGATTTCCTGCAGCGTGAACGCGTAATAGGCCTGTTCATCCCAATAGCGCTCGCCGTCGATGGTGTGAAAAGTGAACCCAACGCCTTCGGCGGTAGTACGCCAGTCGTCGCGTTCGGGGCAGGGGATACGCTGCATGCAATTTCAACCGCCCGAGAAGCCGATGGCATGCCCGAACGAGCCGAAGCCGCCGCGCTGCGCGCTATGCGAGCCAGAATCGGAAGTGCCAGAGGAAGAATGGCTCGAGGATGAATCGCTGCTGTAGTAGCTGCTGCGCGAGGACGAGCCGCCGCTGGAGCCGCCATGGCTCGACGAAGAGCTGCGCGACGAGCATTCGGCATTGCTTTGCGTCGGCGACGCCAAGTGTGGGTTTGGTTGCTCGCAAGTGCGGCTCGGCATCAGCGTGTAGGCGGCGCTGCCGACGGCAAACGTGCCCATCAGCAAGAGCGCAACGTGACTAGAGCGCTTGGCCGGCGGCGGCGGAACGGGGCGCGGCGCCGCCGGCACCGAGACCGGTTTGCGCTTGCCGAATTCAGGCTCTGAATTGTTCTCCATGGTCAGTAAGTCATGCAAGCGGCGTTGATCGCGCCGGCGGCCAGCGAGGACAGCCCGAGCCAGATCGCGGCGGCGAGTTCGCCCGATGCGATCCGCTTCGACAGGTTCGGCACCGGAACCCTGACGAGGTAATAGACGATGATCTGCACGATCAGCGCGATCGCGGCCCAGATCAGGCAATCCCAGACATTGGCCGAATTGGTGATAGCGCTGACCAGCGGCAGCACGAAGCCGAGCAGGCTCAAGCCCAGGGCAATCGCGGCGGCCGGTTCATTGGCGCGGATCAGATCGAACTCGTTGTGCGCCGTGACGCGGGTGTAGACGAAGAGGTACGCGACCACGGCAACGATTGCCGTGCAGAAGTAGACCAGGAACGCCGGCAGCCCGGCGAGGGATTGCAGGATCATTGAATTCGCCCCGACTCGTACGTTCCGAAAGGTTCGCACGATCTCTCAGTCGGTGCATCCGAGCGGCGGGTTTAATCCCCAAAAACGAACCCCGCCATCGCTGGCGGGGCTTGCGGTCATGTTCTCGCGTGGCGGCCTAGCGAACCCACACTTGCTTGTAGATATTGCCGCCAAAATCGATGTGGAGCTCCAGAGTCTCTCCCTTCGCGTTCGTGGCCAGAATCTCAAAGTGGTGTTTTCGCTGCTCGGGCGCCTCGCGTATCGTATATCCGGCCTCCCGTGCGATCCGTTCTGCGTCTGCCGGGCTGATCGATTGGGTAGGCCGTCGCTCCCGGTCGCGATCGGCGTCTTCGATTTCGTCGAGCCGGCCAAAGCGGTCGAGTGACACGATGACGGTCTTGCCCGTACCGGTGCGCGCCGGAATTTCGATGTGTTTGGGATGCCGGACCGGCTCGCCCATCGCGGTCAGTCCTGCGTCCTTGAGGATGCGCAACACATTGTCGCGGTCTTGATTGGCCATTAGCCCTGCGTCGCCGGCTGGTCCGCGCGGACCTGGCGGCCGTGGCGGGGCGCCGGGAGGCGGTGGAGCCGATCCAGCGATCGGGCGGCGCGGACCGGGGTCGACGCCCTGGCCGGGGGGCGTGCGGGGTGGAGGCATTGGTGCATCGAAGGCGACCTCGCCGTTCTCGCGGACGATCTTTCGCGCATCAAAAGTGCGGTCCCCGGGCACACCTATGACGGTGACGGTCTCTCCCGATTTGACCGGTGCGGCCTGAGGACCGGCTGGACCGGTCTGCACCAGAATGCGCCCGGACTTGTCCTCCAGCACGAACTTGTCGCCGAAAATATCTGCGACGGTACCCTTGATGCTGATCCCTTCGGGACGAATCTGGTCGATCGCGACCTGAGCCATCGCGGCCGAGGCGAGAATGGCCCAGCCCGCAACGGCGGTCGCGAGCAGCTTCGCCGGCTTGGGTTTCGCTTTCATTGAAGCCTCCTGGATTGTCATGATGCGATGCCGGTCCAGCCTAGTCTTCCCGCTTGAACGGGCACCAACACATGCCGGTCAAACTCGGTTCAGTTTCGGCTGACAGAAACGTAGACTGCGGTCACTTTCGGCAGGAGCCTTGCGACATCGCCGACGCTTCGGCAAGGAACCCCACCATGCGAATTCTTCTTGTGGAGGATGACATCAGACTAGCCACGGAAGTCGCCCGTTTCTTGCGAGATTCAGGCATGGCCGTCGATCTGGCCGCCGAGGGCATAGACGCACTGCATCTGGCAGAGACCGAGCCCTACGATGCGGTTGTCCTCGACCTGGGCCTGCCCGGGATGGACGGAATATCGATTCTCAAGGCGTTGCGCGGCCGGAACGTGAATACCGCCGTGCTTGTTCTGACGGCCCGGGATCGCTTTGCCGACAAGGCTGCGGCATTTCGCGCCGGTGCGGACGACTACCTCACAAAGCCATTCCAGCTCGAAGAGCTTCTGCTTCGCGTTCAAGCCTTGGTGCGCCGCGCAGCGGGACATGCCCGGCCCGAAATCCGGATAGGCCCGATCGCGCTCGATACGACGACCGGACTGGCCACGCTCGACGAAATGCCGGTCAGGCTGACGGGCCTGGAACGCCGGGTGCTGACCTACCTGATGCTGCATCCGGGGCGTACCATCTCGCGAACCGAACTGAGTGAACACATCTACGAGCACGACCAGGATCGTGACTTCAACAGCCTGGAGGTGATTGTCAGCCGCCTGCGCAAGAAGTTCGGTCGTACACGTATCGAGACGTCGCGCGGCGAGGGCTACCGCCTGAGCGACGAAACGGCGTGACCATGCGCTCGCTGAGGCGTCGTCTCATCGTGGTCGTGGTGACTTCAGTTGCGACAGGCTTCTTGCTGACCGCGGCCCTGACGTGGCGGATCGTGTCCGATGCTGCGACACGCGATTTCGATACAAGGCTGGCAAACGCGCTCGGCGAACTCGCGCTTGCTGCGGATTTCGGTGACGACAAAATATTGTCGTTGTCGCGCGAACCGGAAGACCCGGCCTTCAACCGGCCGAACTCAGGCTGGTATTGGCGCATCGCCAAGGGCGAAGTCACGCTGGCCCGCTCGCGCTCGCTGCGCTTTGGCGAGCTTCCGGCCGCCCCCGACGCTGCCCCGGGCGGCGAACCCGGCGAACGACCGCTTTCGCTCACGTTACCGGCGAGCGGTCCCTCCGGTGAGGATCTCCGTCTAAGGCATCGCCTGGTACCGCTGCGTGACGGTGCTGTGACGCTCAGTATTACCGTGGCGGGACCCGCCCGTGATATTGACCGCCAAGCTTGGCAGTCGATGCGCTGGTTGCTGTTCGGCCTGGCGATCATTGCGATGATACTGAGCGGATTGCTGATCGTTGAGATCGGGTCAGGCCTGCGGCCGCTTCGGGTGCTCGCGCAGGATATCGAGCGCGCCTCGCGCGGCGAAATTGCGCGGCTGAAGCCGTCGAATTACCGGGAATTGAACCCTCTCACATCGAGCGTCAACGACCTCATCGAACAGGTCGAGGTGGTCGTCAGGCGTGCCCGCGCGCATGCCGGCAATCTTGCCCATGCCATCAAGACGCCCTTGAGCCTCATTTCCGCCCGCAACGAGATGCGGGGCGCGGATCAGGACAGCGAGATCGGATATGGCGTTGGTATGATCCGCCGTCAGATCGACCATCACCTCAAGCGCGCGCGGTTCGCCGGCAAGGTACGGCTGGCGTCCGATCGTGTACCGGTGCCGTCGGTGATCGATGACATCGTGCTGGTTATGGAGCGCAGCCACGGCAACCGCGGCCTGCGCATTGCAGCTTCGG
Source organism: Bradyrhizobium sp. 157 (assembly GCF_023073815.1). NCBI lineage: Bacteria > Pseudomonadati > Pseudomonadota > Alphaproteobacteria > Hyphomicrobiales > Nitrobacteraceae > Bradyrhizobium > Bradyrhizobium sp. 157. The sequence continues at coordinate 25,180 of NZ_JADPKF010000096.1, read as the reverse complement.
TAGACGACGGTGCGGTCTTCCTCGGCGAGCGGGAGGACTTCGAAGAAATGATCGGCAATCTCGTCGAGAATGCCTGCAAATGGGCGCGTGGCCTCGTCAAGATAGAAGTTCGTCACTCGCCCGACAGTCTGGATATCCGCATCGAAGATGACGGATCCGGATTGCCGGAGTACGAGCGGCTGCGAGCCTTAGAACGTGGGCGCAGGCTCGACGAAACAGTCGCCGGGTCCGGCATCGGCTTGTCGATCGTCGCCGATCTGGTTGAACTCTATGGCGGCGATATCGTGTTGCAAACCTCGGAACTGGGCGGGCTCAGGGCCATGCTCAGGCTTCCAGCGATCCGTCCGACGGCTCGCTTGGCATGAGAGCGCCGCGGCCATGGCCGAGGGCTCGGCAAACAAAAACCCCGCCATTTCGGGCGGGGTCCAGCCGGGAGGACTGAGCCTTGCGGCTCGCCGTAAGCCCTGATCAGGCGGGAATGCGCTCGTCCGCCTCGTGCGGCTCGCGCAGCACGTAGCCGCGGCCCCACACGGTTTCGATGAAGTTGCGGCCCTCGGAGGCGTTCGCGAGTTTCTTGCGCAGCTTGCAGATGAAGACGTCGATGATCTTCAGCTCGGGCTCGTCCATGCCGCCATAGAGGTGGTTGAGGAACATTTCCTTGGTCAGCGTGGTGCCCTTGCGGAGCGAGAGCAGCTCCAGCATCTGGTATTCCTTGCCGGTCAGGTGCACGCGCTGGCCGCCGACCTCGACCGTCTTGGTATCGAGATTGACCACGAGATCGCCGGTCTGAATGACCGACTGGGCGTGACCCTTGGAACGGCGCACGATCGCGTGGATGCGGGCAACCAGTTCGTCCTTGTGGAAAGGTTTGGTCATGTAGTCGTCGGCGCCGACGCCGAGACCTTTGACCTTGTCCTCGATGCCGGCGAGGCCGGAGAGGATCAGAATGGGAGTCTTGATTTTCGAGACCCGGAGCTGCTTGAGCACGTCGTAGCCGGACATGTCGGGCAGGTTGAGGTCGAGAAGGATAATGTCGTAATCGTAAAGCTTACCGAGATCGACGCCTTCTTCTCCGAGATCCGTCGTATAGACGTTGAAACTCTCGGATTTAAGCATCAACTCGATCGACTGCGCGACGGCGCTGTCATCTTCTATCAGCAAAACGCGCATGCCAGTCCCCTTTAGTCGCCGCTCCGGGCGTCAGGTCGGCCGCACTTGCGGCACTCAAAACGCCTTTGAACAACTGATTCGGATCCTGACGACACATGGTTAACAAAATCTGATTCCGGTTCGCAAGGTCTTTAAGTGCAATTTTTATCGAATCGCCCTAAGATGTTGCGTCGAAGCAGTTTTTTCCTACCGTGCGTACTCAGGCTCCACATGAAGAGACGGGCCTAACCGACTCCCGCGTTTCGCCCTTCTTCTGACGGGCGAGCGCTCTCAGTCACCAAAGACAGTGACGCAATGATTAACGATGCGGGTAAACACGAGGTTAAGCGTCGCCGGCTAAAGCGCGGAAACTTAAGGTTTTCGCAATGAAGGCGCTCGCGGAGCAGATCGGCGATATCGACGGCGTCAATATATATGGCCGCGTTGTGGGCGTGCGCGGCCTGATGGTCGAGATCGCCGGCCCCATTCACGCCATGTCGGTCGGCGCCCGCATCGTGATCGACACCGGCGGGAATCGGTTCATCCCGGCTGAAGTCATCGGCTTTTCCGGCAGCAATGCCGTCGTCATGCCATTCGGCGGGCTCGACGGTGTCAGGCGCGGCTGCCGCGCGGTCATTGCCACGGCGGCCAGCCAGGTGCGGCCTTCACCGGCCTGGCTCGGCCGCGTCATCAATGCCATGGGGGAGCCGATCGACGGCAAGGGGCCGCTGGTGCAGGGCCCGTCGCCGATGCCCTATCGCAATTCGCCGCCGCCTGCGCATTCGCGCAAGCGCGTCGGGGCGCCGCTCGATCTCGGCGTGCGGGCGCTCAACACGTTCCTGACCTGCTGCCGCGGCCAGCGGCTCGGCATCTTCGCCGGCTCCGGTGTCGGCAAATCGGTGCTGCTGTCGATGCTGGCGCGCAATGTCGACGCCGACATCACCGTCATCGGCCTGATCGGCGAACGCGGCCGCGAGGTGCAGGAATTTCTGCAGGAGGATCTCGGCGACGAGGGCCTGGCGCGCTCGGTGGTGGTGGTGGCGACATCCGATGAGCCCGCCTTGATGCGGCGGCAGGCGGCCTACCTGACGCTGGCGATATCAGAATATTTCCGCGACGAGGACAAGGACGTGCTGTGCCTGATGGATTCGGTCACGCGCTTTGCGATGGCGCAGCGCGAGATCGGGCTGTCGGCCGGCGAGCCGCCGACCGCGAAAGGCTATACGCCGACCGTGTTCACCGAATTACCGAAACTTCTGGAGCGGGCAGGGCCGGGCACCGGCGCTGGGACCATCACCGGCATTTTCACGGTGCTGGTCGACGGCGACGACCACAACGAACCGATCGCGGACGCGGTGCGCGGCATTCTGGACGGCCACGTCGTGATGCAGCGCTCGATTGCAGAACGCGGACGGTTTCCCGCGATCAATGTTCTCAAATCGGTCTCGCGCACCATGCCGAGATCGGCCAATCCCGACTATCTTCCCATAATAATGCGGGGCCGCCAGGTGATGGCGACCTACGCTGATATGGAGGAACTGATCCGGCTTGGCGCCTATCGGGCAGGCTCGAGCCCCGAAGTGGACGAGGCGATCCGGTTGCACGAGCCGCTGGAAGCCTTCCTGCGCCAGGCCAAGGAGGAAAAATCGAGCGTCGATGACGGCTACCGCCAATTGGCGCATATCCTCGCCAATTTGGAAACGGAACGCTAACTTTGTCAGGCCATCATCCCCGGCACATGATTAACGACGCCGGTGGGGCCCCCCGAGGGAGCCGGCTCCGTCCCGCGTTCAGATTGGGACTTCTGGGGAGTATGAGTCGATGAAGTCACGAGAAACGCTGATCCGCCTGAAGAAATTTCAGGTCGACGAGAAGCGCCGAAGGGTTACCCAGATCGAAGGCATGATCGCCGACTTCCAGCGCATGTCGGTCGATCTCGAGCGCGAAATCCAGACCGAGCAGGAGCGGGCCGGAATCAACGACCCCTCCCACTTCGCCTATCCGACCTACGCCAAGGCCGCGATCCAGCGCCGGGAAAACCTGACCCGCTCCGCCGACGAACTGCGCATCCAACTCGAGGATGCCAAGAGCCTGTTGAGCGAGGCGTTCGAGGAATTGAAAAAGGTCGAACTGCTCGACGAGCGCGACCAGGCCCGCGAGCGCGCCGAAGAGAGCGCCCGCGAGCAGGCCGACATGGATTCAATCGGCCTGATGCGCGCCCGGCTTGGCGTCGCCTGACGCTTCTCACACCGTCGGTTGAACGATCGAAAACCCGGGCCTCACGGCCCGGGTTTTTCTTGGCCAATCTTTTGGCCAATCTTCCGGAATCGGCGACTTGGTGGCCCCTGTGACGCAAGGTATGCTACGAAACTTCTCGTCGGCTCCGGCGTGGCACGCATTGGAGGAGCGGGATCTTGGGGGACGCTGAATGCTGACGCCAGCGGAGCTGGTCTGGCTGATTGCCGCGGTGGCGAAGGGGGATGAGGCCGCTTTTGAGCGCCTTTACGCCGCCACGCGCGCGAAACTCTTCGGCGTCGTGCTCCGTATCTTGCGGCGTCAGGACCTCGCGGAGGAGGTCATTCAGGAGGCCTACGTCAAGATCTGGAACAGCGCCGGACAGTTCAACCCTGCGCTCGCTTCGCCGATCACATGGATGGCGTCGATCGCGCGCAACCGGGCGATCGACGTGGTGCGCAAGAAGAGCGAAAGCTCGATCGAGGAGGAGCCGACCGCGATGGAAGTGGCGGCCGAGTCACCCGATCCGCTGGCGCGGCGCGAGATGACGGAAGAGTTGAAGCGGTTGCTGGAATGCGTCGGCCGCCTGGAGCCGGATCGGCAGAAGCTCGTCCTGCTCGCCTATTACAACGGCTGGAGCCGCGAACAGCTCGCCGCCAAGTTCGAGACGCCGGTGAATACTGTGAAGACGTGGCTGCGCCGCAGCATGATGGAAATAAGGGAATGTCTCGGACTAGCGTCCGGATCTTGAACGATGGCCTATAGCGAAGACCATATCGCGCTCGCCGCGGAATATGCGCTCGGCACCCTCGATGCCGACGAGCGCGCGCAGGTCGAGACCATGATGGCCGTCGATAGCGAATACAGCGCGCTGGTCCATGCCTGGGAATACCGGCTCGGCGCGCTGAACCAGATGGTCGGTTCCGTCGAGCCGCGGCCGATCGTGTGGGAAAACATCAAGGCCGCGATCGGAAATTCCACGGAAGCGCAGGCGCCGCTGACGCTGCCTGAGGCGCCGCAGCCTGCGCCGCCGCCTGAACCCACGGCTGAGCCGGTGGCTCCCACGGTAGCCGAGGCGCCGCCAGCCGTCACGGACAATACGGTTGCGAACAACGTCATCCAGTTATCCAGTCGCGCGAAGCGCTGGCGCAATGTGGCTTCCTTCGCCACCGCAATTGCCGCAGCGCTTATCGCGATGCTGGCGGTGCAGGTGTATCAGCCGGAGCTATTACCGGAGGCGCTGCGGCCGAAGCCGCGCATCCAGACCGTCGAGGTGAAGACGCCGGCGCCACAGCCGACACCGTCGGCGCAATATGTCGCGCTGCTGCAGCGCGATGGCGGCTCGCCCGCGTTCATTTTGACGGTCGATGCGGCGACCAAAAATTTCACCGTCCGCAAGGTCGGAGCCGATGCCGAGCCGGGCAAGAGCTTTGAGCTCTGGCTGATCTCCGACCGCCTCGCGCAGCCGCGCTCGCTCGGCGTGATCGGTGGCAGCGATTTCACCGCGCGCCCGGTGCTTGCCGACTACGACGCCAGCACGATTAACACGGCGCTCTATGCGGTGACGGTCGAACAGGCCGGCGGCTCGCCGAGCGGCCAGCCGACCTCGGCGCCGATCTATACCGGCAAGCTGATCGAGACGGTGCCGGCTACGCGGTAGTTCATGATGATTTTTAGTTAGGTCGATTTGGCCGCAGACGCGCTTCACCTCTCCCGCTTGCGGGGGAGGTCGGCGCGAAGCGCCGGGTGGGGGCTCTCTCCACTCGGGAGACACCCCCACCCCAGCCCTCCCCCGCAAGCGGGAGAGGGAGCGCACCTTCTTCGTGGTCGCAATCAAACCCATGCGCTAGTGCTCATGCGCTGCCTCTGCCAAAAAAGAAAACGCCCGTGGGGAGCGGGCGTTTTCGCAGTCAACTTGGGGGTAGTTGGGGTCTTATATATCCACGTGGCGACTTTGGGGGGCTGTTAAAGAGCCGCGTGAATTCCGTGAATTCCTGTGTTGCGGGATTCCTCCGTTAACGTACGACTGAGTTACCGGAGCTGGTGATCGCCACCGGCTTGCCGGCCTTCATCACGCGCGTGCTCGCGGTCTGGGTGAGACCTTCATCCGAGGTGTTGCGCGCGGAGATGCTGAACCCGGCGACCACGATACCTGCCACGAGGGCCACGACCACGATCTTGAGATGGGTCGTACGATCTGCGCTGTAGATCGAATGGTTCATGGAAGTCTCCTGCCGCCTTCCGGCCTGTAGATTTGTCGGATGCGCCGACAGGCTGGTTCAACGTCTCGCGTCAGCCAACGTAGGAATCCGGGATCCCGTTCCCAAGAGGCGATCACAAGCCGGTGAAAAGACTTGAACGGGTGCGATTGGAACGCCCGCGGCGACCGCCGCAAATGAATAAATGTTCAGCTGCTGTAATGGCTTATACCGGCGTCACCACGTTTCAACGCCGAATGGCGTGGGACGGGCCATTTTCGACAAACCAGTTGCCTGTGGCGGAAATGCTTCGGCATTAAGCCGCTGATTTGCCCGTGTTTTCGGCCCGCGGCTAGACGCTGCCGACCGTCTTCAGCCGCGCGCGCGGGTGGATTTCCGCCTGCGATAACACGGTGGTTTGCGAGCGAAAGCGCTCGACCAGCGAGCGCACGAACGGCCGGATTGCCGCCGACGTCACCAGCACCGGTGCTTCGCCCTCGCGGGCTGCCTGCTCAAAGGCGTTGCGAACGCTGGTCATGAACTCCGATAGTTTTGAGGGCTGCATGGCGAGGCTGCGCTCTTCGCCCTGGCCCACGATCGATTCCGCAAACGCCTGTTCCCACCGCGCCGACAGCGCGATCAGCGGCAGATAACCGTTGTATGTGGTGTTCTGGGCGCAGATCTGGCGCGCCAGGCGAGCGCGGACGTGTTCGACCATGGTAGCGGGGTTGCGCGAGAAGGCGAGCGCGTCGGCGATGCCTTCGAGAATGGTGGAGAGGTCGCGGATCGAGATGCGCTCGGCCAGCAAGAGCTGCAGCACGCGCTGGATGCCCGATACCGTGACCTGGCTCGGCACGATGTCCTTGACCAGCTCGCCTTGTTCCTTCGGCAGATCCTTCAGGAGCTTTTGCACCTCGCCATAGGACAGCAAGTCGCTCATGTTGTTCTTGAGCAGCTCGGTCAGATGCGTCGACAGCACGGTCGCGGCATCGACCACCGTGTAGCCCTTCAGCGAAGCCTCCTCCTTCAGCGCGGCGTCGACCCAGGTTGCGGGAAGGCCAAACGTTGGTTCGACGGTGTGGATGCCGGGCACGCCGACCTGGTTGCCGGCGGGGTCCATCACCATGAACTGGTTCGGCCAGATCTTGCCGGTACCGGCGTCCACTTCCTTGATCTTGATGACGTAGGTGTTGGCCTCGAGCTGGACGTTGTCGAGGATCCGCACGGCGGGCATCACAAAGCCCATTTCGATCGCGAGCGAGCGGCGCAACGCCTTGATCTGCTCGGTCAGGCGATCGGTGCCATCGGGGCCGTTGACCAGTGGCAGCAGCGCATAGCCGAGCTCGATCTTGAGGTCGTCGATCTTGAGCGCGGTGGCGATCGGCTCCTCCGCTGCGGCCTGGGCGGCTGCGGCGGCGAGTTCGGGCGCGGCGGCGGCGGCCGCTTCCGCCGCCCTGACAGCACCGTTGCGGCTCCGCGCTTTCCAGGCCAGCGCGGCGGCGCCGCCGCCGAGCGCCAGGAACGGCAGCATCGGAATGCCCGGCAGCAGCGCCAGCACCAGCATTACGCCGGCCGACATGCCGAGCGCCTGCGGATAACCCGAGAGCTGTTTCATCAGCGCCTTGTCGGCGGCGCCCGTGATGCCCGCCTTTGACACCAAAAGGCCCGCTGCGGTCGAGACGATCAGCGCCGGCACCTGCGTCACCAGGCCGTCGCCGACCGTCAGAATGGTGTAGGTGCGGGCGGCATCGCCAAAGCTCATGCCCTGCTGGGCGACGCCGATGATGATGCCGCCAATGACGTTGATGAAGACGATCAAGAGGCCGGCGATGGCGTCGCCGCGGACGAATTTCGAGGCGCCGTCCATGGCACCGAAGAAGCCGCTTTCGTCTTCGAGTGCCTTGCGGCGAGCCTTGGCGGTCTGCTCGTCGATCAGGCCGGCGGAGAGATCGGCGTCGATCGCCATCTGCTTGCCCGGCATCGAATCCAGCTGGAAGCGCGCGGCGACTTCGGCGATGCGCCCCGAACCCTTGGTGATGACGACGAAGTTCACGATCACGAGAATCGCGAACACGATAATTCCGATCACGAAATTGCCGCCCATCACGAAATTGCCGAAGGCCTCGATGACGTGGCCGGCGGCAGCGGTGCCTTCATGGCCATGCGACAGGATCAGCCGGGTGGAGGCCATGTTCAGCGACAGCCGCATCATGGTCGAGATCAAGAGCACGGTCGGAAACGACGAGAATTCCAGCGGCGCCTGGATGAACAGCGACGTCATCAGGATCAGGATCGACACCGTGATCGAGATCGCCAGAAACAGGTCGAGCACGATCGCCGGCAGCGGCAGGATCAACACCACGAGGATGACGAGGACGCCGAGCGCCAGCGCCAGATCGCCGCGCTTTAAGATATCGCCGATTTCACCAAGGCTTGGAAATTTGCCGTTTGGCGCCGCGCCGCCCTGACCCGCCGTCACATCGACCATGGTTGCCGCTTCCCCCCGCGTCTGCCGCCATCGGGCGTCAGACGTTTTGGCGGCGGCCGAAGGGCCACCGTTCCGAAAGTGAGGCACCGCACTGGCGTCCACGGGGTTCCTCCCGTTCTACGCGGCCGACGACACTCGACTTCACCCGGCAATTCTTGCCGGGTGTATGGTTAGCAAAGGGTTAACGAGGGGCTCCAGGGAGGGGCGTTCCGGGGCTTTCCCGGCACCGCCGGGCGCCGTCTGGCGCGGAGCCCGGCCTAAAATCTCGTGGCTATCCCGGGATCGCGATGCCGCGGCCGCAGGCATCGTTGATGAAGCAGGCCGTCAGCGCGTCGTCGAGCTGGTCGGAACGCTTGCCGTCCAGCGCCAGGTCCGGGAAGCCGTGACCGCGAAGATAGATCTGCATTTGCAGGACCGCGCGCGGTCCGCCGAGCTGGATGATCGTATCCAGATCGCGCCTTGCATCCGCCACCTGTCCGGTTCGCGTCAGCGCAAGGGCCCGCTGAACATACATATCGACCATGAAGGGGTGGATGGGCGCGTCCCGTCGCTCTTCCGGCGGTCCCAGGATGGCGTTGAGATCATCGAGCGCGCCGGCATAGTCGCCGGATCGTCCGCGAATGACCGCGCGAAGCTGAAGCGCGATGCTGTCACGGCCAAGCGCCAGCACGGCGGAGGCATCCCGGACCGCGTCATCGGTCTTGCCCATTTGAGCGCGGATTTCGGCGCGCCTCAGCAGCGCTCTCGAGACGTCCGGCTCCAGCGCGATGGCGGCGTTCAAATCCTGTTCGGCCTCTGTCAACTTGCCAAGGTCTGCGAGCACCGATGCCCGAATCCAGAACGCATCCGCATTCCTGGGATCTTGGGCCAGCGCTTTGGTCGCCTCAGCAAGGGCCCATTCGTCGTTCTGGCCCCGAAGAACGAAGGCTTTCGTGGCATGCGCGCTGGAATTGTCCGGATCGAGCTGCAACACACGATCCATGTCCGCGATGGCTTCGTCGACCCGCGTCGATATCTTGAGGCGTCCACGCAGCAGCAGGGCCACACTGTTGCGCGGGTCATCCGCAATGGCCGTATCCAGTTCGCGGATTGCTTGATCGAGCCGCGGGATCGAAAGCAGTTCGCGCGCACGCTCGACCCGCGCCTGCGAGCGCTGCTCCGGTGCGAGGGCGGAATCCACCGGCGGCGGATCGCATTCGCCTCGCATCACTGCCACGATGCCGGCGTTGCATGTAGTGCCGCCGAAGCTTCTGATCGGGCCGGCGGTTCCGATGCGATCGGCCGCCAGGCAAGGCACGGTCAGCGCTCCCATCAGGATCGTAGCGAACGCTAGGCGAGAGAGGATCCTTTCAGACATGTCCCGGCTCAATTGCAAGTCTTGTCGAGCATGCACGCGCGGATTGCGTCTTCCAGCGCCGGCGTCATTGCGGCGGGTACTTCGCGCGATCGCCAGTAGCCGGCTGCCGTCAGCGCCGGCATGGTCTCCCGCAGCACCCTCGGGCTGATCATGACCGCATTGCGCATGTCAACGACCGCGAGCTCGGTCTTGTCGAATTCCCGGTACATCCGTGCCCGCATGCGCAAGGCGGATGCGAAATACGGGTCGAGCTTCAGCGCGCGGTCGAAGGCGGCGAGTGCCGGCTCGTACTGGCGACGGTTGACGTAGACCATGCCGCGGGCGTGGAAGGCGCGCGAATCGTCCGAGCCGAGGGAGATCGCCTCATCGAGGTCCGAAGCGGCATCCTGTTCGCGGCCGCGCTTGTAGGCGAGGTACTTGCCCCGCGCGGCCAGCGACAGGGCGGAGCGGCTGTAGGCGATCGCCGCGGTGAGGTCCTGCTCGGCGCGATCGGGCCGGCCGAGCGCGTCATAGACCTCGGCGCGGTTCTCCAGAGCAACGATGTGGAAATCCAGCCGATCGCCCTTCCCGTCGAGATACCCCAGGCGATTGATCGCCGCGGGCGCCATTGCAACCAGTACGTCGGCGTCCTTCAGGGCCTCGTCAAATTGCCGCCGTCGGACGTTGTTCTGGCTGCGGAACAGCAGCGCATAGGCCTCATTCGGATCCGATTCCAGCGCCATCGTGTAGTAGTGATGGGCCTGTTCCAGGTCGCCGGATCTCTCCAACTGCGAGCCGACCATGCGAAGGGCATGGGCGTTCGATGGGTTGAGTTTGAGTGCTTGTTGCAGGAACAGCACGCCTTCCTGCCAGCGTCTTGCGCGAAACGCGATGTTGGCACGCGACGCGAACAGCTCTTCATTGGTCGGCGTCAGCGGGATCGCCGCATCATAGTCCTGGCCGGCAAGATCGAAACGCTTGGTGTTGTGGTAGCCCTTGCCGCGGGTGAACAGCGCGCGTCCGCGATCGGCAGGCGACGTCGACGCGCCGTCGATAATTTTCGAGCAGGGGGCAATGACCTGCTCGGGTGCGATCTCGACCAGCGCCAGCGAGCATGACGGTGTTTCAGCAGGCGTGTCCGCGACCGCAGCGCCGGTCCCTGCAAGGATGCAGGCGCCTGCCACCAGGCCCAGGCTGAAACGCCGCGTCATCGCGGGACCTGCTGCAGTCGCTGCGCCGCCGCGAGCGAACCTGCTCGTGGGCAAATCTGCCGGGGCGCGGATCTGATCCTGGAAAGAGCGATCTCAAGGACCGGCCTCGCGGCCGGGGCCGTTGGGCGGACACAGAAACCGCCTCCTCCAACGGAGACGTTCGTTGCGACAGCGACGCATGCGCGATCGTCCTGGGTGCTGAGATTGCCGTGGAGGAGGCAGTTGCCGCTGAAGTTTCGAAGCGGATCAGCCGATGATGGTTGGTGCCAAGTGGCCAGCACTGCCAGTGCGACGGCAGTTCGCGCAATCATTCCGCAGGTCATCGACAGACTCTTTTCGTTGGCGACGAACGCTAGTTACAATCAAAAGTTGATGGCTGCGCTAACCCGAAAGCTCGATTTTTAACGATCGACGAAGGTATTTTCTCAGTCGGAAGTCGCCCCGAGGATGGTCAAACTCCATCGGCACGATCCCAAATCGAAGAAGGTCACTACCGCCGCCCGTCCCAAGTCGAAGCCAAAGACAGTAGCTATCAAGCGAACTGCCATTTCCGAGCGGCGAAAAGTCGGCAGCGACACCGAGACTTGTCGGCTAAGAGCGTTTGGCGGCTTGCGCAAAACGTTGAATTCAGCCGACTGCGAAATCTGATTCGTTGGAACGGTTTCGGTAACTCTGGCATGATGTTGTGCAGAACTTGGTGAGCAAGCAAGTGGCCGGCACGAGCAAAGCGATATGCGGTGCTCGGCATAACCAGCCGGATCTTGCTTCGCTCATCCGGGCTACGCTTGCTGTCCTCTGATAGCTCATCTGCTTCGCCGTCTTCAGCGTGACAGGGATAAAGCGAAAATCCATCGACTTCGTACGAGCGATCGATGATGGGATCGCTGCGCTCCATCCATTCTACGTACTGCCTGACCACGCGAAACCTGATCTCCCTCTTCCCTAAGAGCCGATATCGGGACGGACCTCGTCAAGTGCCGAAGGACGGGCGGCCTTGTGGCCCAAATGATCACGTGCAACGCCGACAGAGCTCAACGCTTGCGCGCAGATTCGCCTGAAAAAATAAGCTTTTAATGGTGAACGAGCTCACACCAGGAGTTCGAGCGGCAGGTCCATTTTGCTGGCTCGGGGTGATCGAGATGCACGACCGAATTACCATCCCCAAGTTCGTGGTCGGCGAGCTGCCGGAGCTGAAAGGCGAAGGCCGCGACCTGCGAATAGATGCCTGCCGAGGCATCGCGCTGTGGTTCATCTTTCTTGACCATGTTCCCAACAACATCGGAACTTGGCTGACGCTGCGGAACTACGGCTTCAGCGATGCCGCGGAGGTGTTCATGTTCGTCTCGGGCGTAACCTGCGCGCTGGCTTACGGCAGGGCATGGCGCTGCGAGGGCTGGACCGGAGTGATCAGCCGAACGCTGCGGCGAAGCTGGGACATTTATGTTGCATTTCTGCTGCTCACGCTCGCTTGCGTCATCCTGGTTCACCTCGCAGGCACTGGCCGTCTTGCTGACGAGAGCAATACGCGTATCTTGCTGGACCATCCCGGCGCGACGCTCGCGCGCGCGGCGGTCCTGCAATACCGTCCGGTCAATACCGACGTGTTGGCAGTCTTCGTGCTTCTTCACCTCGTGTTCGCGCCGCTACTGTTGCTGCTGCTGCGAGCGCCGAACGCGACGCTTGGCGCCTCGCTGGCGCTTTATGTGTTGGTGCATGCCTTTGGCTGGACCGTCCCGGCGTGGCCGAACGGCCACTGGGCTTTCAATCCGCTGGCCTGGCAATTGCTGTTCGTGCTTGGCGCGTGGTGGATGATCGAGGGCAAGAGCCCCCGGTCGTGGGTGACGTCACGCACGACGCTTATGCTTGCCGTTCTGTATCTGCTCTTCACCCTGGTCATCGCATTGAGCTGGCGCATCAGACCGCTGGAGGCACTGATCCCGGAGGCGTTGGCGAAACTGATTTACCCATTGGACAAATCGAATCTCGATCCATTGCGACTGCTGCATTTTTTGGCCCTTGCTGTTTTGGCGTCATGGCTCGTGCCCCGCAAATGGCGAGGGCTGACGACGCCGGTGATGCGCGGCGCGATCCTCTGTGGCCAGAACTCGCTGCCAATCTATTGCCTCGGCGTTCTCTTGACGTTCGCCAGCTACGCGGCGCTGCTCAACATTTCAGATGGACTTGCGATGCAGATAGCATTGAGTCTCACTGGCATCGCAGCGATGATCGTGACCGCAACACTGCTAAGCTCGATCAGCATCAAACCCAGGCAGCGATCGCAACAGTAACGCGCCTCGTTGCACATGCGATCCATGTGGCGCTATATATTCCCCATGTCCCGCGATTTTCGCCTTGATCGCTCTCCCGTCGACGCTCTCAACTATGAGATCGCCCAGGACCAGGCCGTTGCGCTCGGACGGATGGGGCGAGCGCTGGAAGCGGCCCTCGCCAGGCTGCGGGAGTTCGATGCCACCCATCCGCGCTCGGGCGCCCCGGCGTCAGCGCAGCAGGCACGGCGCATCCTGGTGACGGAGGCCGGCCACGCGCTCTGGATGTTCGTGGTGCAGCGAGAGGCGTGTGGCTTGCGCGACAGCCGCCCTGTCATGCGCGACTATAACGTGCCGGGCGAGGTGCAGCAGTGCATGGGGGCCGTGCCCGCCACATCGATGCTGTCAGCAACATGACTTACTGAGTTTCAATGACCCATCGAGGCCGCCTTGGACACCTTTCGCGCGGCTGCAAGGACCGGAACTCGGGCCCCATTCTCGTTTCCGGGCCAGAATGAATCCACCGCCTTGCCGGATTTGAGTCGCATTGTGACCCAGGTCGCGGCCAAAGGTCGGGCGCGAGGGGGCGCAACACTGGGGTTCTCATGTCCGGTCATTTGCGATTTTGCATCGCCGTTCTTGTGCTTCTCGCAGGTCTCCCGACTTCGCCTGCATCTTCGAATCCTCTTGCAGACTTGTTCAATGTCTCTCCCCCGACGCCCCCTGAGCCCGCTTCAGCGGAAAGGGAAAGGGAGTGCTTGCCGCGACCCGGTACGTCGACGGCGGAAGGTCAGCGCTGGGTCTATCGTTCCGAGGGGCGCCGCAAATGCTGGTTCCAGGCTGCCGAGGGGACCGCGACGGTGAAGCAGGTTCGTCATCGCGCCGCGAAGGCTCGTGTCGCCACTGCCGAGGAGAATGAGGCCGCGCGGGCCAAGCAGAAGGCGGTCATGAATGCGCGTGCGGAGCTGCTGCGCTCCGCACCGGCGGAAACGTCTCAGCCGACGCAACCCGCGCCCGAGCTCAAGGTGGTCGATGCCGCTTCCGTCCCGGCTACGGCGGCCGCGGCCTTCGTGCCGCCGGCACCGGTCGCCAACCGCGCGACCGATACGCCTGACCACCCCACGCCGCGCCGGCTCGACGCGGAGACACTTTTGGCAGCCGCACCGGCGCCAAGCGACGCGGTTGCGGTCTCCGTGCCTCCGGCCGCGCCGGTCGCCTCTCCGATCGCCGAGGCGGCTGATGACGGCTGGGGCTGGATGGCAACCTGGCTTGGCGTGCTGCTGATGGCGCTGGGGCTCGCCTCCGTCTTGGGCTCGAGCCGGACCCTTCGGGAGGCCGTGTTGTTGCGCGATTGACGCGAGGACGAAGTTGGCGGCCATCGCGGACGTCGAGTTCGATCCTTGATCTTTCTGTCTACCCCAGCCTTCGCACAAAACACTGGGTCCCGCTCCGCAGACCGGCATGGAGAAGCCCGGAATGACGAACGGTGCCAAGGAAACTGGAGCGATGGACACCACGGGCTTCCGGCTAGCCGCGACCGACAAGATGAGCTGCAGAGCGCCAGGCGTGCTGCGACAGCGCTTCGAAGTTTCGAACCGTTTCGACGCGAAGGAGTGCGGCGTCGGCGAGCGTCCCATTGGCGATCGCGCCGAGCGTCGCGCTGCGGTGGATGCGCAGCACCTCGTCGAGTTGCGTCATGGCGCGTTTCGCCCGGCGCCTTGCGCCCATCCTTCCGCCCCATCAAGAAGAGGACGCAGGGACCGCCGCGTGCCTGTTGTAGAGATGCGAAGATGCGCACTCGCTCTAGCGAGCTTCCGCCTTCCGCTCTGGTGAGCTCCGGCGGACAGACCGCTTCACCCACCTGTAAAAAAATCCGCGTGGGGAAAACTCGACTTAGGTCAACCGAACTGCATTGTTCGACTCGGCAGTCCGTGCTCGCTTCCTCGAAAATTGAGTCTGGTTTGCGGGGCAAGGGAGTTGAGCCAGTTTTCCTTTATGCTTCTGCTCGTGATGTCCCTGATGCTCACCGTATGCGTCGGCGTGGCAGCTTGGCGCATGTCCGATGATCGGCCGGAAGTTACCGGAAGCACTTCGCCGGCGTTTATCCACATGCGTTGAAAATCAAGGGCCCCAACTCCTGATGGAGCTGAAGCCCTTGCTGCAGCAGATACAGCCCGACACCCACACCGGGCTGATGCGAGGATGCTGCGCGTATCGTGAGCGCGCGGCCATAACAAATGTTAGCTCTGAAATACCTCGACCAGCACGCCGGCTTGCCCGAAGCCGAACAGCGCGATTGCGACGACCGCTATTCCCGGGAGCGCGGCGTTCTTTCAGCTGAAATAGAGGATGCCGAGCAAGAGGCAGAGGCTGACCGAGTTGGCGATGATGATTACGATGTCGCTCTGCAAGACGCCGTATCCTATCCAAGTCGCAACTCCCAACGCCAGGATCAGGACCATTCGAAGCGAGAGATCGCCGGCTGATCCTGTCTCCCAGCATTTCTTCAACTGGGGAACGTACGACACAGTGGTGCAAAAGGCAGCGAATAGACCAACAGCAGTGTTCATCGACTGGCAATCGTGCGCGCGTCCGTTCGTTCCAACGAGCGCGCGTTGAGGGACGGCTATGCACGCTCGGTCGCCATTGGGTCTAACGGTTAGCACCGCGACATCTTGATCCGCGTACTGCGTGCCAAGCTCGTCCAAGAGCTTGGCAATAGGAACCAGGAATGTCGTCACGTATTTGTTCGTCGAGGCCGGCGTAACCGCCGGCCGTCGCACGGTCCCGTTTCTTCATGCCCCCAACAACCCAGGCGGGACCGTGCTCCCCGTGGAGGAGACGATGGCAGGCCTGATCAAGAAGAGCACGCCGGACCGCAGCAAGATCAACACGCGCGAAGCGTGGGAAATGAAATACTGGACCAAGGCGCTCGGAGTATCGAAGCAGGAGTTGCTTCGTGCCGTAGACAGGGTCGGCAACTCCGCTTCGGCCGTCAGGAAAGAACTGGGGCTGCTCGGCACACGGCATCAGCAGGGATAAGAGGCAGCATGCCTGGCATTCGCGGGATCGGTCGTTCCGCTAACCACTTTTTCTGCGCTTGCGCCGGCCGATCTCGGTTCCGGGGATCCCGATGTCGAGATCTTCGGCGCGCGCTCTGATCGATGCCATCGGCCGATTGAGCTTCACCGTCATAAGGGTGAGGCTCTTTCCTGCCTCTGACATAGAGCGCAGCAAATTGTCGTCCTCGTCCGACCAGTGACGGCCGCGGTTTTGTCTCATACCGCTCATCGTAGTTTGCCTCTGAGGCCAATCGAGGCGGGCCAGATACAGAAATCAAAAGGACCCAGCTCGCCTCACTGAGCACGGCCGCTGGGCTTCAGTTGAAGAGCGGATTTCAACGCTTCCGCCTGTCACTTACATGGTGCAAACGTGCTTGCCTTCAAGAATATTACGCAATTGTAAGCACTGAAGAGCACTCGTCATCAGGAGGAAGTCTTGAGGATCTACGAGCCGCGGGTCCGCCCGAATTTGGAGTGGGTGCTTCCGGTGCACGAGAGCGATCACGAGTACTTGTGGAGCCTGGATGGGACCGCCCGGCGAGCTAGCTGGCGACCGATGCCGGTGGCCAGGCTCCTGGTGGACGACGAAGGTGAGCCGCGGGCTGAGGCGGACCTTCCTTGGCTTGGCGGCCACGTGCTGGTGCTTCGCAAGCATGCGGCCAGGGTGCTGGCAGCCGCTGCTGGACCGTTCCGGCGAACTCCTGCCGCTGGAATGTCCGGAAGCGGACCTGTGGCTATTCAACGTGCTAACCGTGGTTGACGCGCTTGATGAGGAAAAATCGGAGCTGGTGCGGTTCGACGATGGAGACATCCTTGATGTCGAACGCTACGTGTTCCGGCCGGACCTGACGGAAGGTCTAGCGGTGTTCAAGGTGCCGCAGCTGCTACGTGGCCCGCTATTCTTGGGCGACGAATTCGTCAGGGCGGTGAAAGCTGCCGGATTGCGTGGGCCCGAATTTACTCAGCTGTGGCCGTAGATCGGTAGAGCAGAAGTCGAAACGCATCAATCGCGTGCGCGGATGGGTATCGCTTCCGCCTTCGCTCTTGCGAACCTCCGCCTTCGCTCTGGCAAGCTACGGCGGACAGGCCTGCGGATAAGTCGCTCTACCCATCCTGCGCGCTATGTGGCAACGGGCCTGCGCCCAGCGCGCTCTAGTCGCAATAGCTCCACCTGCCATAGCCGTCGTCGCATCGCGCCCGCGCGCGGTAGGGTACGGGCAGCGGCGGCCGCGGCGCGTATTCGCCCGCATACTCGTATTCCTGCGCGTAGTAGCGCTCGCGAGCGTGGTAACGCTCGGGATAGGCGGGCGCGCGTTCGACGTAGACGGGCTGCGCGGGGTAGGGCGTTCCGTACTCGCCATACACCGCTGCCGGCGCGCGGTAGGCGGGGGCCGGCACGCCGTAAGAGGGCTGCCGATATCCGTAACCGGGCTCCGCGTATGGTCGATGAGCCGGGCTAGGACGCACATAAATGTCAGAGGAAGGCGCGTAGATTGCGCCGGGCGCCACATAGACGTCGGTGGCTGCGGCGGGCGCGGAGCACAGGACAACAAAAGCCAGCGTGAGCGATGATCGGTACATGTGTGAAGCCTCCAACTACTCAAGCCGCGCCAGCCAGCGTGGTTAATTTTCGCTAAACAATTCGAGGGGCGCAATGATATTTTGCGCGAAGAAGTGTGCCATTTCTGGACTGCGCACACATTCGCATCACAATCGGCTGAAGACACGCATCCGAAGGATTGCCTTTCATGAACGATTTCACCATCCGAACGATGCGGCTTGACGAAATCTCGCTGGCCGTGGATTGGGCCGCGGCTGAAGGCTGGAATCCGGGCCTTGCTGACGACGTATGCTTTGCGTCCGTCGATCCGGAAGGCTTCTTCATCGGCGAGCTCGATGGTGTACCTGTCGCGACCGTCTCCTGCGTCAATTACGACGCACGCTTTTCCTTTCTCGGTTTTTACATCGTGCGGCCGGATGTGCGTGGCAAGAGCTACGGCTTGCGCATCTGGAATGCGGCCATCGCACATGCCGGCGCGCGCGTGATCGGACTCGATGGCGTGGTGGCGCAGCAGGACAATTACAGGAAGTCTGGCTTTCAGCTTGCTTACGCCAACATCCGCTACGGCGGCATGATCGCGGCACCGAGTGCGCCGCAGGCCGGGGTGATTGACCTCCGCGAAATCCCGCTGGCTGACGTGGAAGCAGACGACGCGACGGTGTTTCCGGCGCGCCGGCCAGCATTTCTGCGGGCCTGGATCGGGACGCCCGGACATGTCGGGTGCGCGGTCGTACGCGATGGTCGGCTAGCGGGCTGGGGCGTGATCCGGCCCTGCCAGAAGGGTTTTAAGATCGGGCCGCTGGTTGCCGACGACCGCGCTATCGCCGAAGCGGTGTTGTCCGCTTTGCTCGCCAAGGTGGGCGGCGGGGAGATTTTTCTTGATGTGCCCAGCATCAACCGCGACGCGGTCGCGCTGGCGGAAGGTTTTGGGCTCGCGCCGGTGTTCGAGACGGCGCGCATGTATACCGGCGCGATCCCGCCGCTGCGGCTGGAGCGGGTGTTCGGCGTCACGACGTTTGAGCTGGGGTAGGTACACAACCCTCATTGCGAGCGAAGCGAAGCAATCCATCGCGCCGCAAGGAAAGTATGGATTGCTTTGTCGCTTTGCTCCTCGCAATGACGGCGGAAATAGGCACGCGGGCCTCGGCACTACCGGCCCAATGGCATCCGATCGATTATCGTGGTGCCGGCGGCGGAGAACAGTCTGTCCGTTTGCACGAGTTCGAGTGCTTCCACCGAGAAGCGGTCGAAACTGGTGGTGCGATGGCGCGCGATCGCGCGAATGAATGAACCGGATAACGGGCCCGAAAAGCGGATCAGGTTTGCAAAGGCAACCCTGCGAAACAGAAGATCGCGAAACATCCCCGGGCCTGCTGCTGGTTTTCGCGCGGGAGAAAGATCCTGGGTCGAGCGTATAAGCTGTTGTCTGAGCTCCCAAAGCGAATCGTCTTCGGGAAACAACTGCAGGAAGACGGAATTGGGGGAAACGCCCAGGCCTCGTCCGGTTAGGCCGAAGGGACGAAGCGATCCGATGCAATGCCGCAGTCGGGTGATCAACTCGGGCCGGTCGACGTCCTTCATGTCGTCGAAATTTCGGATCGTCACATGGACGGTGTCGGAGGGGTAATAGTGGTGCGAAGGATGGTGACGCTCGAGTTCAGCCAGGACTTTGCCGATTCCGGAACTGGGCTGTTGAGGAAGCCGGGCGATCAGGGACAAGTGCACAGCGGCGTTCGGGCCCGATGCGGGGAGGATATGGTGCTGGCGCCGAACCGCGGAGAGGCTCAGGGCCGCCGTGCCGATCAGCCACAGAGCGCCAAACTGCAACGCGTCAAACGAGATGCGGGAATTCAAGACGCTCTCCGTCCGACTTGTTTCGGCAGGCGGTATGTTTCGTGCATTCTAGGAACTGGCGCCGCTATTGCGAGGAGCGAAGCGACGAAGCAATCCATCTATCCCCGTGCGGAGAAATGGATTGCTTCCGCCGTCGCTCTGCGAGCTATGGCGGACAAGTCGCTTCGCTCGCAATTACGGCCGAAACGTCTATGCCAACATCACCCGCCGCCAGCCCGCTCATTCCGTGACGTCCGCCTGGACGCCGAAAAAATCTCCCAGCTCACCATGAAGATCGCGGCGATCAGCGGGCCGATGACAAAACCGTTGAGGCCGAAGACTTCGATGCCGCCGAGCGTGGAAATCAGCACAACGTAATCCGGCAGCTTGGTATCCTTGCCGACCAGGAATGGGCGCAGCACATTGTCCACCAGGCCAATGATCAGCACGCCATAGGCGATCAGCCCGATGCCTTGCCAAACGGCGCCGGTTGCGAGAAAGTAGATCGCGACGGGGAGCCAGACCAACGCGGCTCCGATGGCCGGCAGCAGCGACAGGAACGCCATCAGCACAGCCCACAAAATCGGCGCGTGAACCCCGAGGAACCAGAACGCCAAACCGCCGAGCGCGCCCTGGACAATGGCCACCACAACCCCACCCTTGACGGTGGCGCGAACGACATCGGCGAACCTGGTGAAGAGCGCTGATTTCTGATCGCCGTGGAGTGGAACAGCCTGCTTGATCAAGTCCGCCACTGCCCTGCCATCGCGCATCAGGAAAAACAGCAGGTACAACATGATGGCGAGGCTGATCACGAACTCGAAAGTGTTCATCCCGATGGTAAGCGCCTGGGGCGCCAGAACCTGACCACCCTTCATGAGGTTGGACGACAATGTTTCGCGAAGCCCTGAAAGGTTTGTCAGGTTGAACCGCTCCAGCCAACCGGTCGCCCAGGCCGGCAGCGCATCGAAGACGCGCTGGATGTAGCCGGCGAAATCATATTCTCCGGACCTGATCTTCTCAAAAAGACTCGTTGCTTCCTGCACCAGGGAGGCCGCAACCATCGCCAGCGGTATGAGTACAATCGCGATGATGAGCAGGACGGTCACCAGGGCCGCGAGGTTCGGCCTGCCGGGCATCGATCGCAGCAGCGCCCGATTCACCGGCGCAAAGATGACGGCTACGATGATTGCCCACAGAACGGCGCCGTAGAACGGCTGCAAAATCCAGGCGAATGCCAGCGTAACGGCAAACAGCAAGAGCAGAAAGGTCTGATCATCGATCCTTCGCACGGGCGTCTCGTTCGCTGCTTTCCAGTTCGGCTGCGCCAATGCCGGGACCATGGATCCGGTGCGCTTGTCCTCCGCTTGTATAGCGGTTTTTCGTGCCTGTACCGCGTCCGTTCGCAGAATCCTCGGAACAATGTAACGCCCAGGCCCAGGGATCGCGCGAGCCTGCGAATCCGTCGCCTCGCTGGCCGGCGTGCGTGGCAGCGCTCAACCGGCAAATCAGGTGTCAACCGGCTGCGTTCCGACGAAGCGCATATAGGGGCTTTGCCCGGCCGGGCCGAACAACACGACCGTGTAAGGTTGCGGCGCCCCGCCTTCCATTCCCGGTGACCCAACCGGCATGCCGGGAACGGCCAGGCCCCTGGCGTTCGGACGCTCCGCCAGCAAGCGCTGGATCGCGAGCGCCGGCACGTGCCCTTCGATCGCGTAGCCGCTCACGACCGCGGTGTGACAGGCGGCGAGCTCAGGCGGAATGCCATGCTGCTGCTTGATCGGCGCAAGATCGGTAGCCTCATGCACCTCGACCGGAAAGCCGGCCGCGCGCAGATGATCGGCCCAGCCCGAACAACAGCCGCAGTTCGGATCCTTGTGGACGGTCACGACAGGGTTAGCGGCAGCGGCGGACGCGATGGTCCGGCCTGCCAGCACGGCGGCGATCACGCCGAGGAAGGACCGCCGGGCGATGCAATGCAGTGTTTCGCTCATCGACTTCACCTTTTCCATTGGACGTTCCAGTCAGCGTAGGATGGGTGGAGCCAACGGGTCCGGCCTTCGGCCGGCCCGATGATAAACTCCGCGATACCCATCACCTCTTGAACTGCAGACGATGGGTATCGCTTCGCTCCACCCATCCTACGGACTAATCCAGGCGCGCTATTTATTGAGCCGGCCAGTATTTGCTTCATCTGGTCGATCCCTGCTTCTGTCGTTGGTTGTCCCCTTAAGCCTGCAGTTCTGGCTTCACCTCACGGTCATTCATTTCACCAGGATTTGGCCGATCATACCGCCGTCGCGATGGCCGGGAAGCAGGCACGAAAATTCGAACCTGCCTGCCTTGGTGAATTTCCAGACGATCTCGGCCGATTTTTTCGGCGCCAACCGCACGCCGTTGGGTTCGTCGTGCTCCATGTGCGGGTGTTGCTTCATATGCTCGGCGTGCTTCAGGTTCTCTTCGGTCGTGGCGAGCAGGAATTCATGGTCTTCCTGGCCGACGTTGCGGATCACGAAACGGATCTGCTCGCCGCGCTTCACCTCGATGCGTGAGGGCGTGTAGGCCATTTCGCTCATTTCAACTTGAATCGTCCGCGAAGGTTTCTTGGGATTGCCGGGCTCGCCGGCCGAATAGGTTTCATGGGCATGCTTGTCGTGGCTATGCGCAGGCGCTGGCAGTGTGCACAAGGCGGCCATTGCAAGGCCAGCCATTATGATGTTTTTCATCCGATGTTCTCTCTCGTTCGTCAACGATCAGCCGCGGCGACGCGCGGCACGTTGGGCTAGATCCGTGGGAAGGAAGGTGCGGGCATGCGCGGGCAGTCGAAGCACAGCCGCCCATCGTGATGTCGGATCAAGCGATCGGAGGTCGATAGAGCAGAGGGGGAGCCTCACCCGGCAGGCGCTGGAAGTCTTCGGCAGCGCAGAGCGAGACCGGCGGCGAGGGCTTTGCGACGGCAGGCGGATCGGCCGCGATCGCCGAAACGCACAGCACCGCGCAGCACGGCCCCGGCGAGGCATTGCCGTCGTGCTGATGCCCGGCGTGCCCGGGCATGACATGGTCGGCATTGGCGTGATGCTGGTGCGAGGCCTCATGTTCCGGCTGCGCGCCGTCATGAACATGCGCGGCGGCAGCCGTCCCGAGCTGGTGCACGAGGCACGACGCGGCTTCGCCGAGCGCCAGCGCGGCGCCGGGTGCCAGCACGCAAAACAGATAGAGCAGGGCAGCAAACCACCCCGCTTTGACGCGCACCGGCCTCGTCAAGCGAACGAACATGGCGGCAAACTAATGCCAGCCGCCGTTTCAGCCAAGATGGAACGGTCGGTTGGTCTGTCTCTCCGTCATTCCGGGGCGTGCGAAGCACGAACCCGCAATCTCGAGATTCCGGGTTCGATGCTGGCGCATCGCCCCGGAATGACGGTCGTGTGGAAGCCCGCCCACCCCCCACCACAACTGCATGCCTAACATCGCGGCATTGTGGCTTGACCTTGGGCGATTTGACCCCGAAGTTCCGCCTGCCGTGGTATCTTATTCTGAATTCACCAAAGAATCCGATCTGTTCGTTCCCGATTCGCGCCGGGCGTGGCTCCGGCTTGCCGTCGCCGTGCTGATCGGCTCGCTCGGCAGCGTCGGCATGTGGTCGGTGGTGGTCGCACTTCCGGTGGTGCAGACGGAGTTTGCCGCGAGCCGCGGCACCGCCTCGCTAGCCTTTACGATGGTCATGCTCGGGTTCGGTTCCGGCGGCGTGCTGACGGGCAAGATCACCGACCGCTACGGCATCGTCACCGCGATCGGGCTCGGCATCGGCATTCTGGGCCTGGGCTACATCGTAGCCGGCATGTCATCCTCGATCTGGCAATTCATCCTGGTGCATTTCGCGATCGGGCTCTCTTCGTCGGCCACCTTCGGCCCGCTCATGGCGGAAGCCTCGCACTGGTTCGATCGCTATAGGGGGCTGGCGGTCGCCATCGCCGCCAGCGGCAACTACATCGGCGGTGCGATCTGGCCGCCGCTGGTGAATTTCGGCATGGAGCAGATCGGCTGGCGCACCAGCCATATCGCGATCGGCATCTTCACGGCGGTGGCGATGACGCTGGCGCTGATCGCCTTGCGGCTGCTGATGGGGGCGGGGGGACAGCGCGACCACGAAAACGCGCCGCCGCCGCGCGTGGATTTGCGCCTCTCCACCAATGCGCTGACGGTGATCCTGTCGCTCGCCGGCATCGCCTGCTGCGTGGCGATGTCGATGCCGCAGGTCCACATCGTCGCCTATTGCGGCGATCTCGGCTATGGCGTGGCGCGCGGCGCCGAAATGCTGTCGCTGATGCTGGGCTTCGGCATCATCAGCCGCATCGGCTCGGGCTTCCTCGCCGACAAGATCGGCGGCATCCGTACGCTCCTGATCGGCTCGGTGGCGCAGGGCACCGCGCTTCTGTTCTATCTGTTCTTCGACAGCCTGACCTCGCTCTACGTCATCTCGGCGATGTTCGGCCTGTTCCAGGGCGGCATCGTGCCGAGCTATGCCATCATCGTACGCGAAGCGATGCCGGCCTCCGAAGCCGCCACGCGCGTAGGCATCGTGATCTTCGCCTCCGTGTTCGGCATGTCGTTCGGCGGCTGGATCTCTGGCGCGATCTTCGACGCCACCGGCTCCTACACCGCCGCGTTTGCCAACGGGCTGGCCTGGAACGCGCTCAACATCGGGATCATGGTGCTGCTGTTGATGCGGGCACGCAAGCGGCTGGCGATGGCTTGAGCGTCAAACCGCCTGTCCCGCTTTCAACAGCGAACATCCCGTAATCTTCAGACTGCCGTCCGGCTGCTGCTCCAGCGTGTAAAGCGCTTCCCAGGCTTCGCCATTGTCGTCGACGATGTGGACGCGCTGGGCGATCCGGCCATTGGCCGAACGCGCCTCGCCGAAGTCGAAACTCTTGTGGCGATAGACCGGGGCGTAGCCTTGCCGGACCATCTGCATGAAGATGTCGGCTTGCGGAAAGATCTGCCTGATCTCGGGCGCGGCATGGGAATAGGCGGCCGCGGCGTCATCGCGGATGAATGCCTGCTCCTGCGCGCGGATCACGCTCTGGGCGGTAGCGATGTCGTCGGCGAGGGCAGGGGCGCCCAACCCGATGAGGAATGCGAGAACCAGAACAAGAGCGCGCATGCAAAATGCCCCCGACTGGCGGTGCTTGCCACGGTGCAGACAGGTGAAAACTTATACCCACCGGCACGTGGGCGGAAGGACTATTCGCGTAAGCGTTCGGGGGAGGAGGAACAAGCCAAGGCAATTATCGTTTTCTTCGGGGAGGAACACCCGATGACACTCACACGCGGAAACGTTCGCGGTTATGAGTTCGATCGCATGGTGCTGCTGTTCTCCATGATGGATGGGTCCAGGGAGATTCCCTGCGCCGTCAGCGCTTCAGCGATGGACGATCTGGAACATGCCTCGCGCACGGCGACCAGCGAGCGCGAACAGCAGTTCCTGCGCCTGCGTGACCGGATCGAGCAATGCGCGTCGCGCAAGTTCGACGCCGGGGAGTTAGAGGGGACCCCGCCCGGCATCATCCTGCGCAGCATCGATTTTCGCGGTTAGCTCTCTTGCTGGCCCTGCTCCAGGCGCTGTCGTCGCGATGAGGCCTAGCCTTACTGCGTCATAAGTCCCTCATGGTGAGGAGCGCAAAGCGCGTCTCGAACCATGGGGCCCGTCTGTGGCCTTCATCCTTCGAGACGCGCTTCGCGCTCCTCAGACCGTATGTCCCTCTTCCGATGCGGAGGCGACTCACCCTCGATGCGAGTGCGAGGGTTACCCGGATGGGCCGGGCAGAGCCTCACGCAAG
>NZ_JADPKF010000047.1:0-33278 GCF_023073815.1 Bradyrhizobium sp. 157 | reverse complement strand
CTCCGACCTTGTCGGAGCACCGGCCGCCTCCCCGAAATCCCCGCCATACCGATCGCTGCCTCCGAGGCCCTCAAAACGGCAACCGCGCAAAGGTCTCCATGGTGAGGAGGCGCCAACAGGTCCGCGCGTAGCGCGGCCCGATGACAGGCTCCGCGCCGTCTCTAACCACGAGGCCCGTGGCCCATTCTTCGAGACGCCGCTACGCGGCTCCTCAGGATGAGGTCTGAGTAACATCCTACAACTTCAAACCGCCCTCCGCGCCTCACGTTCCCTTTGGAATCTCGAAAACCAGACACGTCGTCGTCGCATGCGCGAGCAGGCGGCCGTTGGCGTCGGTGATCCGCGCCTCGGCGGTGGCGGCGCGGCGGCCGACATTGAGCGTCTTGCCCTCGGTGCGGACAGGCCCGGTATCCTTTGTCATGCCCTTGATGAAAGAGATCTTGAATTCCAGCGTGGTGTAGCCGGTGCCGGCGGGAAGGGCGGTATGCACCGCGAGCCCCATCGCGGAATCCAGCAGGATCGCGGCGTAGCCGCCATGCACCGAGCCGATCGGGTTGTAATGCCGAAAGCCGGGCACGCTGTAGAACACCACATGTCCCTTCTCGGCGGTGGAATCGAACGGCTCGACATTCTGCATGATGGGCGGGCACGGCAGCTTGCCTTCGAAGATGCCGCGCACGAAGTCGAGACCGGACATCGAGGCCATGACGTCGGTCGGCGCTACGCCGTATTCGACCTGCGGGGCGACGGGATCGTCGTCCATGGAGTTGGCTCCTGATTTCGATGATAAGTATCATATTAACCGGTGCCGATGCCCGCAACCATCGTGTCCCGGACGCGGTGCAGCGTGCAACGCTGCTCCGCAGAGCCGGGACCCATTGGCTGGGCTGGGATGGAGCGTGGGCCCCGGATCAGCAGCGCACCGCTTCGTGTTGCGCAGCATCCGGGGCACGAGCGCGCGCCTACGCCCGCTTCTTCGCCCGCATCAGATCCGCAAAGCGCTTGAACAGGTAATGCGAGTCGCGCGGCCCCGGCGAGGCTTCCGGGTGATACTGCACCGAGAATACCGGCTTGCCCTTGAGCTCGATGCCGCAATTGGAGCCGTCGAACAGCGAGATGTGAGTCTGCATCGCGCCCTCGGGCAACGTAGCCTGGTCGACGGCAAAGCCGTGGTTCATCGAGGTGATCTCCACCTTGCCGGTGGTCTCGTCCTTGACCGGATGATTGGCGCCGTGATGGCCCTGATGCATTTTTTTGGTCTTGGCGCCGACGGCCAGGCCCAGCATCTGATGACCCAAGCAAATACCGAAAGTCGGTGTGCCGGACTGGATCACCTGCTGAATTACGGGCACCGCATATTTGCCGGTCGCAGCCGGGTCGCCCGGGCCGTTGGAAAGAAACACGCCGTCCGGCTTCATCGCCAGAATGTCTTCGGCCGAGGTCGTCGCCGGCACCACCGTGACCTTGCAGCCTTCACCGGCCAAGAGCCGCAAAATGTTGCGCTTGATGCCGTAGTCGATCGCGACCACGTTGAACTCAGGTTCAGTCTGCCGGCCAAAGCCGTTCTGCCAGGCCCACGGCGTCTCATCCCAGGTAAAGCGCTGGCCCGAAGTCACCATCGGTACCAGATCCATGCCCTCCAGGCCGGGCCATTCGCGCGCCTCTTCCTTCAGGCCGTGCAGGTCGAACACGCCGTTCTTGGCATGCGCAATCACTGCGTTCGGCATGCCCTTTGAGCGGATCAACGCAGTCAGCGCCCTGGTATCGATGCCAGACAGCCCGATGATGCCGCGGGCGCGCAGCCACTGATCGAGGTGCCGCGTGGCGCGGTAGTTCGAGGGATCGGTGATGGCCGTGCGCAGGATCACGCCGCGCGCGCCCGGCGTCGCCGCCATGTTCACCGTCTCGATATCCTCGTCGTTGGTGCCGACATTACCGATATGCGGGAAGGTGAAGGTGATGAGCTGCCCGGCATAGGAGGGATCGGTGAGGATCTCCTCGTAACCGGTCATCGCGGTGTTGAAGCAGACTTCGCCGACGGCGTGGCCTTCCGCGCCGAGGCCAAAGCCCTCCAGCACGGTACCATCGGCAAGCACGAGGAGCGCGGTCGGTTTCTGGTCCGGCCAGGCTGAAGCATTTTCAGATGTTGTCATGAGCGCACTTCATAGTCGCAAGCGCCCCCGCCCGTCAAAGCCGGACGGCCAAGAAAAGCGGGGGATTCACATGCGTTTGCCGCATATTTAACAGCCGGTTCCGTCGTGTCAGCCGTTTTCGGCCAAATCCGGCCGAAGCGGGCGATCCGGCTTGACCAATTCGAGCTGGTCTCGCGCGTTCCCGGCCTCATGGCCTTGCCCCGGACTTATGTCCTCGCGGCTTCGATCGGCTCCGGCTGGCTAGCCGCAGTAGGCGACTTTCGCCCATCCAGGCAGCAGGAAAAAGATCACGGCAGCAAGATCAAGCGGGTAGAACAGAAGCAACTTGGTCTTCAGGGACATTGGCCGCGCGTTCGGCGGAGGAGGGTCGCCCGGGTAGATCTCGAGATGATCGAAGCTCCGGTCCAGGCCGAGCCTGTAGCATGAAGGCAATGAAGTCATAGGCCGGCACGAACAGAGTTATGAGCAGGAGACCGCCCGCCGCAATTAGGGTTTGCCATGACGGGCCAGCGCCGACAGGGAAAGCGGCACGCGCTTCGCACGAATAGGACCCGAAGCGGCTTGCCCAAAGCACCACAAGACACAATACCAGCGCAGCAAACTGCTTTTCGACCTTCATGCCAGTCCTTATATAGGCCGGGAGGATTAACCGAGCGTCTCTGGGCGAGACCTAATTCTCTGCATTCTCAGCGAGGAAATCATGCTGCGCGACGACATCAACAATGCGGTCAAGGACGCGATGAGGGCCAAGGACGAGCGCAAGCTCTCCACGCTCCGCATGGTCAATTCGACCATCAAGAACGCCGACATCGACGCGCGCGGGCAGGGCAAGCCGCCGCTCTCCGATGCGGACGTGCTCGGCGTGCTGCAGAAGATGATCAAGCAGCGTCAGGAATCGGTCGAGCTTTACGACAAGGGCGGCCGCGCCGAGCTCGCCGCGCAGGAGCGCGAGGAGATCGCGGTGATCTCGGCCTATCTGCCGAAGCAGATGTCGGACGACGAGGTGAAGGCCGCGATCTCGGCCGCCATCGCCGAGACCGGCGCCGCCGGCATGAAGGACATGGGCAAGGTGATCGGCGTGCTGCGCACGAAGTTTGCCGGGCAGATGGATTTCGGCAAGGCGAGCGGTTTGGTGAAGGCGGCGCTGACGGGATAAATTTTTCGTGCCCGGGAACCTTCGCGCGGATGAAACATCGAATGAGTTCAAACTCGGAGTGATGACGTAGCAACGCGAGCGGAGGAAGGCATGGCTGATCAGCAAGCGCCACCTGCCGGTCCCGATCTGTCAAAGGGCGCAGCCCCGTCCGAATTCGCGGGCCAGATGTTGCTCGGCCATGTCGGCGACGATGAAGTGCTGCTGGTGCGTTCGGGATCGGAAATTTTCGCGATCGGTGCGCATTGCACCCATTATCACGGGCCGCTGGCAGAGGGTCTCGTCACCGGCGAGGGCATCCGGTGCCCCTGGCATCATGCTTGTTTCGATTTGCGCACCGGCGAAGCCGTCCGGGCACCGGCGCTCAGCCCGGTCGCAGTCTGGAAGGTCGAGCAGCAAGACGGTCGCATCTTCGTTCGGGAAAAGCGCGAGCAGCCCAAGCCGCAGGTGATGGGCATCACCGATGCGCCCGGCAGAATCGTGATCGTCGGCGGTGGCGCGGCGGGTTTTGCCGCCGCCGAGATGCTGCGGCGGCAGGATTATCGCGGCAGCATCGTGATGCTGAGCCGTGAGGCCGCGGCACCGGTGGATCGGCCGAACCTGTCAAAAGACTATCTCGCCGGCAGCGCGCCGGAGGACTGGGTGCCGCTACGGCCGGATGATTTCTACGCCGAAGCGAAGATCGACCTGCGGCTCAACACCGAGGTCACGTCAATCGACGCTGGCGCGCGCCACGTCGTCACATCAGGTGGCGAGACCATCCCCTATGACCGCTTGCTGCTGGCGACCGGCGCGGAGCCGGTGCGGCTGCCGATACCTGGCGCGGACCAGCCCCATGTTCACGTATTGCGCTCGCTGGCCGATTCCCGCGCCATCATTGCAATGGCCGGAGGCGCGCGGCGCGCCGTCGTGATCGGCGCGAGCTTCATCGGGCTCGAAGTCGCGGCGTCGCTGCGCGCCAGAAATATCGAGGTCCATGTCGTAGGCCTCGAGCAGCGGCCGATGGAGCGCGTGCTGGGGCCCGAGATGGGCGACTTCGTCCGCGCTCTGCATGAAGAGCACGGCGTCATCTTCCATCTCGGCGATACCGTAACCGAGATCGACGGCAAACGCGCGACGCTGAAAAGCGGCGGCGCGATCGAGGCCGATATCGTGGTGGTCGGCGTCGGCGTGCGTCCGCCTTGAATTGGCCGAGAAGGCGGGGCTGGCAATCGATCGGGGCGTCACCATCAACGCCTATCTGGAAACCAGCGTCCCCGGCATCTATGCCGCGGGCGATATCGCGCGCTGGCCCGATCCGCATTCTCTTGAGACCATTCGCGTCGAACATTGGGTGGTGGCCGAGCGTCAGGGCCAGACCGCCGCGCGAAACATGCTCGGAGCGCGCGTGCCGTTCCATGCGGTGCCGTTTTTCTGGAGCCAGCATTACGATGTGCCGATCAATTATGTCGGTTACGCCGAGAAATGGGACGAAATCACCGTCGACGGCGACATCCCCGGCAAGGATTGCCTGCTGCAGTACAAGAGTAAAGGCCGCGTGCTGGCCGTCGCCTCGATCTATCGGGACATCGCAAGCCTCGAGGCAGAGCTTGCGATGGAGAAGGCGCGGGCGCCTTAAGTCAGGCCACAAAACGTAGCCCCGCGTCATGCCCGGGCTTGTCCCCGGCATCCACGTCTTTAAACTCGCGGCACGCAAGAAGGGGTGGACGGCCGGGATGAAGCCCGGCCACGACGAGAGGAAACAACCAAGGCCATGCTCACCGAAGCCTCCACCTACGACGAGCTCTACCGCAACTTCCGCTGGGACATTCCTGCTCGCTTCAATATGGCGACCGCGTGCTGCGACCGGAATGCGGATGGCTCAGGCCGGTTGGCGCTGATCTATGTCGACGAGGGCGGCGCCACTACGCGTACCTCGTTCGACCAGGTCGCCGAGCAGTCGCGCCGTTTTGCCAACGTTCTGAAAGCCGACGGCCTGTCGCGCGGCGACCGCGTCGCGGTGTTCCTGTCGCAATCGCTTGAATTGCCGATCGCGCATTTCGCCGCGTTTCGCTCAGGCATGATCTCGATCCCGCTGTTTGCGCTGTTCGGCGAGGACTGGAGTTCCGTCTGTCGAATTCCGAGGCCAAGGCTGTTGTTACCGACGAGGGCGGCTGGGAGAAGCTCGCGAAAATACGCGATCGTCTTCCTGAATTAAAAAACGTCTACGTCATCGGAGACCGCGCGCCTGCCGGCACAAAGCCGTTCTGGTCCTCGCTGAAGGCCGCGTCGCCGGATTTTGCCACCGTCGACACCGCAGCCGACGATCCCGCCTTGATCATCTACACCTCCGGCACTACAGGCAATCCGAAGGGCGCGCTGCATGCACATCGCGTTGTGCTCGGCCATCTGCCGAACGTCGAGATGTGCCACAATTTTCTCCCGCGGCCCGGCGACCTGATGTGGACACCGGCCGACTGGGCCTGGATCGGCGGGCTGATCAACGGCCTGCTGGCGTTCTGGTACCACGGCATTCCGCTCGTCGGCCATCGCGCGCGCAAATTCGAGCCGCAGGCGGCGATGGCGATGATGGCCGACCTAGGTATCCGCAACACGTTCCTGCCGCCGACCGCGCTGAAACTGATGCGGCAGGCGAATGTGAAAAATTCCGGCGTCAGACTGCGCAGCATTTTCACCGGCGGTGAATCGCTGGGCGGCGAATTGCTCGGCTGGGTGCGCGAAACCTTCGGCATCGACGCGCATGAAGTGTTCGGCCAGACCGAATGCAACCTCGTGATCGGTAGCAATTCGAACCTGTTTCCGATCCGTCCCGGCTCGATGGGCAAGGCGACGCCGGGGTTCGACGTCCGCATCGTCAACGATCGCGGCGAGGAATTGCCTAGAGGTGAGCGCGGCATCATCGGCGTACGCCAGCCCTGTCCCTGCACCATGCTCGAATACTGGAAGAATTCGGAAGCGACCGCAAAGAAATACGCCGGCGAATTTTTGCTGACCGGCGATCTCGGCGTGCAGGATGAAGACGGCTACTTCTGGTACGTCAGCCGCGAGGACGACGTGATTACCACCGCCGGCTATCGCGTCGGCCCTTCCGAGATCGAACATACGCTGATGAAGCATCCGGCGGTGGCGATGTCGGCGGTGGTCGGCATACCCGATCCGATCCGCACCGAATCCATCAAGGCCTGGATCGTGCTGCGTCCGGGCTTCGCCGCGAGCGATGAACTGGCGCGCGAGATCCAGGAGTTCGTGAAGGTGCAGCTCGCCGCCCACGAATACCCGCGCTTCGTGCAGTTCGCCGATACGCTGCCGATGACGGCGACGGGCAAGGTGCTGCGGCGGGAGTTGCGGGCGCTGGGGTAGGGCTCTTCGGTCAATTCGACGCGGTAGAAAAATGCAAAAGAAAACTTCTCACGCCGCGGGCCTGCACCGCGCCTCGCTCAAGAAGCTCCATGATTTGGATGCAGCGCTGGAGCTTATGTATTATGGCTGGCGCGGGATGACGCTCTCGGCCGACCAATATCTTGCCACGCTTGGCCTGTCGCGCCCGCACCATCGCATTCTCTATGTGGTTGCGCGACAGCCCAACATCTCGATCGGGTCGCTAATCGAGATCCTCGGCATATCCAAGCAAGCCGTGAACCGGCCGCTTAGCCTGTTGCTGCAGCGTAAACTTCTGACATCGAAGCGGTCGCCCGAGCAGCATCGCTCCAAATTATTGCTGCTGACGGAAGCCGGCCGGCGCATTGAGCAACGGGCATCTGGCTACGAGCGCAAGGTCCTGCGCGAGGCGTTTGATCGTGTCGGGCCGCCGGGCGCTGCCGCCTGGATGGCCGTCATGGGGGTCATTGCCGACAGCAATTGATAGCCTCTCAGGTCAACATGATTGACGTGAGGGTCGCCCTGTGTCATCTCTCTTCCCGGCAGTTGCACCGAGGAGGGCGCGAGCATGAGTGGACAGACAATGGACCGCGCGGCGGCCGGACGCTTTGTCGAGACGTGGTGCGCGAACTGGCGCAAGGTCGATATCGACGCGGTCGTTTCGCATTTCGCCGAAAACGCCGAGATGCGCAGCCCGCTGGCGCTCAAATTGATGGATTCCCCGGTAGTCGCTGGCGCCGAGAACATCCGTGCCTACTGGCAGAGGGCTTACGGTGGCATCGAGAGCGCAGACCTGAGAATCCTGAACTGGAGCTGGGACGATACAATCGCGCGCCTGACGGTGTGGTGGCAGCTGGGCGACGCGCGCGCCAGCGAGTTCATGGACTTCGACGGTGCTGGCCGTGTGGTGCGCAGCGAGGCCTTTTACGGAAAGTAGCCATGCGATTTTCGGATTTCGTCCTGCTCCTCAACACGCTCTGGTTCGGCGCCGCATTCATCCAGTTCAGCGTTGCCCAGGGCAATACGCTGAAGATACTGGTACCTCGGGAGGAGCGCGGAAATCCGATCGCCCCAACCTTGTCGGCCAGCGTTGCGTTTCTGGGCGGGATCAATCTGCCGATCGGCATCCTGTCGCTGTATCTGTTGGTCGCCCGGCCGGCCTTCTTTCAAGCGATCGAAGCGCAGCTCGCGTTGTTCCTGTTCTTCGCCGCGTGTCACTTCAGTCAGTTCGCCTACAACCTTCCGGTCCTGATGCGCGGCGGGCGCGTCGGAGTGGCGTATTGGCCCGTGTTGAAGGGGCCGATGCTCCGGATTTTTGTCATGGATGCGATGCTGTTCGCGGCGAATCTTGCCGTGGCCCTCCTGCTCGTGTCCCGTTCCTGACAAAGCGCAATCCCGTGTGCCGGCGGCTGTAGAGCGGGGGGCAGGGAACCACCTGCGCCCGCTACCGATGATCGGCTTGGTAGCCCTGATCGTGGTGCTGCTCGCGGTATCGGCGATGCCATACTTCCTCGGCCTGGTGGTGACACTGCCGGTGCTCGGCCACACCACGTGGCACCTTTACCGCCGGATCATCGCGCCGGTGGCGGCGTAGGGCAGTGATCAGTTCGCCTTCAGG
The DNA here is from genome assembly GCF_023073815.1 of Bradyrhizobium sp. 157. Lineage (NCBI taxonomy): Bacteria > Pseudomonadati > Pseudomonadota > Alphaproteobacteria > Hyphomicrobiales > Nitrobacteraceae > Bradyrhizobium > Bradyrhizobium sp. 157. The sequence goes on along the minus strand of NZ_JADPKF010000047.1, from coordinate 24,976 downwards.
ACCGAGCGCAGCATCGATGCGAGATCGTGCCGGCGGTAAGGCTTGTTGAGGATCCGTACGTCGCGGCCGCTGCCGTCCGTCGCCTCGACGGGATGTTCGCTATGGCCGGAGGTGAGGAGAATCTTCAAGTGAGGCCGCAGGCGGGCTGCTTGCTTCGCAAGCTCGGTTCCGAACATGCCGCCGGGCATCACGACGTCCGTGAACAGAAGATGGATGTTCTCCGGGCCGCGCAATATTTCGAGCGCCGCGCGCGCGTTGGGCGTGACGATGACGCGATAGCCGAGCGCCTTCAATTCGCCTTCAACATACCCGCGCACCATGTCGTCGTCCTCGACGACGAGGATGGTCTCGCTGCCGGTCGGCGCGGCTGGCTGATTGGCGGACGGCGCTGCGCTTGTCTGAGGCGTCCCGACGCGGGGGAAGAACAGCTTGACGGCGGTGCCATGTCCCGGTTCGGAGCGTATCTGCATCGACCCGCCGGATTGCTGCGCGAACCCGTAGACCATGCTCAGGCCGAGACCCGTGCCTTTGCCCACCTCCTTGGTGGTGAAGAACGGCTCGAAAGCGCGGCTGGATACTTCGGGCGTCATGCCGGTGCCGGTGTCGGTCACGGCGACCATGACATAATAGCCGGGACGCGCCTCGCCGTTGACGTCCACGTCGGATTCACCGAGCGAGGTATTTTGCACCTCGACCGTCAGCTTGCCGCCTGATGGCATGGCGTCGCGCGCATTCAGCACCAGGTTGAGCAGTGCCGAGGCCAGTTGGCCGGGATCGACGCTGGCCCGCCACAGGTCTTGGTCAAGCCGGAATTCACAGTCGATATGCTCGCCGAGCGTCCGGCGCAGCAACTGCTCCATGCCGACGATCTTCTGGCCGATGTCGATGTGCTTCGGCATCAAGGGCTGCTTGCGCGCGAAGGCGAGCAGGCTGCGCGTCAGGTCCGAGCCGCGTTCGGCGGCGGTCGCGATGCTCTCGGCGATTTTTTGCAGCTCTTTGTGCGCCGCAAGCTTCTCGGCAAGATGCTCCGCATTGCCGAGAATGACGGTCAACAGGTTGTTGAAATCATGCGCCACGCCGCCGGTGAGCTGACCCATCGCCTCCATTTTCTGGGATTGGGTGAGCTTCTGGTTGAGCTCGTCGATGGCGGCGCGCTGACGTTCGAGGGATTCGGCGGTGCCGTTGAGCAATGTCATCAGCCCCCCGAGTTCACCCCGCGGATGGGGTGGAGCAATCCGTGCGCTCAGATCGCCAACTCCGAGCTTCGTCGCCATCGCTGCCAGGCGCCCGACCTGACGGCCGATACTCATCGTCGCCAGAATCCATACGCCTGCGAGCAACAGCAGCGAGGCTACCGCAAGCATCGCCAGGTCCTCGTAGAGGCGGCGATTGGCAGCGGCGACCAGACCGTCCTTGGCCCGTCCGACCATGATGTAAAGTCCGGCATCGCGCACCGAGGGCGAGCGCGCGGCGGCCCAGACATGGCTTCGGCCGTCGCGGCCGGCCACTTCGCGGAACGGCTCGCGATTAGCTGAGGTCGCAAACCGGAACAGCTCCGAATTTGCAATCGATGCGCCGGCCGGCTCGGTCCAGTCCTTGCCCTCGGGCGCGACGAGGATCGTGCCTTTCCTGTCAACCAGCAGAATCTGGCTGTCGTTCGACAGCCGTTTGTCGTGGTCATCGGCGAATTTCTTCAGATTGAACGAGGCGAGCAGGATGAACTTCAGCTCTGCTGTTTCCGAACGAACGGGATAGGCGATCTGTAACACGGAGGTCCCCGTCAACCGGCCGAACACAGGCTGCAGTGTGACGATGCCGTGTGCAACCAGCGCCTGCTTGAAATATTCGCGATCCCTGAGATCGAGCGTCCTATCGGTTCGTAACGAGTCGCAGAACAGGCTGCCGTCCGGATTGATGGTCAAGATACCGGTGTACCGCGGATACTCTTCGCGCACGGCGGACAGGAAGGCGGAGCAAGCCGCCTTGTCGCGCGTATCGAGATCGCGGGCGCGGGCGAGACCATAGTGAAGCTGGGCCGTGCCCTGAATTTTCTCGTCGAGGTCGCCCAAAATCTCGTTGGCGGTTGCCGACAGACTGGCACGTGCGGCGTCGATGTCGCCTGCGCGATTCTGCAAGAAGCGCAGTCCCACAAGGATGGCCGGCACCAGCATCGCGGCAATTACTAGTATCAATAGCCGGGTGCGCAGGCTCATCGGTGCGTCGTTCCGCGCTCAATCAGCGGTTCTTGTTGCGATAGAATAACGTTCGGAAGCTGCGAAGCAGCCGTCTGATCTACTTATGCTGGAATATCTTTTAGGCGGGCTTGAGTCCACTCGTGGGTGCGTCCTCACCCATTCAGCCGTCATCATCCGCGCAGTGTTTAGTCCGGAGGCGGGTGATCCAGTGTTCCAAGACAGCCGTGATGAATCGAGAAGCCGCAGCGTACTGGATACCCCGCATGCGCGGGGTATGACAGCGTGAAGGTAACGATAGTACCTCTGCAGACCAATCGATCAAGTTTGTTCCAAAGAACGGCCGCGAAGTTTGGGACCGTGGATTCGCAGGGACGACAGCGAGACCTAAGGCGTCCCGATCCCCAATTCCTTCAGCGCGGCCAGCATCCGCTCCGGCGGCTGCATCTTGATTGTCAGCGCATTGCCGGTCTCCAGCAGGCTCTTCAGGCTCGACAGGATTGCGGGCCAGCCTGTACGTCCGCCGGACAGGATGTCGTCGCTGATCTCCCGGTCATGCGATTGCAGCATCGTCAGTTTGACTGCATCGCCGACCTGCTCGATCTCGTAGGTGACGAGCGTTGGCCCGAGCTTTTCGAGCAGCGCCGGCCAGTTGACGTTGAAGGTGACGGTGAGCTTCCTCAGCGGCTCGCACTCGATCACCTCGCCCGAGATATGCAGGGCGCCGTCCGGTGTGCGCATGATGAAGGCACCGCCGACCCTGAGATCGACCTCGACCGCCTGGCCGGAGAAATACTGCCTGGAAAACTCCGCCTGCGTCAGCGCCTCCCACACTTTCTCCGGCGTCGAGGCGATGTAGATGGTGTAGACAATGGCGGGCTTGAAGTTCTTGACGTTCATGACACACCTTCGATGCCGAGAGCGGAAACCGGAATTTCGAGCGCGGTACCGGATTCCAGCAGGCTCTTGAGGCTGGACATAATGGCCGGCCATCCCTTGGAGATGCCGTCCAACAGCTTGCTTCCCTCTGCAAATCCTTCATGCGTGAGCGTGAGCTTTACGAATCTGCCGTGCTGCTCGATGGTGAAGACGACCTTCGTAGCCTTCTCATTGCGGTATGCCTCGTCGGTCACGTGCTTGAAAGTGTAGGAGAGCCGTCGCGGCCGATCGGCCTCGAGAATCTCCCCGGTATCGGTCGTGGTGCCGTTCATGACCAGCGCCAGCGGCGAGCCGACCTTCCAGTCGGATTTCAGCTCGGTGCCGAACCAGTAACGTTTGGAGAACTCGCTGGACGTCAGTGCCTCCCACAATTTCTCCGGCGTGCTCTCGATATAGATGACGTAGACGAATTCCGGCTTACTCATCACGCTTCTCCAATTGCCGTTTCAACTCGCTGAGCGCAATGAGTTTCCCGCGCTCGAATTTCCTGATCCAGCGTTCGCCGATCTGATGGATCGGAACCGGATTGAGGTAGTGCAGCTTCTCGCGGCCATGCTTGTGCGTCGTGACGAGGTTGGCCGCCTCGAGAATCCCAAGGTGCTTGGTCACGGCCTGCCGCGTCATGTCGAGGCCGTCGCAAAGCTCGTTCAGCGTCTGTCCGTTTTTGGCGTGAAGCCTGTCCAGCAGCGAACGCCGTGACGCGTCGGCGAGCGCTTTGAAGACCTCATCCATGCTGGAAATAATAGGCAACCGAAAGGTTGCATGTCAAGCGTGTGTTTTGGGGCGCAGTCCAAGGCTGTGTTATCGTGCCGTCAGCCAACACAGATTGGTTTTGAACAGTCGGGGTGGAACATGAGCGGTCGCCTCAAACTCGCAGCTTGTTTCTCGATCTATTTCCTCGCAAGCTCAGATATCGCTTTTGCGCAGCAACAGGTGATCGGCGCGCCGCCCGAAGCACTCAACATGAAGTTGGTTGGAACCAGCGACCTGCAGGCGCGCAGCGCCTACCAGCCGACCATCCATCATCAGGGCGACCGCTGGATCGCCTATATCGGCCATCACGGCGGCAGCGACGAGATTCCGGCGCCGGTCAATCCGCAGACTGGCAAGGCCGAACCGAACGGCACGTCGATCGTCGACGTCACCGATCCCTCACAGCCGAAATATCTGCGCCACCTTCCGGGTCAGGAGGGCAAGTATGAAGGCGGCGGCGCGCAGATGGTGCGGATCTGCGACGGCAAGGCGCTGCCAAGGGGCGATCGCAACGCGGTCTATATGCTGCGCACCTTCGGCGGCGAGGCGCACGAGATCTGGAACGTTGCCTATCCCGCCAATCCCGTGCTGATCACGCGGATTGCGGGATTGAAGGACACGCACAAGAGCTGGTGGGAATGCGACACCGGCATTGCCTTCCTGGTGTCGGGCGCGCCGGACTGGCGCACGCGCCGCATGACGCAAGTCTATGATCTTTCCGATCCCGCGCACCCGCAGAAAATCCGCGATTTCGGTCTTCCCGGTCAGGAGCCGGGCTCGACCGGTGCGGTGCCGACCGAATTGCACGGGCCGATCTCGACGGGGCCTTCCGGCAACCGGATCTATTTCGGCTACGGCACCAACAAGGGCGGGATTTTGCAGATCGTCGATCGCGAGAAACTGCTCAACGGGCCCAAAGAGCCAACCCCGGACAATCTGCGCGCGCCGGAAATTGCGCGGCTGACCATGTCGCCGTTCAACGGCGCGCATACGACGTTTCCGATGCCGGGAATGCCGATTGCGGAATTCGCGCGCGACAAGGACGGCAAGACCCGCGACATCATGATGATCGTCAATGAGGCGATTTTGAACGAATGCAACGAGCCGCGGCAGATGGTGTGGTTCGCCGACGTCACCGTCGAGAACCGCCCGATGATGATATCGAGCTATACGGTGCCGGAGGCGAGCGGGACCTTCTGCGAGCGGGGCGGGCGATTCGGCGCGCATTCTTCCAACGAGAGCATGGCGCCGGTTTTCTACAAGAAGATGGCCTTCATCTCCTTCTTCAACGCCGGCGTCCGCGCGCTCGACATTCGTGATCCCTATCATCCAAGGGAAGTCGGCTATTTCATCCCGTCGATCACGGCGGCGACCGACAAGCGCTGCGTCAAGATCGACGGCAAGGATCGCTGCAAGGTCGCGATCCAGACCAACAATGTCGAAACCGACGAGCGCGGCTACATCTACATCGTCGACCGCGCCAATACCGGCCTGCACATTCTCGAATTGACCGGCCCGGCGCGCGCCGTCGCCGGTCTGCCGTGAGGGGCGGTGATGCGTCGATGGCCGGTCATCGTTGTTGCGGCCGTGGCGCTCGGTGCGTTGTCGGGCGCGGCGGCCTACCAGCACATCGTGCCGCGCCAAGGCGAACAGAAAGGCGCGTGGCAGGAAATCGCCTGGCCATTCCCGCGCGACGGCTGGCCCGCGGGACGCGCGTTTCGTTGCCGCGGCGCCTCGTGTGGCGATGGCATCGAGGTATACGTTCGGCCGAAAATCGGCTTTTGTAACTGCGATCGCGGCGTCGCCGATGACGACGAAGTCGATCGTGTCGCCGATGTTGATTTGATCAGCGAGTCCTTCGTGCCGCTCGCGCCGGGCGAGGTCGTCCAGGTCGCCGATATGGCCGGGCGGATCAGGGCCTATGATCTCAAACTGTCCGACGGCTTGCGGCGCGTCGCCATCGGCATCGCCGTCTCGCGCCGCTGCGACCTCCTCGTCGCCGTCGCGCAAGGTAACGGTGACGCGCCTGAGGTGCGGCGCGCGGCGCTGGCGCTGCTGGCGGCCCGCGAAATGACGCGCTGGATGATGGCTGCGATGGATGAACGATGAGGCGGTGCTTGCTAACCTCGCCCGGCTTGCGGGGAGAGGTCGGATCGCATCGAAGATGCGATCCGGGTGGGGGGTTCAGGTCTATCAACGGCCACAGTTCGCGGAGAGAGCCCCTCACCCCGACCCTCTCCCCGTAAAGAACGGGGAGAGGGAGTTGGAGCGCGGCTTCCATCTGTGTCCTCCGCATGCATAATGACGTAATCGCTCTCCCACCGAGTTCTCCTCCATGTCCCTTCAGGTCTATCTCGCCTTTGTCGCCGCCTGCATTGCGCTCGCGCTGTTGCCGGGCCCGGTGGTCACGCTGCTGATCGCGAACGGCCTGCGGCACGGCACGCGCGCGGCGCTGATCAATTGCGCCGGTGCTCAAACCGGGCTTGCCATCGTGATCGGCATCGTTGCAGTCGGGCTGACATCGCTGATGGCGACCATGGGCTACTGGTTCGACTGGGTGCGCTTTGCCGGCGCGGCCTATCTGATATGGCTCGGCATCAAGCTGATCTGGTCGCCCGCGGAAGGCGTCAACGCCGACGAGCCGCCACCGCCGCCGCGCGGCGGATTTTTCCTGCAGGGCCTGCTGGTGCTGCTCTCCAATCCGAAGGTGCTGGTGTTCTTCGGCGCGTTCATTCCGCAGTTCATGGACATGGAGAAGGACCATTTCCCGCAGGTGGCGCTGCTCGGCATCACCTTCATGGTGATCGCCGCTTCGACCGACGCGATCTATGCGCTGCTCGCCGGCCGTGCGCGAATGTTCTTCTCCAAAGAGCGGACGCGGCTGGTGTCGCGCGTCTCCGGCGGCTTCATGATCGGCGGCGGCATCTGGCTGGCACTGACGCGGGCAAAGTGAACTCGCGGTCTATGTGATGTGCTGGTCCCGATCGGCCGCGAGCTGTGTCGCATGCAGCGGTGTGCTCCCTAGCCTCCACCCGCAAGGGGGGAGGGAACGCGACCTTCGCCCTGGCGAGACCCGATCAGTTGCTGCTTGCGCAACATCTGCTCAATCTCGCCAAGAATCCGCGCCAGCCGCTCCGCCCATGCCTTCTCGCCCGCCTGATCCGAAATCAGGTCCTGACGAATTTCGATGCCCGTATTCATCAGCCCGCGCGCCTCGCCATGCACGGGGATCGTGTAATCAGTCTCGTCGCTGACCGCATAAGGCTCGTTGTCGCCGACCACGAGATCGCCCTCGGCGCGCAACAGCTTTAGCAAGAGCGGCGGCAGATGCTTGTCGCGATGGTAGAGCGTGCCGATGTGCCAAGGCCGTGCAATCCCGGCATAGATGGGCGTGAAACTGTGTAGCGACACCAGCACTGTCGGCATGGCAGCGTTTCCGCGCTGGTCGATGATCTCGTCGATGCGCCGGTGGTAGGGATCGAAGATCTGCGCCCGCCGTATCGCGGCGGCCTCGCGCGAAATGCCTTCATTGCCGGGAATCGTAGTTGCCTCGCTGATGCGCGGGATCGAGCCTGCGACGTGCGGCGGGCGGTTGCAGTCGATGACGAGCCGTGAGTAGCGCTGCACGATCAGATGGGCATCGAGATGTTTTGAAAGTGCTTCCGCGACCCCGGCAATTCCGATGTCCCAGGCGATATGGCGTGTCAGTTCGCTCTCGGGCAGGCCGAGATCGCCGAGCACGCGCGGAATCAGCCTTCCATAGTGATCGCACGTGAGCAGGAACGGCGAGCGCCCTGATTCGTTGTATTCATGGACTGGAGGAGCATCTTCGGTGCTAAGGAGCAGGGCTGTGCTGGTGGCGTCGTTCAAAGCGTTTTCCTTGGAGTATTGCCTATCGAAGCGGCACCCCGATCCACAATTGGGCAGGATTCGACCTGGATCAGACCTGCCAGAATCGACCATTGTTTGACGATGCCGCTCCTGACCATCAACCACAAGACCGTTTATCGCTACACCCGCCCGGTCATATTCGGCGAGCACCGCATCATGCTGCGCCCGCTGCCGGGACATGACTTAAGGATCCGCGCAAGCGAACTCGAGATCGAACCGAAGCCGATGTCGTTGCGATGGATTCACGACGTGTTTGGCAACACGGTTGCGATCGCGACTTTCGACGAGCGCGCCGACACCTTATCGTTCACCGCAACCGCTACGGTCGAGCACAATCCGGCGGAAGAGTTTGCGCTGACGCCGGACGATCCCGCCTACTTCTATCCGTTCCTCTACGATGACGAGGAATTTCCCGACCTGTTGCAATTCGTCACGCCGCAATATGGCGACCCCAACGGCGAGCTGTCGGGTTGGGCGCGGAAATTTCTGGACGCCGAGGCGCCGACGCCAACCTTCAAGATCCTGAGCGGCATGACGCATGGCATTCGCGAGGCCTTTACTTATCGCAAGCGCCATGAGCGGGGCACCCAGCATCCGCTCGACACGCTGCAGACTGGCTCCGGTACCTGCCGGGACTATGCGCTGTTCATGATCGAGGCGCTGCGCCGGCTCGGCATCGCCGCGCGCTTCGTCTCCGGCTACATCTTCATTCCCGGCGACGGCGCGCATGGTCATGTCGGCGGCGGCTCGACGCATGCCTGGGTGCAGGTCTATCTGCCGAGCGCAGGGTGGATCGAGTTCGATCCGACCAACGGCATCGTCGGCACCCGCGATCTCATTCGCGTCGCGGTGGCGCGCGATCCGCGCCAGGCAATTCCGTTGCATGGCACTTATCTCGGCTCGCCTGACGCGTTTGCCGGGATGGAGGTCAGCGTCAACGTCGTCTCGGCCGGCCAAGAGACGGAAGCGCAGCACGAGGTACAGCAGGCGGAAAAGGTCTGAGCCATGGAGATCAAGGTCGGCTTTGAAATTGCCTATGCGGCCGTACAGCCGACGCCGATGGTGATCATGCTCTCGATTCATCCGTCGCGCTTTTCCGACATCGTCGGCACCGAGCGCATTGTAGCCGAGCCCGATGTGCCGATCGGCTTCTACCGCGACAGCTTTGGCAACGTCTGCGGCCGGCTGGTCGCACCCGCTGGCGGCGTCACGCTGCGCGGCGACGCGCTGGTGCGCGATTCCGGCCTGCCGGACGCCGTAGTGCCGACCGCGCAGCAATTGCCGATCGATCAACTGCCGGATGAAGTGCTGCAATATTTGATGCCAAGCCGGTATTGCGAGACCGACAAGCTCACCGATATTGCCTGGTCTTTATTCGGCAACACAGCGCCGGGCTGGGCGCGGGTGCAGGCCATCGTCGACTTCGTGCACAACCACGTCAGCTTCGGCTATCAGCACGCCCATCACATGAAGTCGGCGCACGACGTCTACGCGGAGGGCGCCGGCGTCTGCCGCGACTTTGCGCACCTGGCGCTGACCTTCTGCCGCTGCATGAACATTCCGGCGCGCTACTGCACCGGCTATCTCGGCGACATCGGCGTGCCCCGCGATCCCGCGCCGATGGATTTTTCCGGCTGGTTCCAGGTCTATCTCTCCGGCCAATGGTACACCTTCGACGCCCGCCATAACGTGCCGCGGATCGGCCGTATCCTGATGGCCACCGGCCGGGATGCTGCCGACGTCGCGCTGACCACGAGTTTTGGCCGGATGGATCTGGTGAAGTTTTTCGTCATCAGCGAGGAGGTCGTGCCGGCTTGATCCCGGACGCGTTGACGGGATAAGTGCGCGCCATGATTTCAGATCGACTGTTCGTCTACGGCACGCTGATGCGCGGCTTCGACCATCCGATGGCGCAGCTATTGTCGCGCAGTGCGGATTTTTTGGGCACGGCTACCTGTCGTGGCCGGCTCTATCTCATCAAGCATTATCCGGGGCTGGTGCTGTCGGATGACGCCAACGAAATCGTGTTCGGTGAACTCTATCGCCTGCGCGATCGCGACGCGTTGCTGGCCGAGTTCGACATGTATGAGGCCTGCGGCGCCGGATTTCCGGAACCGACGGAATACATCCGCCGGATGCTGCAAGTGACGCTGGAAGACGGCTCGGCGGGCGAGGCGTGGACCTATGTCTACAACTGGCCCGTCACCGGCCTGCCGCGTATTGCGTCGGGGAAGTTTTTGGAGAACTAGCTCGCATGTCCCGGACGCGGTGCAGCGCTCCTGGCGATGCGAAGCATCGTCCAGTGCGCTGCGCCGCAGAGCCGGGACCCATGCTCGTTATGCCGCACGTGTGGCCCCGGCTTAGCAGCGCATCACTATCGTGCTGCGCAGCATCCGGGGCACGAGCATCACCCAGCATCCAGCCTTTCCCGTTCCAGCCTGATGTCCACCTCGCGCTCGACATATTTCCACTCCTCGGTCGCGCGCAGCGTGCGGACTAACTCCTCGAACGCGTCGGCATGCTCGGGCGCGTATTCGAACCAGGTGAGGAAGTCGAAAGCCTCGCCGAGATCGCGGCTGTGATAGAGCTGGCGGGCGATCGCCGGCAGGTATTTCAGGCTATCGGCGATGTGATGCGATCTGTCCTCAAAGATCTGCCGCCGCTCCTCCTGCGTCAGGTCCCACCACGCCGCCGATTTCTTGATCGGGATCAGCGCCGCATAGGTCGCCTCAGGTCGGCCGATCTCGGCCCGCACGGCATCAAGCTGCGTCTTCTCGGCGCGCTCGGTATAGCGCAGATGGCTGGCGACGCCGGCCAGCCGCCACGAGGTCGGCGAGGGCAGGATCGGCAGTGCAATCGATAGGGAATGCACGACCGACAGCGACGGCGTCGGCGAAAGCGACGCGCCCTTCACCGGCGCAAACCGCGTCACCCGCCACGCCCCGCTCCTGCCACCCCGGAACACCGTGAACATGCGGGGTATGGAAGCGCGGAACCGCAGGCGATTCAAGCGTCGTCGCGGGCCGCACACTCCGTCATGCCCGGGCTTGTCCCGGGCATCCACGTCTTTCTTTCTCCGTTGTGGCAGGCAAAGACGTGGATGGCCGGGACATAGGCGAGCGGAAGCGACGCCGTCCTTCGGACGGCTGTCCCCGGCCATGACGAGGAGGGATTTTGCTGCTTCCTGCCCTGTGAATAGCGGCGAGAAGCCCGATAAACATCGCTTTCGGGGCGACCTCCCTATATCCATCATCGATTGGCACAAGGCTTCGACTCGGCAAAAACTCACCCAATGCGCTTCACGCCCCAATTTCTCGACGAACTGCGTGCCCGGCTTCCGGTTTCGGAAGTTGTGGGCCGGCGCGTCAAGCTGAAGAGGGCGGGGCGGGAGTTTAAGGGGCTGTCGCCGTTCCAGCAGGAGAAGACGCCCTCTTTCACGGTCAACGACCAGAAGCAATTTTACCACGACTTCTCTACCGGAAAGCACGGCAATATTTTCGACTTCGTCATGGAGACGGAAGGCGTCTCGTTTCCGGAGGCCGTCGAGCGCCTCGCCGCCATGGCCGGCCTGCCGTTGCCGGCGGCGACCCCTGACGCTGCGCGCCACGAGCAGCGGCGCAAGACGCTGCATGACGTGATGGAACTCGCGGCAAAATTCTTTGCCGATACGCTGGCCTCGCGACACGGCGCAAAGGCGCGCGGCTATCTCGGCGACCGCGGCATTTCGTCGGCGACGCAATTGCAGTTTCGCCTCGGCTATGCCCCGGGCGAGCGCTTTGCGCTGAAGGAGCATCTCGGCGCGCAGGGCATTTCCACCGAGGACATGGTGGAAGCGGGGCTATTGATCGGCGGCGACGATATTCCTGTTCCTTATGATCGCTTCCGCGACCGCGTGATGTTTCCGATCGCCGACGCCAGAGGCCGCGTCATCGCCTTCGGCGGCCGCGCGCTGGAAAAGGACGTTCCGGCAAAGTATTTGAACTCGCCGGAAACCCCGCTGTTTCACAAAGGCGACAATCTCTACAACCTCGCCACCGCGCGACAGGCGGCGCATAACGGCGCGCCGCTGATCGTGGTCGAAGGCTATGTCGATGTCATCGCCATGGTCACCGCGGGCTTTGCTGGCGCGGTGGCGCCGCTTGGTACGGCCTTGACTGAAAACCAGCTCGCGCTGCTCTGGAAGATGGCGGACGAGCCGATCCTCTGCTTCGACGGCGACCGCGCCGGACAGAAAGCAGCGTACCGCGCCGCCGACCTCGCGCTGCCCAATCTATTACCTGGCAAGAGCCTGCGCTTTGCACTGCTGCCGGAGGGACAAGACCCCGATGACCTCGCCCGCAGCGGCGGCCGCGTCGCGATCGAAGAGGTGATCGGTGCCGCGCGCGGGCTCGCCGACATGATCTGGTCGCGCGAGATCGAGGGCGGCACGTTTGCGACTCCCGAACGGCGCGCGGCACTGGAGGCGCGCATCAACGAACTCTCTAATGGCATCCGCGACGAGGTCGTGCGCCGCTACTACCGGCAGGATCTCGCCGAACGCCTGCAGCGCGCGTTTGCGCCGCAAGGCGCGCGAGGCGGCTACGGCCGGGGTAATTTCCGGACCGGCCGCCCCGAATCACCTCGCGCGTTTGCCCCGCGCGGCGCGGGCCCGGCCGGCCGATTCGCCCCCCGCGGCGGCCGCCCGCCGGGGATAACTTCAGGAATCGCCCCCGGCCCCTACCAGGCGGCGAGCCCCCAGCTTGCGACCAGCCCGATCATGCGTGGCCAGCGCAGCGCGATGTCCCGCCGCGAGGCCCTGATCCTGCAATCCCTGATTAACCACCCTTGGCTGCTGCACGATCATCTGGAGGAGGTGGCCGCTCTGGAACTGGCGCATCCCGAGGCCAACAAGCTCCGCGCCGGCATTATCGCCGCCTTCGCCAATGACCATCACCACTCTCCCGACGTCGAGGAGCAGGCTGAGAAAATGCGCGCCGATCTCGAAGCCCGCGGATTAGGCGAGGTTCTTCAACGGGTTGAGCGAGCGATCACGACGGTGGCGGTATGGGCCGCCAGGCCCGGCGCGGCGCGCGAGGATGTTTTGGCCACCTGGCAGCAACTCGTTGTCTTGCATCAGAAAACGCACGCCCTACTTAGGGAGAAGAAAGATGCCGAACTGGCATTGGCCGAGGAGACCAGCGAGGCCAATCTGGCATGGCTGAAGGATGTCAGCGCCCGGCTGGACTCCCTCGACGGCACTGAGGCCCTGATTGAGGGTTTTGGCGAGCTTTCGGGCCGGTTCCGCAAAAGCGTTTGACGATTAAAAAATGATGCGGACGGCCTCGGCCGAGCCCGCGAAAAGACTCGCCAAATCCATGATTTGGCGGCAAAAACAGGGTTAAGCAAAGCTTAAGGGCCTTCGGGCTACGAAAGACAGAAACCGGTGATGCGGAAGGCAGGGGTGGCGACGGTCTGCGCCGCCCTTTGCGCGTCGTAACCATGGTGCGGAAAAGCGGGTGCCGCTTTCGACCGATCATGCGAAGGCGAATGAACAGAGCGAGGTGGCGATCGAACGTCGTCATCTCGAACGAATTGAATGAAGAGCTGCGGGTTGGTGTGACGCACGCCCGCATGAAGCGCGTTTCGGGAGCTTGATGAATGGCCACCAAGGCAAAGACGCTGCAGGTTAAGGACAAGGAAAAAGACGACAAGGCAGCGGACGCCCCTGAGAAGGATAGCCCCGACGCGCCGTCGCCGTTGCTCGACCTGACGGATGCCGCGGTCAAGAAGATGATCAAGCAGGCCAAGAAGCGCGGCTTCGTGACCTTCGATCAACTCAACGAAGTCTTGCCCTCCGACACCACTTCGCCCGAGCAGATCGAGGACATCATGTCGATGCTCTCGGACATGGGCATCAACGTGTCCGAGGCCGAAGAGGCCGACGAGGAGGCCGAGAAGGAAGAGGCCGACGACGATACCGACAACGAGCTTGTCGAGGTCACGGCCAAGGCTGTCACCGAGGTCAAGAAATCCGAGCCCGGCGAGCGCACCGATGATCCCGTCCGCATGTATCTGCGCGAGATGGGCACGGTGGAATTGCTGTCGCGCGAGGGCGAAATAGCGATTGCGAAACGCATCGAGGCCGGCCGCGAGGCGATGATTGCGGGTCTCTGCGAAAGCCCGCTGACCTTCCAGGCCATCATCATCTGGCGCGATGAGCTCAACGAAGGAAAGATCTTCCTTCGCGACATCATCGATCTCGAAGCGACTTACGCCGGCCCCGACGCCAAGAACAACATGAACCCGGCGATGATCGCTGCCCCTGCCGAAGGCGCTGCCGCCAACGGCGAGGCCGCGCCCGCGCATGTCGCGCCGCCGGCTGCACCTCCCGCGCCGACTCCGTTCCGTACAGCCCCTGCGGGAGATGCGGAGACCGAGGAGAAGGATCCGGCGGAAGCCGCCGCCGAAGGCGACATGGATGACGACGAGTTCGAAAACCAGATGTCGCTGGCTGCAATCGAGGCCGAGCTGAAGCCGAAGGTGGTCGAGACCTTCGACAAGATCGCCTCCGAATACAAGAAGCTGCGCCGCCTGCAGGAGCAGGACATCGCCAACCAGCTGCAGAGCGAGTCGCTCTCGCCCTCGCAGGAGCGCAAGTACAAGAAGCTGAAGGACGAGATCATCGTCGAGGTGAAGTCGCTGCGCCTGAACCAGGCCCGCATCGATTCACTCGTCGAGCAGCTCTACGATATCAACAAGAAGCTGGTCTCGTTCGAAGGCCGCTTGCTGCGCCTCGGCGACAGCCACGGCGTCGCGCGCGAGGACTTTTTGCGCAACTATCAGGGCTCGGAGCTCGATCCGCGCTGGCTGAACCGTGTCTCGAAACTCTCCGCCAAGGGCTGGAAGAATTTCGTCCATCACGAAAAGGACCGCATCAAGGAGCTGCGCCACGAGATTCAGTCGCTGGCGGCGTTGACGGGCCTGGAGATCGGCGAATTCCGCAAGATCGTGCACGGCGTGCAGAAGGGCGAGCGCGAGGCGCGCCAGGCCAAGAAGGAAATGGTCGAGGCCAACCTGCGTCTCGTGATCTCGATCGCCAAGAAATACACCAACCGCGGTCTGCAATTCCTCGACCTGATCCAGGAAGGCAACATCGGGTTGATGAAAGCGGTCGACAAGTTCGAGTATCGCCGCGGCTACAAGTTCTCGACCTACGCCACGTGGTGGATCCGGCAGGCGATCACGCGCTCGATCGCCGACCAGGCCCGCACCATCCGCATCCCCGTGCACATGATCGAGACCATCAACAAGATCGTGCGCACGAGCCGCCAGATGCTCAACGAGATCGGCCGCGAGCCGACCCCGGAAGAGCTCGCTGAAAAGCTCGGCATGCCCCTGGAGAAGGTCCGCAAGGTCCTGAAGATCGCGAAAGAGCCGCTCTCGCTGGAGACGCCCGTCGGTGATGAAGAAGATTCCCACCTCGGCGATTTCATCGAGGACAAGAACGCGATCCTGCCGATCGATGCGGCGATCCAGTCCAACCTGCGCGAAACCACCACGCGGGTGTTGGCCTCGCTCACCCCGCGCGAAGAACGCGTGCTCCGCATGCGCTTCGGCATCGGCATGAACACCGACCACACGCTGGAAGAAGTCGGCCAGCAGTTCTCGGTCACCCGCGAGCGTATCCGCCAGATCGAAGCCAAGGCGCTGCGCAAGCTGAAGCATCCGTCAAGGAGCCGCAAGCTGCGGAGCTTCCTGGACAACTAATACAGGTCGTCATGCCCGGGCTCGACCCGGGCATCTGCGAACGGCGGGCGAGAGCCCGCCGTTTCTTGTTGATCGGTGATGATCGCTTTTGAACCCGATCAGCTCTTAGATTTTTGACCAGATAGCATGGACCTTCCTTAGCTGCTCGACCCAGAACCTCAGTAAGTCTTTGGTGTCATAACCAAGATGTTGCCCAAGTAGAAAAAAGCCGGGGCCCGGCTGCATATCTCCGTGCTTGTGCACTACCACGACACTCAAGAGGCCTCTTCCCGCATCATTCTCTTCTACTGAAATCTCACCCAATAGATGAAACAGACGCGTGTCATGGGCTAAGAATTTTACAGTAGCTATCTTTGCTACCAGATCGGAGTAGGGAATCATGCCTCGCAGCTTAGCTCGTTCGATCATAGCGGAACGGGCTTCTGTCTTCGCGGCACTCCAGTCTTGAGACGATATCCCAAAGTCGGATGCTGTTCTGAGCACGGTTGGACCTCACCTTTTAGCTGGATATTCTTCTGCTAGTCGGCGCTCAATGAGCTTCGCCTGAAGGACAGAGCCCTTTGCCACGGCGTCGGAGGCTCCCAAAGCGGAATATTCCGCAAGTACGATTTTGACACTCTCCTCGATCGCGGTCAGGTCGACTTTGTCAGGATTGATCCTTCCAAGCTCTTGAATGTTTGGCTTGGCTTTACCTGATAGTCTCGACGCTACGTACATCGCCACGTAGAATAAGATATTGTTCTTGTCTTTGGGCTGCAGGTCATCTCGGCCTCGCAGATACGACTGAACTGCCTTAATCAGTTTCGACGCAACAAGGTAGAGTTCTATCGGATGCTCAGGGCTGAATATTCTTGCATAGTCCTCATCTCGCTTTAAGAGCGATGAGGGACGAGCGCGAGCGTTGTCTGGCCTCTGCATCGAGATGGACATTATCGCTTGGGCAAGGAGCGGAATGCTGATGATCTGCTCTGTCGATCGACCTTCGTTCTTATGTTGATTTTTTCTGCGATCGTAGAAGATACCAAACGGCTCCAGGTAAGCCTCGATGTCGCGATGAACCTTGTCGGTTGCCCGCAGTGAGGCCGGCGGGATGCTGGTCTGGCTATTAGTCGCTTTGATGATACGGTCACTTATTTCGGTCTTTCCGGGAACTATAATGCGTACCATCACCTCCCGCTCGTCGCCTTGAGTATTCGCATCCTGAAAGTAATTGAAAATTTCGGTTGATGTCTGGAGTCCATTCACTAGCTGCGGATCTTCTATCGTTATGACTTTGCCACTCTGAACAGCCTTAGCGGCAATTACTGTAACGCCGTTGTTGAGCCACCAAAAATTCTCGCCTTCTTTTTTTTGCAGGGATTTCCTGATTTCTTCATTTACCTGTGTTGTGCCTTGATAGTCGCGCACGTTTGCATCGAAGAGATTCTTTCGCAACTTGCGATCGTCGTCACGGATAAATTTTGCAAACTCCGTTAGTTTGACGAGTGTCACGTAGCCACCTTGAGGACTAATACTCTCAGATACCTGCAATTCAAAAGACGTCGTTGGTTGGCGACGCGCCAATGCTAAGATTTCTGATGCGCCAATGAATTCAAAGCCAAATTGCGCGGAGGAGAATAGCTTGCTTACCGCTACCTTCAGCGTATCGACTTTTCGTGCGACGTTTGGGTGGACCTGATTTGCATCCCCCGCGAGGCATAAACATATCTGAACTGCAGTGAAGGAAAGCGAGCTGCCAGTTCCTTGTAGACCGCTCGAAAATTGCCTACAGCCGAGCGCACCCCTTCATTATAAACGCTTTTGAAACTCTCAACGGGTTTTGAAAGGTCAAATAGGTCGTTAGTTACGGCGATAAGTCGATTCAGGGTATCTTCGCTAAATCCAGCGGTCGTTTTTGATTGCAGGATAACAATTTCAAGCGAAATATTTTTCTTAAGAGTTGATACGTCAAAATCCTCCTGGACGAGATCGCCGTTAGCAAAGATGTAGATCCCATCGATTCCTCCGTCACCTCCGTCGCCGACCAAGCCAGATTCAATTTCTTCATCAGATAGATCTGCATCCTTGAGGGTTTGCTCGACGACGAAGGTTTCAAAGAAATTTGACTTTGAGGCTGATGGCGCTCGTTGGGCGCGCTGCTGCTCTAGAATCTGGTCGAGAATGATTTGGTCATTGTTTGCCATGTGGCGGAATCCCCAGGTAAAATTCTCTCTATAGTTGTAATGGCAGGAGGGTGAAGCGATCAAGAGTGGAGGCCGTAAAAAGAGGGGGCGACGGCGAAATTGCTTGTGGTGCGAAAGCGGTTCGCTCCGGACCGTCGCGCAGAGGGCGAGGGTTTGTTCAGCCTACCTCGACGCGGTCGTCACCGGCATCTATCATGGCCAAGCATGCCCATCCACGGCCTTACCGTCTGGTACAACACCCGCTGCCCCGTCTGCGATGCAGGCATCGACTGGCAACGCAACAAGCTGCTGGCCGCGGTTCGCGCGGGCCAAATTTCATTCCGTGACATCAACGAGCAGCCCGAGGCGCTGGCAGCTTACGGCGTCTCCCTTGACGACGTGCGCCGCCGGTTGCATGCGACGGACGAAGCGGGCCGCTTGATCGTCGGCGCGGATGTGGCGATCGCGATCTGGCTGAAAACGAAGGGCGAGGGCTGGCTCGCGTCACTGCTCGGCAATCGGGTGATGTTGCCGGTGACGCGGTTTGCGTATGATCGTTTTGCGGATGTTCTATTTGCGTGGAACAGGCGGAAACGGCGTTGGTGAGGGCGATCGCGCTCACATAGGCCGAAAACCCTACTTCTTCTTCGCGCCGACCCGGCTGATGCTCTTGATCTTGAGCGGCGCCCGGCCGGATTTCTCGGCGATCTCGCGGTCCTGCTCCATGATGTAGCCGCGCGCCGGCTCGTCGCCGTCGAGTCCGCCGAGCAATTCGGCAGGCACGCGCCGGTTCGAGCGCTGCGAGTCGTCCTCGTAGACGACATTGAAAAAGGCGAACTCGCCTTTGGGATTGGTTCCGGGTTTTTTGGCCATGCGGGCTTGTCCTCGATCAGCGCGCGGCTGTCAAAGAAAAATCGGAGGTCTTTTGATCAACGCGCCGCGCGAGAGGCGGGGGGACGGCCGGCATCCGCCTGAAATTCAACTGCATGTCGGATTTTTGGCATCCGCAACCGTGAGGAAGGCAATCGTGCTAGGCGCGATCTCGACCGGCCCCGGCGGCGACGTCACCGCGGTAAGCTGCGGAAGATCGTCATTCGCACCGAGCTCCAAAACCGTTCCATTCAGCTTCACCGTGATGCTTTGCAGATGATCCGCCGACAGCGTGTAACGCTCGCTGCTCACGGGCAATCGCAAGGTTGCGGCAGTCGTCCGATCCGTATTGATGGCCAGCAATGTGACGGCCCCACGTTCGCCTCGCCGGCAATGCGCGTAGAGGTGAATCCCCTTGTGCACGCCGGCTTCGAGAACGGTCGTTCCCATCAGTCTGCGCCACAGCAGCGCCGCCCAGTAATTTGCCCGCGGCCGCAGCGTCGTCTCGTCAAGCAGGCCGTAGTCGCTTGCCGCCAGCGTGTTGTGCGCCACCATCTGGACGCCGGCCCTGGCAAGCCGGCCGAGCTGGTCGAGATACCGGAATGTATCGAGGAACGTGGCAGCCCAGGGATTGCCGCCGCAGGCTGTCTCGGCGGTTT
This sequence comes from Bradyrhizobium sp. 157, assembly GCF_023073815.1. Classification (NCBI taxonomy): domain Bacteria; kingdom Pseudomonadati; phylum Pseudomonadota; class Alphaproteobacteria; order Hyphomicrobiales; family Nitrobacteraceae; genus Bradyrhizobium; species Bradyrhizobium sp. 157. The sequence continues at coordinate 5,764 of NZ_JADPKF010000047.1, read as the reverse complement.
CGGTCAGCCACATCGGTCTATCCGGCGCAAACTCGTCCCGGAGCGAGCGGTAGAACGTGAGCGTTTGCTCCGTGCGCTTAAGCCACGCTTCCGAAAGGGCGGCCTCCTGTGTGGTTTGGCCCGGAATCCCGGAGCATCGCTGCGAGAGGGCGCCATAGTGATGATAGGAAAACGCGTCGATGCCGGGGCCGGATGCGGCAAGCAGATCCCGCGTACTGATGAATCCGGAGCCGGACTGCGACGCTGTTGTCTCGCCAATCGAACCGGGGCCCAGAACGATCACATCCGGTTCGTTGTCCCTGATGAATGCAACAAAGGCCTTGAAGTCCCGCCCGTAAGCTGCCGCGTCGTAGCCATCAGGTGCACCGCCCATGGCGGCCAGCGTCGGTTCGTTCATGAATTCGGCGGCGGCAATCCTGCCACCGACGGATCTGGTGTAGGCGAACAAGCGACGCGCCTGATCGCTCCGCCATCGACCTGCTGCGTCCCGGGCACCGGGGCTTATCGCCATCGACGTCACGATCTCTGCATTGACCGCGCGGGCAAAGTCGATGACGCCTTTCCAGCGCTCGCGGCTCAGCACCGCGCGGAAGCCGTTGGGCGGCGTTGAGGGCGTCTCATCGCTTTCAGCAAAGTAGGTGCTATTGGCCCAGGTGCCGCTGACGCGCAGGTAGGCCGGGGCCAGCGCGGCAGCCAATGCGCGCAGCCGGGCGTTCGAGAGATCGATGGGCTTTCGATATTCGAAGAGGTCGGGATTCGCGCCTGCTGGGACATTGCCGGCGTTGTCAACACCGTGATCCGGCGGCGCTGCGGCATTCGCCCGGTAAGGCTTCCAGAAGCGCCCGCCGGTGACCTCGACCATTTCCACATTGTACGATTGAAAGCGCTCGTCGATGGTGCCGAGACGCGGCAATCGCGAAGGGTCGACGGAGAGCGTCGGCGCTTGGGCGGCCGCCTTCGGGCTCGCTGTAAGCGCAGCGATCACAATGCCCATTCCGACTTTGAAACCACTGGACCTGGTCATGGCATTGTCCTCGGAGGAGCGCCCGCCGAGCAGCTCGGAATGCACGCGCCGGAGCGATGCCGACCCCGACAGCATTCCTTTCCGCGAAGCGAAGGGGAACAATTGCAGTTCGCTCATCGCCAAAGAAAGTGGAAGCCACTTGCGAAATGATCGAATAATAGCCATGTATGGTCAATCGAGTTTCGGCCGAACGACTTGGCCTCGCCGCCCATAGCGCGCCTGACTGACGACCCTCTCCCCAGACCTCGAAATTAGCCTGCTGCGTTCTTGAGCGCGGTTCCAAACACACATCTATCTTGAAGGACGATCTCCCATGAATACGGGAACTGTGAAGTGGTTTAACAGCCAAAAGGGTTTCGGCTTCATTCAGCCGGACCAGGGAAGCCAAGATGTTTTCGTTCATATCAGCGCTGTCGAACGCGCCGGCATGAGTACCCTCAACGAGGGACAGAAGGTTTCCTTTGACGTCGTTGCTGATCGCCGGACTGGCAAATCTGCCGCGGAAAATCTGCGCGCCGCGTAAGCTGCCGCAACCGACGCCATGCTGCTTTGACCACGGATGTACTGGCAGAGCCTTTGGTTTCGCGACTCCGCGCCGGGTTTACCGGCCGCGGAGTTCTTTTTTGCATATCGCGGGCAATGCCGCCAAGACTGGCCTTTAAGACTTGGCCTTCAAGACTTAGCCTTCAAGACTTAGCCTTGAGCAGTCTGTTGGCGGTGGCCTGCCCGTTGAAACAAAACTGAGGTCGGGAACGTGCCTACCAACATCAATCTAGATCAGGAACATGATGACATCATGTACCCGCAGGTCCTCCCGTTTCTTTTGGTCCACGCAGGGTGTGTCGCGGCGTTCTGGTCGGGCATCACATGGCAAGCGACTGCAATTTGCGTCGTTCTATATTGGCTGCGCATGTTTGCGATCGGTGCCGGGTATCATCGGTATTTCTCGCACCGAGCTTACTCGACAAGCCGAGTGTTTCAATTCATCCTTGCATTCCTTGCCCAAAGCAGCGCTCAGAAAAGCGTCCTTTGGTGGGCTGCGAAACACCGACATCACCATCTTCATTCAGATTCCGAGCTAGATGTGCATTCACCCCGGCACAAAGGCTTCGTGCACAGCCATGTCAGCTGGATCTTCTATCGACAGCACGATGCAACCGATCTGGTAAAGGTTTCGGATTTTGCATCGTATCCTGAGTTGATGTGGCTGCACAAATTCGAGGTTTTGCCAGCGGTCACGATCGCTGGTCTCTGCTTCCTCATCGCCGGATGGCCGGGGCTCGTGGTCGGCTTCCTCTGGAGCACCGTCGTTCTGTATCATGCAACGTTTTGCATCAATTCCCTAGCACATGTTCACGGACGCAAGCGGTATGTTACGGGCGATGATTCCCGCAACAATTGGCTGCTGGCTCTCCTTACGATGGGTGAGGGCTGGCACAACAATCATCACGCGTACCAGAGCAGCGCTCGGCAGGGCTTCCGTTGGTGGGAGATTGATGTGACCTATTATGTTCTAGTGGCCTTGTCCTGGCTCGGGATTGTCTGGGATCTAAAGAGGCCGCCGGAGCCGGTTCTGCGCAATGAGCAGCGATTGGGATCACGAGTGCTAAGCCGAACGGCTGAGCAGCTCGCTAGACGTTTCAACCCCGAACACATCGCGCAGGCTATCAAATCATCAGTCCACGAGACCGAATTGTGGTCGGTGCGGGACGCGCTGCTTCTATTGCAGCAGCGGACCGATTTGCGTTGGAATCTGCATCCGCCTCACATGCCAACTCGTGACCAGCTACTCGCTGCAGCCCAGGAGATGTTCGCGAAGACCAGATTTTTGGACGACATCGTAGAGCGTGCATATGGGGTCCTGATCGAATCTGTCGGATCTCTATTGATCAGTCCACCTCGGTTGGCCGTGGCAAATTCGAAATCGCAAGCGAGCATGGATAGCAGACACCCATCCTCAAATGGCTGATGCCTCCATTCTTGTGTAACCAGTGGCGTTTACCTCAAGCGTCCCCATATAAGGTGCATGGCTAGCTGGCAAATCCGGCACGCAGGAGCCGGAAGGCGAAGACTTAGCTCCGACAGATGCTGACCGGGTCGTTCGTACACGTAGCCCAGCGTGGACCACGGGGCGACGCGCATGCCGAAGCCAATAAGATCGCCGCTGGGCGGCCTGCGTCGATTAAAGCAGCGGGGTCACAGAACCCTATCTATCTGCATTCAGCTGATTCGTGACCAGCGCGGCAATTTTCATAAGGAGCAGTGTATGCGAAAACTTCCCGAGCCTACCGAACAAGAGATCAATGAGGGACCCCAAACAGTATCTTTTCAGATTGCGAATGGAAACGCGCGGCAGGGCTGCATACTGCAAACCAGCTTCCCTACGAAGGCACAGGCGCAGAAGTACCTTCTCGCGAATTGGCCGATCATCGAAAAGATGGCTCGCGACGCTCTCGCGACGGGGACCGTTGAAGGCGGCCAGCTCAAGCTCACGATGGTCTAAACAGCCCATGCGGACGGAGCAGACACCGTTACGTCGCTATCATGATCGATCTTGATTCATGACGGGCCCCGTGGGTAAAACCGCATGTGGCCGCACGCGCCCATACCCGGATTTATGAGAGTAGACGCCCTAGACCGCCGCCAACGTTGCGTTAAGCTGGCCGCGCTAGCGAAAAGTCGGTAGAGCCGAGGAACTCGGGATGTCCAAGAGCAAGAGATTTACGACGGCCATTTTCCTGACCTTGGCTATCCTCGCATCTGTAGGCCCCCCATCCCACGCCGCCCAATGCGGCAACTCCGCCGCCGGCTACGAAGCCTGGAAACAGCAATTCGCCGGCGAAGCCCGAGCAAAAGGCATCAGCGCTTCGACAATCCAGGCCTTGATGGCGACGAACTACGCGCAGGCGACCATCAACGCCGATCGCGGCCAGCGCAGTTTCAAACTTTCGCTCGATCAGTTTCTTGCCAAGCGCGGCGCCACCACGATCGTCGCGAGGGGGAGGCAGCTCAAGCAATCGCAGGCCGCGCTGTTCGCTTCCATTCAGAGCCGCTATGGCGTGCCGCCGGGGCCGCTGCTTGCGATCTGGGGGATGGAGACCGGGTTCGGCAGCCAGCGCGGCAATCAGAACATGCTCGCCTCGATCGCGACGCTCGCCTATGACTGCCGACGCACGGAATACTTCACCGAGCACCTCTACGCGGCGCTGCAATTGATCGACCGCGGCGCGCTCCCTGCCAGCCAGCGCGGCTCGATGCATGGCGAGGTCGGGCAGACGCAGTTCATGCCAAAAGCCATTCTGGCCTACGGTACCGGCAATCTCGAAAACGCGGCCAACGCGCTGATGTCGACCGCGAACTTTTTGAAGGCGCATGGCTGGCGCGCGGGTGCCGGCTATCAGCCGGGCGAGCCGAATTTCGCCGCCATCCAGGCCTGGAATGCCGCGGGCGTCTATCAGAAGGCGATCGCGCTGATGGGTCGTCAGATCGACGGCGGGGAGTAGGGCGGTCGCCGACCTCCGAAGCCAATCGCTCCGTCGTCCCTGCGAACGTAGGACCCATAACCACAGGCGGCAATTTGTTGAAGCCAAGCCGTTAAACAGCCCGCTTTAACAATATCGGCCGCGGCGTATGGGTCCCCGCGTGCGCGAGGACGACGAGGTTTCGCGCACGTTTTTCCCATGGCATGATCGGCACGAGACTTAACAAGGGATTCGCATGCGCATATTTCGTTGGGCCATTTTTCTCGGCGCCGTCATCCTCTCCACCCCCACTTATGCCGCCCGCTGCGGCGGCGATTTCAACACCTTCGTTTCCGCGATGGCGGCGGAGGCGCAGGCCGCCGGCGTGTCGCAAGCGGTAATCAGTCAGGCGTTCGCGGGCGTCACGCAGGATCCGGCGGTGCTCGCTTTCGACCGCCGCCAGCGCGGCACCTTCAACAAGACGTTCGAGCAATATGTCTCCACCCGCGTCGGCCCCGGACGAATCAATATCGGCCGGCAGATGCTGCAGCGGCACGCGTCACTGCTGGCGCGCATCGAGCAGAAGTTCGGTGTGCCGCCACAGATCATCGTCGCGATCTGGGGGCTGGAATCGGATTACGGCAAGGGCGACATCGGCAAGATGCCGGTGATCCGCACGCTGACGACCATGGCTCATGATTGCCGTCGCACCGAATTGTTTCAAGGCGAATTGCTGGCCGCGCTGAAAATCGTGCAGCGCGGCGATCTTCCCTTGCGCGATTTGATCGGCGCCTTCGCTGGTGAACTCGGCCAGACGCAATTTCTGCCGTCGTCCTACATCAAATACGGCGTCGACTTCGACGGCAACGGCCATGTCGATCTTCGCCACAGTGTGCCCGATGTGCTGGCCTCCACCGCGAACCTGTTGCACGTGTCAGGCTTCAAGGCCGGTGCGCCCTATGGCGAAGGCACCCCGAATTTCGAAGCCATGCGGGAGTGGAACAGGGCGACGATCTATCGCAAGACGATCGGCTACTTTGCGGATCGGTTAGTGGGGCGGTGAATCCGCGCACTTGTCGTCACCCGCCAACGGGTCGCGCGAATGCGCGCTCGATGAAAGGCTTCGCGAAGGAATCCATGTCTCCGCACAAAGAAAGAACAGGTTGCTTTGCTGCGCTCGCAATGATGGCGCTTCCCAAGCGACGAATAGCGCACACCGTTGCCACGCGCTCAGTCGGCTCCCTCCCCCCTTGCGGGGGAGGGTTGGGGAGAGGGGTAA
>NZ_JADPKF010000075.1:0-37565 GCF_023073815.1 Bradyrhizobium sp. 157 | reverse complement strand
GCGGCTGGTGACCCAGTTGACGCAGCGCCCGACTGACAAAATGGGCGCTGAGGCACGCCTCCATGCCGACGATGCTCGGAGGCAGCTTTTTAAAGATCGAAACGAGCGCCAGCCGCTTGATCTTACAACTAAAAGCAATCTTGCCGTTCGTGCCAAAGCCAACGACGTGGAAGACGTCCTTGCCGATATCGATGCCAATCGAGGCAAGAGGTGTGCAGTGGTGGTATCCATGGGCTGCTTCTCCTGGTGCTGCGGTGTAGTCTTTGAAGACTATCCCCGCCGGGGAAGCAGCCGGTCCATCCCATTAGCGGACAAGAGCAGCACCGCTGACGCAACGCGGCGAGCCTTCCGCCGACGCTAACGTGTCGCAGCCACAGACGTTGCAGTCGCCTTGCGGAAACGACGTAAACGTCTCAAAATTCGTTTCAGGGGTACCTTTGGATCCGGTTCCGGCGACTCGTTGAAATCCCGCATCCGGCAGATTTTTCCCTCCGCCCGATTTTGGAGCCTATCATGGCGACATTCACGCGATCGCGAAGCCTGCTGGTTTCCGCAAGTCTTGCCGCACTCGGCGGCACGGCACTGGCGGCGCTGCTGGCCGGGAGCGGCTTTATTCTCGCGGACGCACGCGCAACCGCCGTGGATGTATCGCTGCCGCTCGCCGACGCCGATATTCCGATCTGCGGCACGGCGACGGCAACCGCCCGGCCGAACATGATGTTTCGCCTGGTGCAAACGGAAGTGCCGCGTGCCGAGATGAGCGCAGCCAGCCCCGCGCCGGCATTCGCGGACACCGAGCCGCCGCTGTGGACCGGCATCGGCTCCATCACCTGGAAGATCACGACCGCGAACGAGCGCGCGCAGGCCTATTTCGATCAGGGCCTGCGTCTCGCCTACGCCTTCAATCACGATGAGGCGCGACGCGCGTTTCGCATGGCGCAAAAACTCGACCCTGACTGCGCCATGTGTTTCTGGGGCGAGGCGCTGGTGCTCGGTCCCAACATCAATCTCCCGATGCCGGAGGACGCGGTCGCGCCAGCCTATGCCGCCGCGCAGAAGGCGAAGGCGCTGGCCGGGAAAGCGAGCCCGCGCGAGCAGGCGCTGATCGGCGCCATCGCGGTGCGCTACGGCAGCGATCCCAAGGCGGCCCGCGCACCACTCGACGCGGCCTACGCGGCCGAGATGGCGAAGGCCGCAAAACAGTTTGCCGACGACGACGAGATTGCCACGCTCTATGCCGAGGCGGTGATGGATCTCAGCCCCTGGGACTACTGGAAGCCGGGCGGTCGCGACGCCAAGCCGCAAAGCGTGCCGATCGTGCCGACGCTGGAGCGCGTGCTGACCCGCAAGCCCGATCATGCCGGCGCTATTCACCTTTATATTCATGCCGTCGAGGCGTCGGACCGGCCCAAGCGCGCCGAGCCCTATGCCGACAAGTTGCGCGGCGCGATCCCCAATGCGGGCCATCTCGTGCACATGCCGAGCCACATCTATTATCGGGTCGGCCGCTATCTCGACGCGCTGGAAGACAACAAGACCGCGGTCAAGGTCGATGAAAAATACCTGACCGATACCAACGCGCCGATGGGCGTCTACCGGCTCGGCTATTATCCGCACAACGTGCACTTCGTGATGGCGTCGGCCCAGATGGCCGGCGACGGCCCGACCGTGATTGCGGCTGCGGAGAAGCTCGGCCAGCTCATTCCCAGCGAGGCTGCCAAGGGCATTGCGATGGTGCAGCCGGTCAAGGCGGCGCCTTACTTCGCGCACGCGCAGTTCAGCACGCCCGGGACCATTTTGGCGCTGCCGGATCCCGGCGATGCGATTCCCTATGTCAAGGCGATGTGGCTCTACGTGCGCGGCGTGGCGCTGGTGGCGAACCGTGACTTCGCGGGCGCTACTGCCGCAGCGAGCGCCATCGAGACGATCGAGCGCACCGCGGACTTCAAGCTGCTGAAGGATTCAGGCGTCCCGGCGCAGGAGGTGCTCCGCATCGCGCGCACGGTGATCCTCGCACGCGTAGCCCAGGCCAAGGGCGACTATCGCACCGCCATCATCCGGTTCGAACGGGCGGCGGCATTGCAGGACGCGTTGGCCTACACCGAGCCGCCCTATTGGTATTATCCGATCCGGCAGTCGCTTGCCGCCGCGCTGCTGCAGGCCGGCCGTTACGCCGAGGCGGAGCGGCAATTCCAGCGCGCGCTCAGCCGGGCGCCCGCCAATGGTTGGTCGTATTACGGGCTGGCGGAACTGCACAAGTCACGCGGTGATGGCTCCGCAGCCCGCAAGGCCGAGGCCGACCTTGCCAGAACCTGGATCGGCGACCGCAAGCTGTTGCAGATTTCAAATCTCTGAAGCGCGCGCTTGCTCGTGCCGATGAGGTGGTCGAATGAGGTCGCGACTTCCGTTCCTGGGTCAAAAGCGGTAAGGCTCGGAGCTAACGAACGTTTTCCGGTTTGCGCCTCAAAGCAGACGCGAGGCGTTATGAGTACGCGCTAATTTCCTACCGATATTTTGCCGGCTTCACATAGGTGGTTGGATCCGATCGGATGTCTCCGCCCTTCTTGCGCAAGCGGTACAGATGAAGTGCGGCTCGACCTCGGTTATGCGGAGGTCGTCAGGCCACCGATCCGCACTCATGTGCTCGCTGTGACTGCACTTGTGGTCGCGGCAATAGACGATGATGCCGCTATATCCTTCCTCGCGCATCTCGCCGAAGGTGATCTTTTGGGGGGACATCAGTTTGGCTGTGTCGGCTCGATATCACTTTCCGGGCCGTGCAGGTGTTCCATCACTTGGCCGAGGTCGCGCATGTCGAATAGTTGGCCGCATACGGGGCACAGCTCGAAATGATCGACCTCTACCCGATCGGGCTCGTCGATGTCACGGCCGGTGTGACGGGGTAGTTTCATTGCGGGTCTCCCTGATTTTGGGACTGCCTCATTGACCTTGGCGCGGTCGTACCGCGCTTCGGGCGGCAATGACGTAACGGCGTGGTGCATGTCAGCCGGTAGGGTCAGACCGCTGTCGAGCGGCTTGTTCGCCCATTGCCAGAAGCGGTCGAACGCATCATCAAAAGTCCTCCCGCAGGCCCTTGTAGAAAGGGATGGCGCACCTTGCCCTCGGCCGACTTAGCGCGGTACTCGATCTCGGCGTTGAGCTCCGGCTCCACCCAGATGCCCTTGTGCGGGATCCGCCTGGTGTAGGGCTGGGTTTTGCGGATCAGGGGCGTCAAGCGCTTGCGCAGCTCGGCAGCGGACGTCTTGTCGAAACCATGGTCGACCTTGCCGGCATAGATTAGCTCGTTGCCCTCGCGGCGGCCGAAATAGATGCCGTCCCAGTCATTACCATCTAGCGCAGAGCCGGCGATGGTCAACGTCTCGCGTTGGGCGCAGGTTTTCTTGACCCAGTCACGGCCGCGCCCGGATGGGTAGCGGCTGTCGCGGACTTTTGAGACGACGCCTTCCAGCCCGACCTTGCAGGCGTGCGCAAACATCTCTTTGCCGTCGACCTCAAAACTTTCGCTGAACTGGATCGCCGTCTTCTCGATCAGCTTTTTCAGATGCGCCTTGCGCTCGAAGAGCTGCAGCTTCCGCAGATCCTGGCCGTTGAGATAGAGCAGGTCGAAGGCGATCATGACGAGGCGGGCGGACTTGCCGCGCCGATCGTGGGTGCGTTCTGGTGGTGGTCGTTCGGGTGAGAAGTCTGGGAGCCCGTTTCCGGCAAACTACGCCCAGAGCAAATCACTTATCCTTGGGAAACATCCAGGCCAGCACGCACCGAGCGATTATGTAGAGAACCGCTATGCTAAGCAAAATCCACAGCGCGGTCATCATGACGAACTCCTGGCCGAGGAAACGCCGCGCCCGCCTATCAGGCGAACTTGTCTCTCGGGCTGATCGACCAAAGTAGGAAAAGCAAAATTCCACCCTGCGTCACCATGGCGACGGAAAGTGGGACATTGGTCATCGCTTGAATCAATAGCGAGCTCGACAAAAAAACAAAGGATGGCTTGAGGCCCGATGATGCCACGTTTCCAATCGATATCACAAGACCGCAGAGTAGCGCAGCCACTGGAGCGAAGAAAACTCCAACGGACGCGATCCCTTCGGTAGCAAACAGAGAAGCATTTAAATTTCCCAGTCCATATTCGTTCGCGAACAATACCCCAAGCTGATCAGGTAAAGCACAATTGAACAACTTGCCTACCACGGACACCTGACAGAAGTTTGTAAGGGCATGCGTCGAAAAAAGTGATAGTAGTGATCAAGCGCGCTCGCTGGGATAGCGAGCATGCGAATATTGATCACTCCAAAGATAATCTTGCGGTCCGGAGGTTCCAATCCAAACGTGAGAACACCAACGAAGAGCGGAATAAAGAGTGAGAGAACAACCGCGATACGTGGTCTACAAACCCTCAACAACAATGTGAGAAATATAAGCCAAACAGGGCAAAGGAGTGCCGTTTTGGTGAGGGTGATTGGGTAAAAGGCAGCGCTGACCAGCAAAGCTGCAGATGCAAGAATGAATGTTTTTCGGAAAGTGAACCAAGCATAGGCGAAGGGTACCAATGCGCCGGCAGATATTGAAAGAGCGTAGTTCATCCATTTCGGGAATCGAGGCTGAGGCCCATAATATGCGCCGTATGCGAGAAGTAGCGCAGTCGCGGCGAGCAGGCCTATCGCAAGGCGGTCCATTTGCGAAGTAGTGAGCGCCGGCATGCGTATGGGTGACCTGGTAATCAATATCGCGGGCAGCGCGAATGCCAAAAACGATGCTGCAGCTGACCAGCGCGATGTATTCTGATCGTATTCGAGAGGTGTAAAGTAACTCAGCCAAAGATAGCCGCCGATTACAGTTAGGAAATAGAAACTCGCAAAGTATCCGAATGAAAATTCGCACCGAGCCAGCAGAAAAGCAAAGCAGCTCAGAGCGGCCACTGACAGGATAGCTGGAACAAGATGCTGTCCGTCATAACTGATGTGAAATGCCAGCCGGGTGGCCAGAGATGCTAGCGCGAGTGAGGTGCAAAGGACGACGAGATATGCCCACACGAGCAGCGCGATGAGAGCTGGCTCCCGGATGAAGCTGAAGCCTCCCCACGTATCAGCGCCGCCCTTCTTCCTCACGTATCCCAAAGCCGCCCCGGCAATTCTCAAACAAATGAAGCCGCAATACTGATTCTGGGGAGAGCCATTGACGTTCGCTCTCTTCACGGCTCCCCGCACATTGTAGCAGCTTTAGGGCGCGTGCAAGCGGTATCCCAACGAAGGGGATGGCGCGTGTCTCAAATTTATGCCTGTCGAGCAATCCCGATGCCGGCAGCGTGGCGTCCTCTGACCAGGCGAGAAGCCCGTCGCGATGAAACCCGCGACCAGATGGTGGTCATGGCACGATCCTGTGTTTCTTCGCAGGCTTCTTCGGGGCGTGAGGGCCGGAGGCGCGCGGGGGAAAATGCTAGCTTTGGTTGCTGTTTCGCTTGTGCAAGAGTTACGCTCGATATTATATCCGCAGCGACGACCGAAAAGGTCGTCGGTTGCGCCGTTGCGCGGATAGCAAAATTCGTTGGATCGATTTCGAAGAACTCGCTTCCCCGACTAGATGTGAAGTCGATCGTCCATGTTACTGTCGATGCCTCTGCCACGGTGATCCCAACGCACAATGACGCAGCAACGCCTAACGTCAGTCCTGATTTTAAAACCGTCTCCCCAGAAGGCGTCGTTTCGTCTCTATCACGGGTTGTGCCAATCTTCTGTCGGTTGAATATGATGGGCTGACCCTATAGAATCAGCCGAGCGTCCAATCAGGAGCTAGTTCGGCCGAGGCAGAGACCATCCTTCGCTGCCAGAAGCCCCGGAGCGTTGATCCATGGTCAATGCGCTCGTTATTCGCCGCAATACGCAACTGGCAAAGGCCCAGAAGGCTCTTCGCGCGGCTCAGTACGTTCGAATGTCTACCGACCTTCAGCGCTATTCGATACAGAACCAGGCTGCGGCCATCGCGGCATACGCTCAGCAACGCAACCTCACTATCGTTCGGACTTACGTCGACGAAGGACGCAGCGGAGTCAGGATCAATGGGCGGGCGGGCCTGATCGAATTGATCGAGGATGTTCAATCAGGGAACGCGGATTTTGATCACGTGCTGGTTTACGATGTCAGCCGGTGGGGACGCTTCCAGGATGTCGATGAGAGCGCGCATTACGAGTTTATTTGCAAGCGCAAGGGCATCAGCGTTTCCTATTGCGCTGAACAGTTCGACAACGATGGAAGCCTCCTGTCGAGCATCGTCAAGAACATCAAGCGTGTGATGGCGGCTGAGTATAGCCGGGAGCTTGGCGTGAAGGTGCACGCCGGTAAATGCCGGATAGCGGGCCTCGGCTATCGCGTGGGTGGTCCGCTTACGTTCGGACTCCACAGGGAGCTGGTCGATGAGAAGCTGCGTTCGAAAGGCAAGCTGGCGAAGGGAGAGCGCAAAGCCTTGCAAGCGGACCGTGTACGGCTTCGGCCCGGGTCTGACGAAGAGGTCACGGTCGTTAGATGGATATTCCAGCAGTTTGTTGTCGAGCGAAAAACCGACGCCGAAATTGCTCGGCAACTCAATCAAACGAACATCGCCAATCACCATGGGCGTCCTTGGACCTACATCATGGTGCACGCTATTCTCAAGAACGAGAATTATGTCGGAAATCTTGTCTACAACCGTACGTCCCGCCGCCTCGGACAGAAGCTGGTAAACAATCCTCATCATCTGTGGATTCGAAGTGCGGCCGCGGTGGCCCCGATGGTCGATCAAGACCTCTTTGCAAGGGCGCAAAAGATCATGGCCCAGCGGTACATCTCGATCCCGGAAGATCAGATGTTACTGAGGCTGCGGGTGATTCTTCATCGAAAGGGACGGCTGAGCGAACACATCATCAAGAACACGCCCGGGCTTCCCTCTGTCTCGTCATATCTCAAGCATTTTGGAACGTTGCGAAAGGTTTATGCGCTGCTCGGGTATACTGTCTCGCGCAACTGCGACTGGATAGACACGCGAGTCTTTTGGTCAGACGTTCTGACAAGCCACGCCACGCAAGTGGCCGAGGCACTGAAGATCGACCGAGCATTGCGGCCAGTCGTCGAGCAGAGCGGCGCCATCTTGGTCGTGAATGGAAAGCTGAAGGTCATCTTTGTAGCGGCCCGACAACTGCCAAAGCGGCGCGCAAATCATTCCGCGCAGTGGAGAGCTCGCTGCACCGAAATATCCGCGGGGCTTCTGGTTGTCTTCCGGCTGAACGACGCCAATAAAGCCGTGCAGGATTATGTGGTCTTAACCGCTCCACGAGGAACCAAGCCGGACGTCAGGCTTTCGGATGTGGCTTTGGCCCGTTACAAGGCGGTGCGTCTTGATAGCCTGGACGAGCTGATCCGTGAGATTAAGGGGAGGGTGAAAGCGCGGTCCGGTAGATCGAATACCATCATCATTTCTGATCGAACGCGCGATGTCCGTTCACGATGCCGTCGTGGGCCGACTGGATCAAGAAGAAAAGTGTGACCACGAACAGCAGGCCGAAACCATCCAGCGCTGTTCTGATGTCCGGCCTAATCTTTTCGCGGATCCGCCGAAGGTAGTTCATGCGGCGGCCTTGTCTTCCTTGTCTGCGCCGCGCGCGACGATCCTGATCGCATCATCGGGCGGGGGACGCTGCAGTGCTTTGGCCTCATCCCAGGGTGCGCGCATCCAGACGTCGCGCTCCTCATCTGTCTGCAGGATGACCGGCATGGCCTTCGGGTGGATCGGTTCAACGACGGCATTCGGCTCTGTGGTGAGAAAACCATAGACCAGGTGAGGGCCTGGAACCGGCTTCGACTTGGTGCCGCGGTCGCCCTTGAACTCAGTCCAGATGCCGGCAAAGCAGGTCAGCGGCCGATCGTCATTGATCGCAAACCAGACGACGTCCTTATTTTTGGTCTCCGGATTCGGCTCGGTCGCGTATTCAGCGAAGCTGTTGAACGGCACCAGGCAGCGGTTTTCCGGCTTTAGCCAGCCGCGCCAATGCGGTGAAGAGGTGTTGCGGATATTGGTCACCGGCGGACCGCCAGTTCGCGGTGGCGACGGCATTCCCCAACGCATAAGGACCAGCTCGCGATCGGGGCCAGCGTTGCGGACGACGGGCGCCGGATAATCCGGGAAGACACCGGGCATGGGCGGCAAGTTGCCGACATAGCGATTGATCACCCGGAAGAGCGCGCGGATGGCCTCTTGGTTGGTCGTGATAGAATACAGATTGCACATTGACGAAAGCTGGTGTGAGCGGCGGGAGTCGACTCCCAATCCTAGTGGCGTTGCCTGTTGCCGCAAGGGCCGCTGTAATCGCCCGTCATGAGCACCAAGAAGCGTGAGGTCATTTGGGGCGGCAGGATCATGGGCGCCGAGATCTGCGCCCAGAGCGCCCGTAAGGCCGCGCAGAAGGCTGCTCGTGAGGCCGATGCCTCAACGGCGGCTTTGGCTGGCCCGAGGTGGAGTGCAATCGCTCCAAGCCCGGGCGAGCCTGCCGCTAGACGCCACATCCGAAGCGAAAATGGGCCGAACGATGGGGGTTTGGACTACCTCAGAAGTGCAGTCTTTCCCGGTAGTCGGGCGCGCTGACTGCTTGCTGTATGAGGAGACTCGGCCTACGGTCCTCTCGTAGGAGTTGTTACGTGGGCGGGGGCTCCGTGCTCGACGAAAAGTACAAGCTACCATTCTGGTTGAGGATGGCCCTCGAATGGGCGGCTGGCATCGGCGCCTGGTTAGGAGGGTTCGAACTCATCAAGTACTTTTTCAGTGATATGAGCGCGCGGCTGCTCTCAGCCCAGCTGTATATAGTCGCGACAGCTGTTGGTTTGGCGGCAGTGATTGCAGTGAGAGAATGGCGTACAAGCCGCAAAGAAAAGTACGCCAACATCACTGGATACGTCGAACAAGCGGCGCACGTTCTCCGCGAGCTTCAGACTTACATGTCGGACAACGCTCCAGAGGATGGAGCGACCAAGCGACAATTTGATGAGTTCTTTGAAGTTTGTAAGTCGAAGGTGAGCCTCGTCTTAGACCAACTAAACCTCACGTTTGTGTCCCTAACCGGCACAAGGTGCAGGACATCCGTCAAATTAATCTACGATATTTCCGGCCAAACTTACTATTATACTTTGGCTCGTGATAAAGGCTCAGATCAAAAGTGCCGCGAGATGGACAACCGCAGGATTGAGCAGAACCATGACCCTCTGAAAAAGAATAGTCCCTTTTCTTTACTGCTTGATGACACGAATAATACTTGGCATTACTTCTGCAACAACCTCCTAGAAGATGAAAGATTTTCTTCAACAAGTTTTAGTGCTTACGACCCAAAATGGGGTCAAACTGGAGTGGCGCCGAAGCGCCGCTTCAGCAAGAGCGTTGAAGACTGGCCGCTGCCGTACCGAAGCACAATTGCGTGTACGATCTGTCAATCGCCCGGGCCATTCGTATCTTCGCCAAAGACAGTCGTTCTAGGGTTTGTGACCGTTGATAGTGAGTCGAGGAACGTTTTTTCAGAGAGGTGGGATGTCCCGCTAGTAGCTGCTCTCGCCAACGCGCTCTACCATCCTCTCAAGGGGTTTCTTGAAATACAGAATCAGATGAACCAAATGACCCGCTTTCAGACACAAACTGTAACAACAGTGGAACCGAATCCGCAGGTTTCACGTTTAGCTCCGCCGGCTTCAGAGGTGACCAGATGACCTTGTTGAAAGAGCGCAAGTCTGCAATCGGCGTTCCTTCTCATGGCAATGAGATTTCGCTTGAGGTCAAAGCACGTACCGACGTTGCCAACGGTATGTACGAGGTCTCGGTAACAGTCGATAATGAGACCAAAGGCTCATCGTACATATTGACATCGCCGCGAAGTTTGGCTTTCCGCAAGACGGGCTGAGCTATCTGTCTTGGTGCCGCTGCCAAAGAGCCCGTGAAGTCCACGGACGGGCGGCGCTTTGAGCGCGGGGGAATTACAGCACAAAATCCGCCCTAACCGGCGGGTTTTTTCTTGCCGCTCTCGTTGATTGGAATTTGTCTATTTGGGTTGCAGGATTTGTCCACCAGATCAGGCCAGCGACTGCGTAGATGACCACGAGAAGCCACGGGCCGGCGCCGTCCCGAAATTGTTGGTACCTGCGGGACTGGTTTTCCCGATTTGAACTTGTGGCTCACACTGAGGCCGGAGCCCGGCAAGGAAGCGGAAACGGTCTGTCCGGCCGTCCCGGTGGTGTAGCCGAAGCCCTTCATAGCGACGCGGACGCTGGCGGTTCTCTTGCCGATGTTGAGCTTGACGCCGGGGACAATCGAAACGTCTTTCGAAAGCGCAGCCCATGGGGTAACCCAAGCCCCTCTATGTGCCAGGAGGTCGCGGTCCCTGGAATTGGATGCCGCATTTCTTAGCGATCGACGCCTGTTCAACCGCTACCATCTGGCCCTTCATTTGCGAAAGCTCGGCCGCCGTCTGCTTGTCGCCGCCCACAAAGAACGCCGCCGGCCAGAAGATGACGATGGCTGCGGCGGTAGCAACTCCGTCCTTCGTTCGTTGGCTGTCCTGAGCCCCCGACAAGCTGGCGGCTCTTGTCGATATGGCTTGCGCCTCAAGCGCGAGCTGCTGGCAGGTGTATGATTGATACGCGACCGGCGAAACGTAAGCAGGCGCAATATCGGAAGCGGAAGAGGCGCAACCGCCTAGCGCGGCGCCCAGCACCACGATTCCCAGAGCACGCATTCGATTAATCTCCCCAGACCCGCCCTTATCCAACCGCAACCAGCGGTGGAGAGCAAGGGGCGGACGCGCAAAAGCACCCAAAAGGGAGTATTTTAAACGCAAATCGAAGCGTGCACTGCATCCAATCCGGCGAAGGCGGCGACTCAAACCCGTTCGCTTCGACTGTGATCAGGTGATGACCTAGATCGCCACCGGTCTGCCGCGACTCAGGTTCTGCATCTGCCGGCGCAATCACGCGCGGCGCGAAGCTAAACAGCGCGTCGTGGGCGCGGAATTTTCCATTACGGCCGATCGCGCCTGACGTTTCGAAATTCCGAGGGACCTTTGATGAGACGGCGCCGGCGAGTGGTCTTTTCCTCATCGCTTATATTCGGCATTTGATCGCCGATCACGTCAGAAGCTAATTCGACCGCGCGCTCCGCGCCTTGCTTGGCGGTCGAAAGGACGCGAGGCCTCTTAGGCGAGGGGGATTTTGACAGACCGATCTCGACAAGCCGACGGATAGCTTCGGATCGAACCGGCTCGTCATCCTGATTTGCGGCCCAGGTATCGACCGCATCCGAAAGCTCTCTTGGCAGACGGACTGCCGTCACGGGATCGACGCCGCCCTTCTTCTTGGGACGGCCTCGTGATTTTTTGTTTACTGAAATCGACTTCTTCATATTTTCAGTTTACAGAAATAGTGAGCCGAGGGGAAGCGCCAACTTCCGCCCCGGCTCTAACCCCAAGCAAGGATAAGACCCATGCCCAAGGCTGACCGCGTGCATAGCACGCCACACCTAAACGCGCCCACACCTCAGTATCCTGCCACTAGCGCCCCAAGCGCCGTTCAATTGTCCTCACCTCCAGTGATTCCAACCAGTCCCGCCGCTGCAGGGCAGGGAGTCAAAAACGAGCCAGAACCATCCAGCCGTTCGGCGATTCAGGAGGGCGGGGCTGCAGTCAGTAGGAGGTCTATCATGAACATGCTCGTCAGCACTGCCATTGCCGGCACCGCCGTCCCCGCCGTCGCAGCCGAACCAATCGATCCAATCTTTGCAGCGATTGAAGCTCACAAGGCGGCTGCAGCTGGAGCGGAGGCAGTTCAACGCCAGTATTCCGACTTTGAAAACGAATTGGCCGACAATGAGCGGCTGCAGCGAGACCGCCGGCTGAAGGACGAGACGCGACGAGGGCAAGAAATCGAGGCGGCGCTAAAACAGGCTTGGCATGTTGAGCAGTGTGCAGCCTACGATCTGCTAAATGTCGATCCAACCACAATGGCGGGGGTGGTTGCCTTGCTGGCGTATTCCGAGGAGCATGACGACGCTAACTGCGGCATGGGCTGGCCCGATGATATCCACTGTGAAGAGCTGAAGGGCAACCGGACTTGGCGATACTTCCTGATCAACAACCTGATTGAGGTTCTGCCCAAGCTATGCCGCGGGTGGGGACACAGGCTTTCGACGTCCGAACTTCTCCAGGCCCGCCGGTTCACGCTGGCGGGCCGCTTGCAAAACGGCCCCAGCTAGGTTTCCAGCGCAAGCTGGGGCCGCCACTTTCTCCCGGCTTGGCTCCACGATCGCCGGGAGCGATGGAATCGACTCTCAGTAAAGCGGTAGGTTCCAAGAATGGTCCGACACAGGGCTGTGGACTTCGAGGGATCTTCCCGCGCTCTGTTCACTATTGGGCAGACGTTGCCATATTTTCCCGCTTCTATCGGTGCGCCAGTGGGTACCCATTACCCTGTCCGGCAATTTGAAATGGGAATACTTTGATGGCCTCGGCGCACGGCCTCGCGCTGGGGCCATTTTTATTCTGGGCCGATCACCTCATAATCAAAAGCCACGCCTTCGGGATCACCTGATCCGGCTGTTGATCTGCCGACATCCGCTGCGGGACGAGTGCTGGCGGCTTCGGCGGTAGTTGTAGAGCATCTACGGCCCGCCGGTTCACGCTGGCGGGCCTGCCCTTTGTCAGTGACCGTACCGACCGTCCCCGACTGGTGGCCTATCCCGTACAGCCCCTGGCTAAAATGCCCCCAAGCCCCTAGCCGGGGGTATCTCCAAGGTCGGCGGCCCCGGTGCGTTGCGTATTGCCGGGGCCGCTTCACTCCACGAGCCGCATGGTCCGGCGCCGCTTCATGCGATCCAGAGCCTGGACAACTTCGTCTCGATCGAGAACGGCTATTAGCCGGTGCACCGTTGTCGTTGCGTCGCGCGGGCCAGGTGCGATGTATTCCCCGAGGATGCGCCTGGCATCCTCCATAGCCCGCAGTACGATGTCTTGATCCGGGGTTCATGGTACGAGCCTACCTAAGCGCGATTCAATCACATCCCCCCGGCGATGGTTCCTAAAGCGATCCTGGGATTTGCCAGACGATCACCAGCACCAAGATGACTACCATCGGGTAGGCGGTCGTTCGGCCAAGCCGGTTCATTCCAAAACCTCATACTCGAACGCCACGCCCTTAGGGTCGTTTTCTTCGAACCATTTTTCAGCGGCGTCCGTGGTGGCGAACACCTTGACGTGCTGGGGATCGCCCCGCGTCATGAATATGCTCGAACACTTGACGAAGGTCGCGCATATCGAACCACTGCCCGCAGCCGGCCATTTCCTGTGATGATCAACTTCGGTCTTGGCGATGCCGTCAGGGCCTTACCCGGTTTCGTCATCCACGGCGCCTATAACCTCGTATTCAAACACGACGCCTTCGGGATCGTTCACCAGAAACCACTCATCGGCAAGGTCCGAGTTTGCAAACACCTTGAGATGGTCACGGTCGCCGACCTGCTTGCTGGTATCTACGTAAATCCAGACCGTTTTCATTGGTCTCTCTTCAGCTTCCGGCGCCCCCAATGATGCTTTTTCCCTGGCTCGGTAAACTCGCGGACATGGCCGCGGTTCAACGCTCGCATGACGCCGATCCGGGCGAACATCGTGGGGCCGCCTTTCTCTGCAACGAGGATGAGCGCCTCCATGGCAGCCTGCCATTCCGGCACGGAGTGTTCGTCCTTGGGCAGCTTCATGATGTAGCTGGCGGCATCCTTCAAGGTGAGGAGCCGCCGGCCCTTGGGAAGAAGGATCGGGTCATCAAACGGGGTGGACCAGGGCAATTAAATCGACTCGGGCAATAAATTGAGTGTTCCGCCCCAGCACAGCCTATTCCTAGCGGCTTGTCATCTCGTTCACGTTTTGTACTATTGAGCGCATCGTGAAAAACGAACGTGAAATCGAGATCCTGTTCAGGCGGCTCCGGCTGTACGACCAGCTCGGGCGCCAGGCCGAAGGGCTCGTCCGAACAATCCAAAGAGAATTGAAGGAGCGTTATGGGCCTAGATCACGTTCGTTCCGAAATCGAGCACATGCGCGTCCAGGTCGGAAGACAGCGTAAGGAGATCCTGCAGCTTCAGCGCGCCGGCATCTCGACGGCATCGGCCGAACTGCTGCTAACGAGGATGCTGGCGAAAATCGAGGGGCTGTGCGCCGAGCGGGACCGGCTGAAGAAGGAGCAGGGCGGTCCGACCAAAGGGCGCGTGCTTGGTGGGCGCAGCTGGTAATGCCGCTGCATTGGCGAGGAAGCCGATTGCTCGCGGTGGATCAGGGGCGCTGGCCGAACTGCGCCAGCGCGCCACGCGTGAAGGCTACTGCTATCAACACGTTCAGGCCATCACCGTCGCGATCGACCAGTACGCAGAGAAAGCACTGGGCAACCGCGATTACTTTCTCAACAAGCCCTATGGCGTGGGCTAGCCGCGCCGGTTTGTAAACAATCCGCTCTGCGTGTTGTGACTGTGGACATCACGAGTGGAAAAATCGGTCTAAGACCTCAATCTCCAGAAGCTCTCGGCGATCCACGACGTATTCGTGCTCGTCCAACCATTGGCTATGGTCATTTGGCGCGGCCAGGATGGCCTCCGCAGGCGCCATTGTCGCAATCAGGACGCCACCGTTTTCGTCGAGCAATTGAGGCCCGACGCAAACACTTCCGCCGCGGACCGCAACGTCGTCCATGAGCACCCATAAGTTTGGTTCTCATGGTTGGACCATCGCTCACCGCGGAATAAGCGAATAGCTGGGCCGTCGTAACCTGGCAGTAAGTTTGCGAGCGCTGCGGGCATCAGGGGATCAATCGAAAAATCATCGCTAAGCCAAAGACCTTGCGTTATCCAAGCAGTGTGAAATGCATTTCGGCATGCCAGTGGCGGCTTCGGTATTTCGGCAAGGGTTTGAAGCAAACACCGTAGCAAGACTGGCTTTTGCCTTGCTTCCCACAGACTGTAGTTGATCGTATCCGCATCACTACAGACGATGGCTCGCACGAAGTCGGCGACGTCGGCGAGGATCGGTCTAACGTTGCATCTGTAGGGATTCGATTCTTGCACGGCTATTGCGGCTCCGGAATTCTGACGGCGTGTGCCTTGGCCAACGCCTCGAACTGGATGCTGATGCAGTGTGATCCGCGAAACCCTGAGCGAGCGCCATCAGCGCACGCGTGGTTGTTCGTCTTTCTTTGTCACGTGATGCACCCCGATGCGGACCGATTCCCGACCGTGCAGATAGGTTTCACAAGCATTTACAGATGTCAATAAGCTATTGATTCAATGATGATTTGTTGACGAGCAATCTTCATGTTGTTTGTTGACATGTGCGGCGGTCGAGCGACATTTACGCACAATTAGGAAACGTCACGCATCATCACGGACGTCAACCTGCCAAGGCTTTGGGAAAAGCTGCGGCGGGATTTTTTGCGCTCCAATGGAGGATCAGCATTGTTGACTGTTGAAGAATTCTGCCGGCGCTATCGCATTTGTCGAACGACGTTTTACCGGCTACGCGCTGAGGGCAAGGGGCCGCGCATCGTCAAGATCGGGAAGTGCACGCGTATCAGTGAGACCGCGGCGACCGAATGGTTGACGGCACAGGAAGCCGCCAGCAACGAATTAGTACCAGCCTAAAAGAAAACCGCCCCTGCAACGGCAATTGCAAGAGCGGTCGAATTTCGGTCGTAGTCAGCGTGTCCGGTCAAGACTCCCGTTTAGCTACCACAGTTCGACAGCCATCGCAATGTGTTTGTAGGGGCTCCATCAAAATATTTGGAGCCTGTAATGAGTATCCACCAATCACCGCCCACCAAGTGGGTGCCGCTCACCAATGAAATCTTTGATCGCCTCTACCTTCGCTACATGCTCTGGATCGATGACCTGACCGAGATCCGCGAGCGCATGGCCAAACTGCGTGAAGCCGTCAAGGCTGGCTGGAAGCCGGACGAAATCAGCCGGCGAAATCTAGATCGGCTCAACGCCTGCGACGAGCACGCCGCGGCGAAGCAAATGGACAACGCGCGAACCATCCTGCTTTGTGCCGAGTGGATGGCGCGTGGGTTTTTCCCGAGCGAACGCGCAGCCGAAATCGAACGCGCGATGGATGCGACAATGAATGAAATGAAAGAGCGATCAAAGCCGACCGCCGAGCAGTTGGCTAGCTTCGACAAGCGTGTCGATGAGTTGCGGCGGATTTACCGCTACGGATGGCGACCGTTCGGAAATGATCCGTGGGTCAGTCACGCCGCGATCGAACTGCACTATTGGTGTTCCTCTGACCGACGCCCGTTCGCGTTCCGCCATTGGAGCGCGACACAGATCGATTTGTGGCTGACCTATTTCGAAGAACAGCGATCGATCGCCAAGTCCAATCATACGCTCAAGCTGGGACTGAATTTGCTCGGCAAGAAGGGGCTCCATTAATGCGCGCACTCCCGCTGAAATTTTTCGACGAATGTGCGAACGAACCCCCGAAACCATGGGCCGTCAAGGGCGTGCTCGCATTGAATGAGGATTCGTCATGGTTCGGCCCTGCAGGATCGCTCAAGTCAACCTTGCTGACAGACTTGGCCGTTCATCTTGCGGCCGGCAAGGACTGGCGCGGCTTCAAGACGAAGATGCAGGCCGGCGTAGTGTATTTCGCTTTTGAGCGCGCGGCACTGACAAGACGGCGCCTTGCCGCCTATGCCAAGCGTGACGGCCTGGCCACATTGCCGATCAGCGTCGCCGATCAGATTGTTGATTTGATCGATGTCAGCTGTGTCGAGATCATCACCGAAACGATCAAGGCGGCTGAAGCGCGGTTCGGCATTCCTGTCGGGCTGATCATTCTCGACACCTATGCCAAGGGCGTGGCGGCCGGCGGCGGAGACGAAGACAAGGCACAACACACCAACGCTGTCGCCGCCAATCTGAAACGAATACACGAGTATGTCGGGCAGCCGCTTCATATCGCCCTGATCGGTCACACCGGTAAGGACGAAAGCAGGGGCGAGCGCGGCAGTAGCGCTAAGACCGGTCATATTGACGTTGGAGTGCAAATATCCGGTGAAGGTAAGGTCAAGACTGCGACCGTGGTAAAGGGTAACGATCAACCCGAAGATGCCCTGACGGCGTTCGAGGGCGAGGAAATCGCGATAGGGTTTGATGCTGACGGCGACGCCCTAACCGCGTTTATCGTCTCTCCGCGCACGGTACAGGCGGCACCCGAAGGGGCGTCCCGTTTGAGCGACATGCAAGTGTTGGCATTGGACGCGCTGAAACGGGCAATTGCTGCGCACGGTACGGGCGGCGCGGTGGCGGTGGACATCTGGCGGGAAGAACTGTTCCGGTCTGGCGTGCTGGACGGCGAAGCGAAGAACCCGCGAGAGCCATTCAGGCGGCTACGCAACGGGCTAGCGCGGCTACGGCGGATCGTCGAGCAGGACGGCACGGTGCGGATCGGGTACGCGCTGGGAATCACTCCAATGGCCAGCCCTTCCATTGTGCCGCCACCGCCGGGCGGGACTGTTCTTCTTTCGCCTTTACCACCATTGCCAGTTCGCTAGCCGTCACCGTCACACCGTCACACCCCTAAGGGGTGTGTGACGTGACGTGACAGGGATTGACCCGTCACATGTGACGCGATGTGACGGTGACGTGACGGTGTGACGCTTCATGGAAACAAGTATCAAGCGGTCGCGACCGTCAATCAATCCGCGCCGGCTTTCCGGCCTTGTCGCGCGTGCTGAATGGCGATTAACAGAATATATATCTTTTAATCGCAAGGTAATTACCTGAAATAACGTGCATTTCTACGTCATGTTGTGTCCATGTCGCGCCGTTGGCCGGTGACTCCGGTGATGGCGCAATTCGCATTGGAATTTCGCGGATGAAAACCGGTCCCAAATGCACCGTCTGTCAGCACCCCGAGCGCTGGCGTATCGAGTTGCTGCATGCCGGCGGCGCTTCGCTCAGTAGCTTGGCGGAAAAGTTCGGCTTGTCCAAGGATGCCATTGGGCGGCACTGGAATAATCACGTCAGCCAGGAAATGAAGGCGTCCTATCTGGTCGGCCCCGCGCAGCTCGCCGAGCTGGCGGCCAAGGCGGCGGAAGAGGGCGCATCGGTGCTCGACCACTTCCGGGCCGTCCGCACCATGCTCATGTCGCAGATGGCCGCTACCACCGAGGCAGGCGACGCGCGAGGCGCGGCTATCGTGGCGGGCCAACTGGTCGGCGTGCTCGAAAAGATCGGCAAGGTGACGGGCGAGATTGCGACGATCGCGCAGGGCACCATTAACGTCACGAACAACGTGGCGATTGTGAACAGCCCAGAATTCGCAAAGGTGCAGGCGGCCATCCTGCGTGCCCTGGCGCCCCATGGCGCGGCGCGCGCGGCCGTTGTGGAGGCTCTGCGCGAACTCGATACCGAGCCGGCCACCGACGCCCCGAGCCGGCCCAGATCGCCCTTGGTGATCGAGCACGAGCCGTCCCAATTGCCACCTTGCCCCGTAGCCCTGCCGAGCATCGTCAATGTTTAGTAGCATCGCCGCTGCCCTCGCAAACACTCTGGCCGACGGCGGTTGGCGTGCCAAGGCTCGACCAAGCCAGCTCCCGCCCGAAGGCGATTGGCTCGGCTGGCTAGCGCTGGCCGGCCGTGGATGGGGCAAGACCTTCACAGGATCCGGCTGGGTGCATGACCTGGTCGAGACAAGGACGGCCGGCCGCATCGCACTCGTGGCACCCACTGCCGCCGACGCCCGCGATACCATGGTCGAGGGGCAGAGCGGGTTGCTGCGTATGGCGCCGCCGTGGAATAGGCCGCAATACGAACCGTCCAAGCGCCGCCTGACGTGGCCGAACGGCGCCATCGCGACGACGTTTAGCAGCGAGGAAGCGGACCGGTTACGCGGACCGGAGCACGATGCGGCGTGGGCCGACGAGTTGGCGGCTTGGAACGAACCGCAGTCGACGTGGGACATGCTGCAGTTCGGATTGCGGTTAGGCTCGCGCCCGCGATGGCTTGCGACCACCACGCCGCGGCCGATCAAGCTGTTGAAGGAAATCCTGGCCCGTGAGGGCAGGGACGTCGTCGTGACGCGCGGATCCACTTTCGAGAACGAAGCCAACCTGGCGCCGACGTTCCTAGCCGCCGTCCGTGCGCGATACGAAGGCACCCGGCTCGGCCGACAGGAATTGAACGCCGAACTGTTGAGCGATATGCCCGGCGCCCTCTGGCAATTGGCTTGGCTCGACCGAGATCGTGTGAGCAAGGCGCCTGACTTAAAGCGTATCGTCGTGGCTATCGACCCCGCAGTGTCGAACAATGAAGGTTCGGACGAAACCGGTATAGTTGTGGCAGGCGTGGGTGGCGACCGCGAAGATTACGTCCTTGAAGATTTGTCGGGTCGATACGCACCGCACGAATGGGCGGCAAAGGCGATCGAGGCATACCGGCGACACAAGGCAGATCGCATCATCGCGGAAATCAACAACGGCGGTGCAATGGTTGAAGCAACAATCCGCGCCCTAGATCCGCGAGTGAGCTTTAAATCGGTTCATGCCAGCCGCGGAAAGGTGGTGCGCGCCGAGCCGATCGCTGCATTGTACGAACAGCGAAAAGTGCACCACGTAGCCAATTTTTCGACTTTAGAGGATCAGATGTGCGCGTTTACGAGCGATTTCGATCGCGGGCGGAACGGCTATTCGCCGGACCGGGTTGACGCTTTGGTTTGGGCGCTCACCGAATTGAGTGGTCCGCAGCAGTGGTCATGGCGAACGGAATTACGATGATCTAAGGGCGCCAATACGTGGTCGGCGAGGGCAGGGAAGCACGACGGTATCGTGCGAACTAGTGCCGCTTCTCAAAAGTCTGAGTGTGAGGAGTCGACAACCCGGCGCGCGTACCTACCGAAGTGCTGCCGATTCTTGCAGCGAAAGCAATCGAACCAGTCCTGTCCCTCCGACTGATGTGAGAAATGCAGGATGCTAATGTTTTCCTGCTGGAAGCAGGTTGCACAGGCGCGGTGAATTGGTTCGCCGTTGGCTTCTGAAGCTTTTAATTCGTAGGCGTATGAACCCGCGCCGAAGTCCTTTAACGCATAGCGATCAAACTTGCGCTGGTTGGCCTTGAGAGCCGCCACTTCGTTTTCAAGATGGCTTATTTTTTGGAGGAGTGCCGAACGCTCGTCCTGCGCAGCGAATGCGCTGTTGTTTGCTTCGATGATCTTGCCTTGGAACTCGATCAGTTTCGATTGAAAGGCGGCGGCGTCGCGCAATCCCATCATAGCTTGCGCAATGTCGTTCGCGCTTCTGAGAGCGGCGATAGCACCAGCTATGGCAGATACGTCAACCAATTTTGCGTCCAGCAGATAAAAGTAAACCCCGCCGAAGCGGGGTTCATAGTTACGCTGCCTTCTTCGCGCTGCGGCGCTTCGCGGCAACCGATCGTAGAATACTAAGCACGGCTTTAGGGTCGCGCTGAATAATCATGAGATAAGCGCGGTTGCCGCCAAGTGGACGGGTCCGAGCTTGCTCCCAATCGCGAATCTGGTTGATCGTGAAGCCGAACTCGGCCGCAAAATCATCCTGCGACAGTTCTAGTTTCTGACGAATGCTGCGAACGTTGATCTCCGGCGGCACGTGGAGCTTGCTAGGCTTCGCGTTGCCGCGCGCGATCTCAAGGGCCTCGTTGAGGCCAGCTGCGATCTTGTCGAATGCCTTTTTGCTCATGCTGATTTACCCTGCTGCTGTCTATCTAACGTCGTCACTTTATTTCGATACTCATGCACGATTTGCTTTGTCAGGACCTTCAACGCCGCCGATTCGCTCGGCGTCAGAGTAGATTTCTCGCCTTTCCCAAACACCGTGACCAAGAACACAGGCATTGTGTCGCCCGTATAGAACGTAATGGTTCGATAGCCACCACGCTTCCCTTTGCCGCGGCCTGCAACCCTGATCTTCCGGCATCCGCCCGTACCAGCTAGCTCATCGCCGGCATCCGGGTTCTCCGCCAAAAAATCGATAATATCGGTAATTTCTTCCTCCGAAAGTCCCGCATCTTTAGCGGCACGGTCAAAGGAATGGAGCCGAGCTACAGTATGCATTGTTGTATGACTACGTAATTAACGGACCCGGCTCTTGTACGTAACTCACGTAGTCACGTCAAGTTCCTTTTCAATGCCCAGCGTGATCGCGCAATCCGGCCCACATCATGTTGCATATCGTGTTGCGCCGACTAGCCGGGAATGCATGGGAGCCGCTGGAACTATTGAGGATTTTTGCGCAACAGGCGCAACAAGGAATAGCACGAAATCTAGGTAGCTAATCCGAAATATTCCAGCATTTTCAATAATTTAAAGCTGGCTGGGGAACTAGGATTCGAACCTAGACAAACAGAGTCAGAGTCTGTTGTGCTACCGTTACACCATTCCCCAATGATTGCTCAATAACATCAATAGCTTATTCGAATGTCCGGGCAATCGGCTGGAGCGGGATCGTGCAAATCGCCGCTTTCGCTGGTGCGTCGTTCTACCCGCTCGGTCCGGGCCTTGGCAAGCGTAGAAGGGGGCTTTTTGAAGCTGAGCAAACCAATTTAGGTGGCGCTTCGAACCGCGGCGACAGACCCCCAAGATGATTTATCGACGACCTAAACAAGTCATTCGGCGGCTTGCTTAACGGATCGTTGCCCATCCGCATGGGCGTCATGGTCAAGATCGGTCGAACGGCCCGAGCGCGCAAAGGCGTTCGAAAGCCGGTCCAGATAGAGATAGACCACCGGCGTCGTGAACAGCGTCAGCGCCTGGCTGACGAGCAGGCCGCCGACCATGGCATAACCGAGCGGCTGGCGAATTTCCGATCCCGTGCCGGTACCGAGCATCAGCGGTACGCCGCCGAGCAGCGCCGCCATCGTCGTCATCATAATGGGGCGGAATCGCAATAGCGCCGCCTTTCGGATCGCGGCTTCGGGCTCGAGCTGCTCGTCGCGTTCGGCCGTGATCGCGAAGTCGACCATCATGATGCCGTTCTTCTTCACGATGCCGATCAACAGCACGATGCCGATCAGCGCGATCAGGCTGAAATCGAACCCGAACAGCATCAGGATCGCCAGCGCGCCGACGCCGGCAGATGGCAGCGTGGACAAGATCGTGATCGGATGGATGTAGCTTTCGTAGAGAATGCCGAGGATCAGGTACACCACCACGAGCGCTGCGAGGATCAGTAGCGGCACGCTGCCGAGCGACTGCTGGAACGCCTGCGCGGTGCCCTGGAAACTCGAATTGAGCGTCGTCGGTGCGCCAAGCTCGACCATCGCTTTCTGCACCGCGTCGGTCGCCTGTCCCAGCGCCACGCCTTGCGCGAGGTTGAAGCTGATCGTGATCGCCGGAAACTGGCCCTGATGGCTGATCGACAGCGGCCGCACCGGCACGCTGGTCCAGGTCGCAAAGGTCGACAGCGGCACCTGGTCGCCCGTGGTGGGCGATTTCACGTAGATCTTGTTCAGCGTGTCGAGGCTGCCCTGCAATTCCGGCAGCACCTCGAGCACCACCTTGTAGGTGTTGAGCTGGGTAAAATACTGAGTCACCTGGCGCTGACCGAACGCATCATAGAGCGTGTCATCGATCAGTTGCGGCTGGATGCCGTAGCGCGCGGCGGTGTCGCGGTTGATCTTCAGCTCCAGCGTGGTGCCGTTGGTCTGCTGGTCGGTGGCGACGTCGCGCAGTTCCGGCAGCGTCTGCATCTTCGCCAAAATCTTCGGCGCCCATTCGTTCAG
Organism: Bradyrhizobium sp. 157; assembly: GCF_023073815.1. Taxonomy (NCBI): domain Bacteria; kingdom Pseudomonadati; phylum Pseudomonadota; class Alphaproteobacteria; order Hyphomicrobiales; family Nitrobacteraceae; genus Bradyrhizobium; species Bradyrhizobium sp. 157. The sequence goes on along the minus strand of NZ_JADPKF010000075.1, from coordinate 14,750 downwards.
CTCGGCGAGGTCGGCGTCCTGCAGCGTGAACTCGAATTGCGTTCGCGTCGGCCGGCCGCCGAGCCGCACGTCCTGCGCCGCCTGCATATAGAGGCGGGCGCCTTCGACTTTCTCCAACTGCGGACGGAGACGCGCGATGATCTGCTGGGCGCTCGCCTCGCGCTCGTCGCGCGGCTTTAACGTGATGTAGAGATTGCCGTTATTGCCGGCGCGGCCGCTGCCGCCGATCGCCATCGCGACCGAGGCGACGTCGGGGTCGGCCTGCACGATTTTTCCAAGCTCCTCCTGATGCCGCTTCATGTCGGCAAAGGAGATGTCCTGGCTGGCTTCCGAGGTGGCCGTGATCAGGCCATTGTCCTGCTGCGGGAAGAAGCCTTTCGGGATGATGACGAACAGATAGACCGATAATCCCAGGGTGGCGAAGAACATCATCAGCGTGGTGAGCTTCCAGCGCAGCGCCAGATCGAGGCTGCGCTCGTAGACGCGCAGCATCGCGTCGAAACCGCGCTCGCTCCATTGATAAACCCGGCCATGGCTGGTTTCGCCATGCGCGCGGAGGAAGCGCGAAGCCATCATCGGCGTCAGCGTCAGGGACACGACCATCGATACGAGAATGGTCATCGCGAGCACCACCGCGAATTCGCGGAACAGCCGCCCGATGATACCGCCCATCAGTAACAGCGGAATCAGCACGGCGACCAGCGAGATGCTGATCGACACGATGGTGAAGCCGATTTCGCTGGCGCCTTTGAAGGCGGCGGCCATCGGCTTTTCGCCTTTCTCGATGTAGCGCGTGATGTTCTCGAGCATCACGATGGCGTCGTCGACCACGAAACCGACGGCGATGGTGAGCGCCATCAGCGAGAGATTGTCGAGCGAATAGCCGCACACCCACATCAGCGCGCAGGCGCCGAGCAGCGCCAGCGGCACTGTCACGGCCGGGATTACCGTTGCCCAGAAGTTGCGCAGGAAGATGAAGATGACCATCACGACGAGCGCGATGGTCAGCAGCATGGTGAATTGCACGTCCTCGACCGCAGCGCGAATCGTCGTGGTGCGATCACTCATCACCTCGATCTTGACCGCCGCCGGGATCGCGGCGACCAGCCGCGGCAGCGTCGCCTTGATCCGATCGACGGTCTCGATGACGTTTGCGCCGGGCTGCTTGAACACGACCAGGAACACACCGCGCTTGCCATTGGCCCAGGCCGCCTGCTTGGCGTCTTCCGGACCGGTGACGGCCTGGCCGATATCGCGAATTCGCAATGGGCCGCCGTTGCGATAGGCGATGATGACGTCGTTCCAGTCCTTGGAATCCGGCAACTGGTCGTTGGCATAAATGGTATAGGCGCGGCGCTCGCCGTCGATATTGCCCTTGGGGCTGTCAACGGTCGTGATCGCGATCTGGCTGCGAACATCTTCCAGCGATAGCCCCTTGGCAACAAGCTTTGCCGGGTCGATCTGAATGCGGATGGCAGGCTTCTGCTGTCCGCCGATGATCACCTGGGCCACGCCGGAGATCTGGCTGATCTGTTGGGCAAGCTGGGCATCCACGGAGTCGCTGACGGTGGTGAGCGGCAGCGTGTCCGAAGTCGCCGACAGTATCAGGATTGGCGCATCCGCCGGGTTGACCTTGCGATAGATCGGCGGCGAGGGAAGATTTTTTGGCAACTGGCCGCTGGCAGCATTGATCGCGGCCTGCACGTCGTTAGCCGCGGCATCGATCGGGCGGTTCAGATCGAACTGGATCGTGATCGCCGTCGTACCGAGATAGCTGGTCGAGGTCATCTGCGCGACGCCGGGAATCTGCGCGAGCTGGCGCTCCAGCGGTTGCGCCACCGACGACGCCATAGTCTCCGGACTACCGCCGGGCAGGGAGGCGGAGACCTGAATGGTCGGAAAATCGACCTGCGGCAGCGGCGCGACCGGCAGCAGTGGATAGGCGACGAGGCCGACGAACATGATCCCCGCCATCATCAGCGAGGTCCCGATCGGGTAGCGAATGAAGGGGGCGGAAATTCCCTGGCTCATTCCCGGGCAGCCTTCGCCTGATCCGAACTGGCGACCGCGGTTGTGACCAATGTGCCGGGCTGAACCTTGAACTGACCCGCCGTGATCACCCGATCGCCCGGCGACAGCCCCTCGTCGACCACCGAACGGCCATCGATCGACCGCGTCACCTTGATCTTGCGGAGCTCGGCCTTGTTCTCGGGGCTGACCGTGTAGGCGTAAAGTCCGTTGGGGCCATGCTGGACGGCATCGTCGGGAATTACGGTAGCGTTCTCCAGCGTCGCAATCAGCAGCCGGGTCGAAACCGACTGGCCCGGCCACAGCGCGTGGTCCTTGTTGTCAAAGACCGCCTTGAGCCGGACCGTACCGCTTGATGTGTCGACCTGGTTGTTGATCAGGGAAAGCGTGCCGGTGGAAAGCACCCGCTTGCCGTCCGTGGAGAGTGCGATCACTTTGGGAGAACCGGCGGCCAGCGCGGCTCTGATATCCGGCAAGTGGTCTTCCGGCGCGGTGAAGATCACCGCGATCGGTTCGATCTGGGCGATCGTAACGATGCCGGTCTGAGTCGCAGCGTTGACGATATTGCCGACGTCGACCTGGCGCAGCCCGGCTACACCGGAGATCGGTGCCTTGATGGTGGCGTAATCGAGCTGGGTCTGCGCGTTTTCGATCGCCGCATCGTCGCCGGCCACTTGCGCCGTCAATTGCGCGACCAAGGCACGCTGGGTATCCGTTTGCTGGCGGGTCGCGAACTCACCGAGCCGAGTGGAGCGCTGCAGGTCGAGGTTGGCGTTGGCGAGATTGGCTTGATCCTGCGCCTTCTTCGCCTTGGCCTGATCGAGCGCGGCCTGGAACGGCCGCGGATCGATCTCGGCCAACGTATCGCCTTCCGTGACGAACTGGCCTTCCTGAAACGCAATTCGATTGATCTGACCGTCGACGCGGGTGCGGACGACGACGGTGTTGAAGCCTTGCACAGTGCCGAGGCCGGTCAGATAAACGGGAAAACTGGTCCTTTCGACCAGGGCCGTTCGCACGGGCACGGCAGCACGGGCTGGCGCGGGCTTCTGGGCTTCAGCTTGCGCCTCACGGGCCTCGCTTTGGAATCGCTGCCAGCCGAAAAAGCCTACTAGCGCGGCGATCGCTGCGACCAACAAGACCCAACGGATGGTGCGTGATCTCGACATGCTGAACCACTTGTTTCGGATAACAGGCAAAGGCGCCCAGCACGGTTCCCTGTCGAGACAGGTATAGTCTGCGCGCTCTCGGTGCGTACACGCACGAGCGCTTGAGAATCCTAAACTATTGGAAAGGTTGCGGCAGCGCACGCGCGAGAATCGGCATAGCGCACGCGCGAGGATCGGCATGACGCGTGGCTCGCAATCTCATCCGCATCGCCAACTGTCGAACGACTTTGGACCGCAAATTAGAATCGTTTTGATCTGGATGGATTCAAGCGACGTCTCGCCCCAGCCGCGTTGACCCCGAAAGTTTCGCTCGGTACCTACGGTGCAGGATTTGTCCTGCCGCCGGTCGGTTGCTGCGAGCTGAGTCAGCGGCACCTCCTTTCGGAGCCGGATGAATGCGACGGCGGCGAGCTGGTGGTCGCGGACCTTCACGGTTCCCACCGGATCAAGCTCGCGGCCGGTGACCTCGTGCCTTGGTCCTGCGTCTAGAGTCCTGCGTCTCGTTGCATCTGGTCACGCCGGTCGCACCGGGTATGCGTGTGGCATCTTTTTTCAGGCTCCAGAGCATGGTACGGATGCCTACGCCCGCAGCCTGATCTTCGATCTCGACACCTCGATCCAGGCCCTGGTGGAGCGGCTTGGGCGAGACGACCCCGAAACGGTCAAATTGACCGGTATCTATTAGAACCTGATCCGCTACTGGGCCGAAGTATGAACAACATGTCTCTTTCTCGCGTTATGATATTTGCGGTGATGTCCGCGCTGGCGATGCTGTCGCTGTCGGCGCCGTCGTCGGCCCAGCAGGGCACGCCTCCTGCGGCGTCGTCCGCACCTGCGGCCCAGCAGGCGCCCGCCGTATCGCAGGTCCCGGCCGCGCCGGCCCAGCCGGCGGCTGCGCCGGCCGCACCTTCGGATTCAGCCGCGACGCCTCCGGAACGCGAGAGCAAATTGCTGAAGTCGGCTGCCGCTGAACTCCGCGAATTGTCGCCCTGGTCGATGTTCATGTCGGCTGACGTGGTGGTCAAGGCGGTCATGATCGGTCTCGCCTTTGCCTCGCTGGTGACCTGGACCATTTTCATCGCCAAGATGGTCGAGCTCACCGTCATTCAGCGCAAAGTGCGCCGGGCGCTTGCCAAGATCTCCGATGCGAGGTCACTGGCGGAAGCGCAATTCGCGCTGGGTTCCAAGGGCAGCGTGCTGTCGTCCTTGCTCGCGGCAGCGATGCGCGAGGCGCGGCTGTCGGCGGGCATTTCGAGCGACGCCGGCATCAAGGAGCGCGCCGCGTCGAGCTTCTCGGAAATCGTGCGCGCCGAGGCGCGTCGGATCCGGCTCGGTATGGGCCTGCTCGCGACCATCGGCGCGACCTCGCCGTTCGTCGGACTGTTCGGCACCGTCTGGGGCATCATGAACAGCTTTATCGGCATTTCGAAATCGCAGACCACGAACCTTGCCGTGGTGGCACCTGGCATCGCCGAAGCGCTGCTCGCAACCGCGATCGGCCTCGTCGCCGCGATCCCGGCCGTCATCATCTACAATCACTTCGCGCGCGTCACCAAGGGTTACATGGAACTGGTCAGCCGTGCATCGGGCGTCGCAGGACGGCTGCTGTCGCGCGATCTCGACCGTACCCACGTTAGTTCACTCGGCGGCTCGCATGCCCGCGCGGCGGCGGAGTAGGCGATGGGCGCGTCAATCGCAGAACACGACCTCGATGATGACAGCGATTTCGCCGAATCGCACGAGATCAACGTCACGCCGTTCATCGACGTCGTTCTGGTTCTCCTGATCATCTTCATGGTCGCGGCGCCATTGTCGACCGTCGACCTGCCGATCGATTTGCCGACGTCGACCGCAACCCCGCAGAAGAAGCCGGACAAGCCCACTTATGTGAGCATCAAGCCGGATCTCTCGGTTGCGATCGGGGAGAACATGGTCAAGCGCGTCGATCTGGTGCGCTCGCTCGATGCGATGCCGGATGCCAGCAAAGAGCGTCACGTCTTCCTGCGCGCTGACCGCGCCGTGCCCTATGGCGAATTGATGGACGTGCTCGAAATCCTGCGCGCCGGCGGCTATTCCAAAATCAAGCTGGTGGCGCTCGAAGGCGTTCCTGAAGCAGCTGCGGCGCAAGCGGCGCCGGCAAAGCCTTGACCGGCCTCGACGAGCAAAGGCCTTCGCGGCCGCTCTGGATTTCTGCCGCGGTGATTGCGCTCGCGCTCCACATTGGCGGCGCCGCGCTGGCGATCGCGCATTTGCAGACCGAAGAAGCCGATGACGCCCTCGGTGCGTCGGCAATCGAGATCGGGCTCGAAATGGCCTCCGTGCGCCGCGAGGTGACCGATCTGCCGCCGGGCCCGGACACCGATGCGTCCGCGGCGTCGCCGCAGCTCGCCGAGCAGAAGGCCGAGGTCAAGGAAACCGAGCTGCCGCAGGACAAGCCGACGGAGCCCGAAGAGGCCGACCGCGTGGTGACGGAGAACGAGTCGAAGAAGCCGAAAGAGGACGATCCGAAGATCGCGGCGGTGCAGACGCAGGCGTCGACCGAGTCGGTTGCCTCCGAGGCAACCGCGACGCCGAGTTCTGAGGACATTCCGGAAGGGCAGCGTTCCATCGCACCGGTGATCGGCACCGGCGAGAGCGCACGACGCGCGCGCGCGACGTGGCAAAAGGAGCTCGTCGCGCATCTCGACAAGCACAAGCGCTACCCGAAGGAACGGCAGCAAAAATCTGCCGAGATCCAGGTTCGCTTTACGCTAGACCGCATGGGCCGCGTGCTGTCGACCGATATCGAAAAGGGATCGGGCGATCCGGCCTTCGACGCGGCGGCGCTGGCGATGGTGCGCCGCTCCGATCCGGTCCCGATGCCGCCGCCTGTCGTTGCCGACGAAGGCCTGACGTTCACGCTGCCGGTGATCTTCCGCGTTAAGAACAAGAGCTGACGCCCAGCACTGCCGCCGCTATAGCGTTTTCGAGCGAAGTGGACACCGGTTCGCGTGAAGAGAACGCGTCAAAACAAGAATCCAGAGCTTCGGTTCTGACTTGGTCAGAAGCGAGGCGTTAGATCGGATAATGCTGTGGCCCTGTTTCGATCGTGATCCAGCGCAACTCGGTGAATTCGGCGATACCTGCCTTGCCGCCGAAACGGCCATAGCCCGACGCCTTGACGCCGCCGAACGGCATCTGCGCCTCATCGTGAACGGTGGGCCCGTTGACGTGACAGATGCCCGAATCAATGCGCTTGGCGACCTCGAACGCGCGCGCGATATCGCGGCCGAATACCGCTGCCGATAGCCCGTATTCAGTGTCATTGGCGACGCGAACGGCTTCGTCCGTGCCGTTGACGCGCACGACGCAGACTACCGGACCGAACGACTCCTCGTCGTAGATCCGCATCGACGAGTTGACGCCGTCGATCACCGTCGCCGACATCAGCGTTCCCTCACTGCGCCCGCCTGCGACCACCTTGGCGCCCTTGCTGACGGCATCGTTGATCAACGCCTGGATGCGGACGGCGGCATCGGTGCCGATCAGCGATCCCAGCGGTGCGCTACCCTTGCGCGGGTCGCCGGCGACCAGCGATCCGGCTTTCGCCGCGAGCTTCGTTACGAACGCATCGGCGATCTTCTCGTCGACGACGAGCCGCTCGGTCGACATGCAGATCTGGCCCTGGTTCATGAAGGCGCCGAACGCTGCGGCGGCAACGGCTGCGTCGAGATCGGCGTCGTCGAGCACGATCATTGGCGCCTTGCCGCCGAGCTCGAGCAAGGCTGGTTTGAGGTACTTTGCCGCCACCTGCGCGATGATGCGGCCGACGCGCGTCGAGCCGGTGAAATTGACACGCCGCACGGCGGGATGGCCGATCAGCATTTCGATCAGGGCAGGGGCATCTTCCGGCGCGTTGGTGATGACGTTGAGGACACCCGGCGGCAGGCCGGCGTCGTGCAGGCATTCGGCGATCAGCCGGTGGGTGCCCGGGCAAATTTCGGAGGCCTTCAGCACGACGGTGTTGCCGCAGGCAAGCGGCAGGGCGATGGCGCGTACGCCGAGAATGACCGGCGCGTTCCAAGGCGCCATGCTAAGCACGACGCCCGCGGGTTGGCGCACGGCCATCGCGATGCAGCCCGGCTTGTCCGAGGGGATGACCTCGCCTGAAATCTGCGTGGTCATGGCGGCGGCCTCGCGCAGCATGCCGGCCGCGAGGTGAACGTTGAAGCCGGCCCAGCCGGCCGTCGCGCCGGTTTCCGCGGCCATCAGCTCGACGAATTGCGACGCCTTCGACGCCAGAAGATCGGCAGCCTTCAACAGGATCGCGCGCCTGGCGTTCGGGCCGGTAGCGGACCACGCGGGGAAGGCGGCTGCGGCGGTATCGGCCGCGCGCTTTGCATCCGCGATTTGGGCTGCCGCGGCGCGGCTTGCGAGATCGCCGGTGACCGGGTTCAGGCGATCGAACGTCGCGCCGTTCGATGCGGGCACGTCCTTGCTCTCGAGCAGCAGCGAAATTTCATACATGGCTTTCTCTCCTCAAGCGGGGCTTATGACGATGATGCGGTGGCCGGCGGCACGCCGCCGAGATAGGCGCGCTGGACGGCGGGATCGGCTTTCAACTCGGCGGCGGTGCCGTGCCCGACGATGACGCCGTTCGCGAGCACATAGCCGCGATCGGCGATCCGCAGGCTCTCCTGCGCGTTCTGTTCGACGAGGAGGAGCCCAACGCCGGCCTCGCGCACACGGCGCAAGGTGGCGAACAACTCCTGCACCATGGCCGGCGAGAGCCCGAGCGACGGCTCGTCGAGCAACAGGATATCGGGATTGGACATCAGCGCGCGGCCGATGGCGAGCATCTGCTGTTCGCCGCCGCTCATGGTGCGCGCGATCTGGCCGGCGCGCTCGCGCAGGCGCGGAAACAGCGCAAGCACTTGCTCGCGCCGCGCCGCTTCGCCCTCGCGGGCGCGCTTCGGATTGGCGCCGAGCAGAAGATTTTCCTTCACAGTCAAATCGCCGAAAATGCCGCGGCCCTCGGGCACCAGCGCCAGCCCGCTTTCGACGATCTCATGCGCGGCAAGCGCGGAGATATCGCGGCCACCGAGGCGCACCTGCTTGCCTGGCAGTGTCCGAACGACTCCGGCGATGGCCTTCAGGAGCGACGTCTTGCCGGCGCCATTCGCGCCGAGAATCGTCACGATTTCGCTGCGGCCGACTCTGAGAGCGACGCCGTCGAGTGCGCGGTGCAGGCCATAAGCGAGGCTCAGATTTGCGACCTCAAGCATCGGCGGCCACCCCGCCAAGATAGGCCTTCACGACGGCCGCATCGCTCAGTACGTCCGCAGTCACGCCTTCGGCGATCTTGCGTCCGCTGCTCATCACGATGCAGCGGTCGCAAAGCGCGCGAACCGCGCTCATCACGTGTTCGACCAGGACGATGGTGATCCCGTCTGCCTTCAACGACCGGATCAGCTCGATGCCGATCGCAAGTTCGGATGGATTTAGTCCGGCGAGCCATTCGTCGAGCAGCAGCAGTCGCGGCTTTGCCGCCAGGGCGCGTGCGAGTTCCAGGCGCTTGCGGTCGATATAGGTGAGGTCCGCCGCGGGCCGCCGGTCGTGCCCGGCAAGACCGACGCGATCAAGCAGCGTGTCGATCCGCAGTTCTGTCTCGGATGCGGGCAGATGCGGTCTCTGGAACGCCAACCCTGCCTTGATGTTCTCGCGGCAATCCATGCCGTCGAGCACGCGGACGAGCTGGAACGTTCGGGCAAGACCGAGCCGTGCGATCCGGTACGACGCAAGGCCCGCGATGTTCTGGCCCATCAGACGGATGGTGCCGGCATCGGGACGCAGCACGCCCGAGATCAGATTGAGCGCGGTGGTCTTGCCCGACCCGTTGGGACCGAGCAGGCCCATGATTTCGCCTTGGGCAACCGCGAAGCCGAGGTCGTTGACCGCGACGAGCCCGCCGAACGTGCGCCGCAGCCCGTTGATCACCAGCACTGGTGTTCCGCTGCCCTGGCTCATGCGGTTGCCCGTTGCGTGGCTTTGCTGCCCGCCGTCGTCGAGAGCTTCTCGAACAATCCCGCGACGCCCCTCGGCAGCATGTAAACGATCAGCAGGAAAATGCAGCCGAGGATGATCGTGAACGTGTTCGGAAAGCGCGCGCTCAGCAGCTCAAACAGCAATGTCAGCGGCACGGCGCCGAGCACCGGTCCCCACAGCCGGTGCGCGCCGCCGAGCAGCGCCATGATCAGCACCTGAAACGAGATCATCGAATTGAAGGCGATCGACGGTTCGATATAGGTCCAGCGCGGCGCCATGATTGCGCCGACCAGCGTCATCACCGTGGCGCTGATCGTGAACAGGGCGACTTTGGCGAAGGTGGTATTGATCCCGCAATGTTTTGCGACGGTCTCGTCTTCGCCGATCACCCGTAGCGCAAAGCCGAGCCGCGAGCGCGCGATCAGCCAGCCCAGCAGGAATACCGCGGCGGTCAGCGCCAGCAATTGCCAGTAGATATCGGCCTGCGTGATGTCGACGAAGACATAGCGCCCGAGCACGCGTGACTTGTTGACCTCGAACCAGACCACGAGCTGGCGGATCAGTTCCGTCAGGCCAAACGTGAAGATGACGAAATACACGCCGCTCAAGCGCAGCGTCGAGAGCCCGACGATGCCAGCCACAATGGCGCCGAGCGCCGCTGCGATCAGCAGCACCAGCGGCCACGGCAAGATCTCGCCGAGCACAGCAACCGTATAGGCGCCGACACCGAAGAACGCGGTCGTTGCCAGCGAGACATAGCGTGTGGGCCCTGAGAACATGCCCCAGGCCGTCGCCAGTACGGTGTATTGCAATAGGCTAATGGCGAGCGCGAGGTAGTAGGCATTGCCGAGGCGCGGAACGAGCGCCAGCAGTGCAAGCGCTGCGAGCGCGACGGCACCGAAGCCGGCAATACGAGCGCTCATCGCGTGGCCCTGCCAAACAGTCCGGCCGGCTTCACCAGCAGCACAGCGAGAAACAGTGCGAAATTGACTGCGAGCGTAAGTCCGGGATCGACATAGGAGGCAACCAGCGCCTCGCTGAGACCGAGTGCTAGTCCCGCGACCAGGCAGCCCAGCATATTGCCGACGCCGCCCATCACGACGACGATCAGGGCCTTCATCGTGAAGACGACGCCGGATGACGCGCTGAAGGTGAGAAAGGTGCTGACCAGCACGCCGGCCGCTGCTACCAGGGCGCCGCCCAATGCAAATGTCAGGGCGGAAGCCTGCGGTACATTGATGGCAACAAGCTGCGCCGCGAAGGGATCGACGGCGACCGCGCGTACCGCCGTGCCGGCGCGGGTGCGCGTCAACGCGGCATAGAGCGCCAAGCTTAACAGGATGGTGATCCCGAGCGCGGCGAGGCGGTTGGCCGCAACCGTCTCGCCGAGAAACTGCACCGGGAAGGCCAGGAACGAATAGCTGTAATAGGCTCCGCCGAACAGCGCGAGCATCAAGCCCTGAATGACGAAGGTGAGGCCAAAGGTTGCGAGAATGCTGTCGACCTCGAGCGCGTCCCGGTTGGGCGCGCGTCGCACCAACGGGGTCAGTAGCAGTTTGTAGACTGCAAAGTTCAGCACGAAGGCGAGGGGGACGACCAGCGCCAGTCCGACAAACGGACTGATCGCCCAACCCGTGAACAGCCAGTGCGATGCAAAGGCGGCTGCAATCAGAAACTCACCGTAGGAAAGGTTCATGATGCGTGCAACGCCGTACTGGAGCGTGAGCCCCATGGCGATGAGCGCATACATGCCGCCCAGCATCAGGCCGGTCAGAATGGCGTTGGTCATTGGCGTGCCGGCCGCGTCTCAATCTTGACGTTACGGTGCCACCCACGCCGGCTTCGGGACGATCGCGGTGCGCGCGCCTTCGTTCTTCGCCGGTGCGATGCCATAGAACTCACCGTCCTGCCACTGGCCAACCCACCAGAAGCGCGTCGGCATGTTGTTCTCGAGCTTGACCTTGCCGATCACGGTATCGAACGTGCCGGTCTGCAGGTCCTTGATGACGGAAGCGCGGTCGATCTTGCCGACGCGCTCGATCGCCTGCTGCAGCATCTGCAGGCTTGCATAGGTGACCGCGCTCGCCCAGCGGTCCGGCTCCGCCCCGTTGGCGGCGGCCTTGTGGCGGGCGAGATAGTCCTTGATTGCCGGACTGTCGCCGCTCCAGCCGCCGATACCCATCACGCCTTCGGTGTTCTTGCCGAATTTTTGCCGATAGAGCGGGAAGGCGGTGCCGACCCCGGTATAGAAAACCTTCGGATTGAGCCCGGCGATACGCGATTGCTCGGTCAGCGCCAGCGTATCCGGCGGATAGCTGAAGGCGATGAAGACATCCGGGTTGAGCGCCTTGATCTCATTGACGATCGGCGCCAGATCTTGCGTGCCGATCGGATAGCTCTTGTCGTAAGCCAGCTTGAACTTCGCGTTGGTGAGTGCCGGCCGCGCCGCCGACGACAGATCAATCCCGAAGCCGTCGGCAATGCTGACCATCGCCACGGTGTCGCCGATCTTCTTTTCGTCGCGCAATTTGTTCAGCAATTCGACCAGCGATTTGGCGGCGTCCGCGCTGGTGCCGAGCAGCCAGAAACTGTTGGGCCAGCGCTTGGCGAGTTCGGGCGCGCGGTCAGTCACGGCGGTCGCAGCAAGGTGCGGATAGCCTTCGCGATTGAGCGTCGGACCAACCGCCAGATTGAGGCCGGTGCCCCATGGCGGCAGGATGAAATCGACCTTGTCCTGGTTGATCAGCCGCTCGAGCGCGCGCACCGCCTCTTCGGCGTTGGAGCGGTCGTCATATTGCACGACCTCGATCGGGACGCGCTTGTCGCCGAGCTTGATGCCACCGGCGGCATTTACCTCCTTCACCCACAATTCGTAGTTGGGGATCGTGGTGACCGCGGCGCCTCCGGTGTTGGGGCCGGTGCGCGAGATCGCGTAGCCGATCTTGATCGAAGTTTGCGCCTCGGCGATGGCGGTCAGGCCGAGCGTAACGGCGCAGGTGGCGGCCGCCAGCAGGGCGGTGCGCCGCGTCAGGAATGTCATCATCTTGTCCTCCCAGGGTGCGTCGACCGGCGCCATTGACCTGGCGCTCATGATCACCCTGACGTTAGGGGAGGTTGCTAGAGGCTTGGAATTGGACGAAACCGGGGAAAGATTGTACTTTTCTGGCAAATCTTCCGCTTCACTGGCGGCGGATTGTCTCAGGAGACGGGGGCATGTCGGCATCACCAGGGCTGAACGGACTGCCGGTCGGCGTCGCGCTGGCGGTACGTGCGGAAGCTTTTTCGGCCGCCCTGGCGGCTCGATCGTGGGTCATCCGCCAGAAGGCGGAGCGCCGGGCGCATCTATTGTTGCTGCAATCGGACCGCGGCCGGGCTTCATGGCACGGAACGGGTGTCGCGCTCGAAGCGCCGGCGCTGCTCTGGTTGCCGGGCAGCACCGATGCAGCGCTGCACGTTGGTTCCGGCGCGCATGGATTCCTGTTGTCGGTGGACGATGCCTTCCTGATCAAGATCATCGCGGGCAGTGCCGAGGCGCTGCATCTGCGCAGAACCACGGAGCGCGCTGCGCTGGTTGCCGGCGAGACGCTTTCTCCACATCTCGACACGATCGCCGAATCCTGCTGCGCGATCGTGGCGGAGTTGCGCGCGCCCGGCTTTGGCGGCGCGACGCTGATCGCCTCACATCTGCTGTTGCTGTGTCTGCAACTCTGCCGGCTCAGCTCCTCGCATGATGAGCGTCACGAGGTTGCAGCGCGTGGCGGTGGTCCGGCGCTGGTCGGCAATTTCCTGCAAATGGTCGAACTGCATTACCGCGACGGCTGGCCGGTAGCGCGCTATGCGGACGCGCTCGGCGTCACGTCCGACAAGCTGCACGCCCATTGCCAACGGGAGAAAAACTGCGGCCCGCGCGCGATCATCCACGAGCGCCTGGTGCGTGAAGCCTGTACGCGTCTGCAGCAGCTCGATCTTCCCGTCGAGCAGATCGGATACGGTCTGGGTTTTCGCGATCCGGCCTATTTCAATCGCTTCTTCCGCAAGTATCGCGGCGCGTCACCGGGCAACTATCGCCGGCAGATACGGTTGGAGCACGCACGCAGCGGTCCGTCCTACGCGGCATGGCCGTGATGCGGTTGGGTTGCAGACCTTCAACCGGCCAGTAATGCACCCGCCTCAGCGCCAGAAGTAGCGAATGCTGACGTAGACGATCGCAAGACAGATAAAAATCAGCGCTACCGGCAGCCGCGGTTTTGTCGCCGGTCCCGATACAGCCTGTTGTTTCGGCCGGGCGGGCGGACGGCGGAACGCAGTGACGTTGCCGCTGTCGGTGGTCGGATCACTCGCGCGGGACGGAAGCTGCGGCGGCGTTCCGCTGCCGCCCATCTCCACATAGTATTTCTTGTACATGAGCTGGATGGTTGCTTCGGAAGCATCATCCTCCGTCATCCTGGCAAGCAACTGCCGGTAGCCTTCAAGAAAGCTCTGTGCCTCGGGCGGCAGGGCGGAAAAGCCGTTGAGCTTGGCAATCATTTTCCAGGTTGCAAAATCTGCCCTCGCGCGGGTGTCGGCGCGTCGTGCGATCAACATATCGGCAGCTTTGGTCGCCATGGCCCGGGTCGGTTCGTCCCTTGTGCGTTTGTTTCTATTTGAAGTTTAAGCGTTGCCGGTGATGAAGAGAAGCGCGCTGATCACATAACCGATCAGTGTCCGCAGTATCGCCGAAATAACATCAAGATTTAGGCCAAGCTGCGCGCCGATGATGGGAAGCAGGATCAGCAGTCCGATCAAAATCAGCAGCCCGTACGGTTCCAGCCGCGACAGCGGGTAAGCCAGCACCCGCGGCAAGAGTCCGACGGCGACCCGGCCACCGTCCAGCGGCGGGATCGGCATCATGTTGAAAATCGCCAGCACGATATTGATCAGAAAGGCGTTTTTGAGGTTGTCTGCCGTCCATTTGGCGGCTTCCGCTGGCACCAATGGCAAGGCGTGGAAGGCCAAAGCCGTGACAAGCGCCAGGGCGATGTTCGTGGCGGGGCCGGCCAGCGCCACCCAGACCATGTCGAGCCGGGGGTGCTTCAGGTTCTGGAAGTTCACTGGAACCGGCTTGGCGTAGCCGAACAGGAACGGTGAATGCGACAGCAGCAGCAGCCCCGGAAGAATCACTGTCCCAAACGGATCGATATGCTTGAAGGGATTAAAGCTGACCCGGCCGAGCTGCCAAGCAGTATTGTCCCCGAGCCGGTAGGCCACGAAGGCGTGGGCGGCCTCATGGAAGGTGATGGCGATCAGGATCGGGAGAATCCAGACCGAAATGCCGTACAGTGAGATGTTCAAGCGGTCAGCCCCGGTTTGCCTGGGCATCGTAGCCCGGATGGAGCGAAGCGCAATCCGGGATGGGTCCACTCTGCATGCGAAACGATCCCGGATCAGCTGGCGCTCCATCCGGGCTTCTGTAACGGGCCTTAGTTAGTCAATCCCTTTTTGCGCTGTCCACCTGCCGGGCACTTGCTTCTGTACGGGATCGGCACTGAG
>NZ_JADPKF010000023.1:0-40055 GCF_023073815.1 Bradyrhizobium sp. 157 | reverse complement strand
TTTGGGCGCAGCGGGCTCAGTTCCAGCAACGGGCGGTTGGTGCGCAACCGCCCGTTCGCACATTCTGCCAAATTTTCTGGACACAAGGGCGCAGGGAAGACCGGGTGCGCCCACCATCATGAAGCTTGCTCGATGATAGATGGTGGGCACGGCGCTATCGCGCCTTTGCCCACCCTGCGGACTTCACCTCAGTTACCCCCACGGGCCGCGCGAGGCCGAGGTTCGGCCCCACGGACTGCGGCGCGGATAGTTGCCGCGGGCGTTGACGGAAAGCGTTCCACCGTGTGCGCCCATCTGCGCCGCGAGCTGCTGCAACGCGGCGATGCGGTTCTCGGTCGAGGGGTGCGTCGTGAACAGATTGTCCATGCCCTGACCCGACAACGGGTTGATGATGAACATGTGCGCCGTCGCCGGATTGCGCTCGGCTTCGACATTCGGCACGACATGCGCGGCGTTGGCGATCTTGGCCAGCGCGGACGCGAGCCACAGCGGCTGGCCGCAGATGCGGGCGCCGAGATCGTCGGCGGCGTATTCGCGCGTCCGGCTGATCGCCATCTGCACCAGCATGGCGCCAAGCGGGGCCAGGATCATCATGGCGATCGAGCCGATGATACCCGGGCCTTGGTCGCGGTTGCCGCCGAAGAACATGCCAAACTGCGCCAGCATCGAGATCGCACCGGCAATGGTCGCGGTGATCGTCATCAGCAGCGTATCGTGGTTCTTGATGTGCGCGAGCTCGTGCGCGATCACGCCCGCGAGCTCTTCGCGGCTGACCGACTGCACCAGACCCGTGGTGACGGCAACCGCCGCGTTCTGCGGATTGCGGCCGGTGGCGAAGGCGTTGGGCTGCGGCTCGTCCATCAGGAACACGCGCGGCATCGGCAAGCCGGCGCGGCCGGCGAGTTCAGCCACGAGATTGAAGAGGTCGGGCGCCGTGCGCTGGTCGACCTCCTGTGCGCCGTACATCGACAGCACCATGCGGTCCGAATTCCAATAGGCGAAAAGATTGGTCGCGGCGGCGATCACGAGCGCGATCGTGGCACCGGTGGCGCCGCCGATCAGATAGCCGACGCCCATGAAGAGGCCGGTGAGACCGGCCAGCAGAATGGCAGTCTTCAGATAGCTCATTGTCGTCTCCCTGCTACCGTGGCCGAAGCCCACGGCGATCTACTGCCACGGCCGAAGCCCGCGGCTGTACCCAAGAGGTAGGAACTCCCCCGCCAGCGCTTCAAGACGTCGGGGTGCGTCGAGGCGCCGCGTTTGGCCGTGGAAACCAATTTCCGGCACCGGATTACCGAAGCGTAATCTGCCAGTTCAGGCCGCCTCGCAGACCTCCCGCCGGTTGCCACCCGCCTGCTTGTACAACGCCAACCGCGCCGTCTACATTGCCTGTCAACGAGCAGCGCGCGGGGGTGTTCCGTCCCGAGAGGGTAAAGCGCAAAGCAAAGGCGTCTGTTCGTCGGAAAAACTGGGAGGAATTTTAAGAATGTTTTCGCATGTGATGATCGGCACCAACGACCTCGACAAGGCCAAGGCGTTCTATGACGCATTGCTCGGCACGCTTGGTGTGCGGCCGGCGCGGGTCGACGGCCACCGCATTTTCTACATCACCAAGACCGGAATATTCTCGGTGACCAAGCCGATCAACGGCCAGCCCGCGACCCCGGCCAATGGCGGCACGATCGGCTTTGCGGCGGACTCGCCCGAACAGGCCGACGCATGGCACGCGGCCGGCATCGCCAATGGCGGAACGACTTGCGAAAATCCGCCGGGCATCCGCGAAGGCAGCACCGGCAAACTCTACCTCGCTTACTTGCGCGATCTCGACGGCAACAAGATCTGCGCGATGCACCGGATGCCGTCGTAGATCTGCCAGACCTCATCCTAAGGAGCCGCGAAAAGCGGCACCTCAGGATGGCGGCGTTGAGGCCTCATGGTTCGAGACGGCGCAAACGCGCCTCCTCACCATGAGGATCACCGCTTCCCACCGCGCGGAAAATCGCTTTCCGCCGCCCGCGCTTGTACAAGCCCCTCCTCGCCGTCTACATTGCCGGCCAACGAGCGAACGCGCGCCTGCAGGACGGACGTTCTGCGCAATGGGAGGAATAATCGATGAAACACGCCTACATCCCGCGAACGACGACCTACAATCTCAACCCGGGCGAAGAACTCAACGATTTGCGCATGTCGGACGAGGTTCGTCCGCTGTACGAGCACGTCAAGAAATTCATCCGTGAGACCGTCGATCCGATGTCGGTCGAGTTCATGCGGCTCGGCGAGGGCAAGAAGGACCGCTGGAGCTTTACGCCGGAGCAGCTCGCGGTACTGCAGAAGGCCAAGGACAAGGCCAAGGAAGAAGGCCTATGGAATTTCTTTTTGCCTGATGCCGAGACCGGCGAAGGCCTGAAGAATCTCGATTACGCCTATATCGCGGTTGAACTGGCGAAAAATCCGCTGGCGTCGGAAACCATGAACTGCTCGGCGCCCGATACCGGCAACATGGAGGTGCTGGAGCGCGTCGGCACCAAGGAGCAAAAGGAGAAGTGGCTGAAGCCGCTGCTGGCGGGCGAAATCCGCTCGGCCTACGCGATGACCGAGCCCAACGTTGCCTCCTCCGATGCCAAGAACATTTCGACGACGGCCAAACTCGTCGGCGACGAATGGGTGATCAACGGCGAAAAATATTACATCTCCGGCGCCGGCGATCCGCGCTGCAAAATCATGATCGTGATGGTGAAGACCAATCCCGATGCGCCGCCGAGCAAGCAGCAGTCGCAGATCCTGGTGCCGATCGACACCCCCGGTGTCGAGATTTTGGGCCCGATGCACGTGTTCGGCCACGACCACGCGCCGCGCGGCCACATGCATCTGCGCTTCAACAATTGCCGGGTGCCGAAGGAGAATATTTTGCTCGGCGAAGGCCGCGGCTTTGAAATCTCGCAAGTTCGCTTAGGACCGGGCCGCATTCATCACTGCATGCGCACCATCGGCAAGGCAGAAAAGGCGCTCGACCTGATGGTGTCGCGCGGGCTCACCCGCGAAGCCTTCGGCAAGAAGATCGCCCATCTTGGCGGAAACCTGCAGATCATCGCGCAGGCGCGCTGCGAGATCGAGTCGATGCGGCTGATGGTGTTGAAAGCCGCGAAAGCGATGGACGTGCTCGGCAACAAGGAGGCGCGGATCTGGGTCAGCATGGTCAAGGCCATGGTGCCGGAGCGGACCTGCAAGATTATCGACCAAGCGATCCAGATGCATGGCGCGACCGGCATTTCGCAGTGGAGCCCGCTCGGCGAGATGTACCAGGACGTCCGCCACCTCCGCTTCGCCGACGGTCCGGACGAGGTGCACTGGATGGTGGTCGGAAGGCATGAACTGAGCATGCCGTAACTTGAGTTGAGCCAATTTCGGAAAATCCCCGTGTGGACCCCCACCCCAGCCCTCCCCCGCAAGCGGGAGAGGGAGCGGAGCGCGTTGCATGGCGAGAAGTGGAATCAACGATGTGGTCTGCGCCGTGAGCATTGTTGAATTCGAGTGCTCCAACAAACGCCGAACGTCCCCTCTCCCGCTTGCGGGGGAGGGTTAGGGTGGGGGTGCCTCCGCATACTCGCTTGCGCATAGTTGCCCGCCTTTTCTAGGTCAGCCAACACGGAACGTCCCCATGCAATACGACCCCAGCGACCTAAAGCCTCGCGAGCGCTACAAGGTGCTCACCTCCTTTGTGCTGCCGCGGCCGATCGCCTGGGTGACGACGATCGGTCCCACGGGCGTGGTCAACGCGGCGCCGTTCAGCTTCTTCAACGTGTTCTGCGAGGATCCGCCGCTCTGCATGTTTGCCGCCAATCTGCGGCCCGACGGCCGCGTCAAGGATACCGTGATCAACATCCGGCGGACTAACGAGTTCGTGGTCAACTTGACCGACGAGCCGCTCGCTAGGGCGATGCACGAGAGCAGCGGCGATTTCCCGCCCGAGATCGGCGAGCCGGACTATCTCGATCTCAAACTGGCGCCCTCAACCAAAATCGCCGTACCGCGGCTGGCGGATGCGCCGTTTGCAATGGAATGCAAGACGTGGAAGGAGATCGACGTCAACGGCGATCGCCTCCTGGTGATGGGCGAAGGTATCCACTTCCACATCCGTGACGAATTATGGGACCACGCCGCGATGCGCGTGCACATGGAGCGCTATCACCCGATCGGCCGCATGTTTGCGGACCGTTATTGCCGGACGGACGATCGCGTGGTGTTTCCGCCGGCGGAAGGGGCGAAGACAGCGGTCTAGAAGTAGGATGGGTGGAGCGAAGCGATACCCATCAAATACCGTTCGCGATGCCGATGGGTATCGCTTCGCTCCACCCATCCTACGGACTATGACACCGGCCTATGCGCACGCAGGAATGACCGGATTTGCCGCACCGCGAGCGGCACCCGCTCTTTCGGCTCCTTCCACGGAAACAGGCTGACTTCCGCATTCGGCGCCAGCAACGCGCTCTCCATGGCGACCGCGTAAGGATGGGCCGGGATATCGTCGGGCAGGATCAGCACCGGCGTCTGGCATTGGCGGACAAAATCGCGCGTCACGGTGAAGACGAAATCGGGATCGGTGCGATACATCCGGGTCAGGAATTTTTCCGCCTGCTCCATCGTGATGTCGGGCCGCCGTTTTGTCAGTTCCGGCGCCCAGCCGGTCATGTTGTTATTGTAAAACAGGTCGCGCATTTCGGGACGCGAGCCTGACGGCATCGCCAGTACGGCGGCGACGACGCGATCCGGCGCGCGCTTGATCAGATTCCAGATCAAGGGGCCACCGATGCAAAAACCCAGCACCATGAATTTTTCAAAACCGAGGTGATCCATCAGCGCAAGCTGATCGTCGGTGTGGGAATCCCAGGGGCGCTCGATCTCGAGCGGGCCGGTGGATTGGCCGGGCGGCGCGTTGCGCAGGTCATAGGCGATGCAGCGGTATTCGTTGCCGAACTCCTTGATGGCATTGAAGGGCGGATAGTCGCCGGTGATGCCGGAGATATTCGAATTTAATCCGACGCCGGCGATCAGGAGCAGCGGGAAGCCGGAGCCGGCTTCCTCGTAGTGGATCCGGACTGGGCCTTTTTCGAAGAAGCTCATGGCGGTTTCCTCCTGCCCAATGTTGCTGCGCTATGCGGCGACGGACTTTTTGGGCTGCTATGTAGAGTCCCCGTGGGGCGCCCCCACCCCGGCCCTCCCGCAAGCGGGAGAGGGAGACGAGCGCGCCGCTTGGTGAGAGCTTAGTCGACAAGCCGGATGCGGCCAACCACGATGGCCCGTTGCTTGATCGGTCGGTTCAACAAGCGCCGGTGCGCCCCCTCTCCCGCTTGCGGGGGAGGGTTGGGGTGGGGGTATCTCCGCGCATTCGATCGCGGAGAGGCCCCCGCCCTCGCCTCACCCCTTCGCGGGCTCGCCGATCTTGTCCTGCGTCTTGGTATCGAAATCGCTCGCATCGTGCCGCTCGTGCAACTGGCTTGCCGGATCGCCGGAGATGCGGTTGACCATGCGCCCGCGTTTCACCGCCGGGCGCTTGGCGATCGCGTCGGTCCAGCGCTGCACGTTTTTGTATTCGTGCACCGAGAGGAATTCGCCGGCGCCGTAGA
The DNA here is from genome assembly GCF_023073815.1 of Bradyrhizobium sp. 157. Lineage (NCBI taxonomy): Bacteria > Pseudomonadati > Pseudomonadota > Alphaproteobacteria > Hyphomicrobiales > Nitrobacteraceae > Bradyrhizobium > Bradyrhizobium sp. 157. The sequence goes on along the minus strand of NZ_JADPKF010000023.1, from coordinate 34,431 downwards.
CCAGCCCCTTGGCTAGCGCGCCGTACCATGGCCAGGTCGCCATGTCGGCGATGGTGTATTCGCTCCCTGCGAGATATTCGTTATCGGCCAAACGCCGGTTGAGCACGTCGAGCTGGCGCTTCACCTCCATGGCGTAGCGGTCGATGGCGTATTCGATCTTGGTCGGCGCATAAGCGTAAAAATGGCCAAAGCCGCCGCCGAGAAACGGCGCGCTGCCCATCTGCCAGAACAGCCACGACAGGCATTCGGCCCGCGCCGGCCCACTCGCCGGCAGGAAGGCGCCGAACTTTTCGGCGAGATGCATCAGGATCGCGCCAGACTCAAACACCCGGATTGGCGTCGGCCCGCTGCGGTCCATCAGCGCGGGGATCTTCGAGTTCGGATTAACAGCGACAAAGCCGCTGCCGAACTGGTCGCCGTCGATCTTGATCAGCCAGGCGTCGTACTCCGCACCGCTGTGGCCAGCCGCAAGCAACTCCTCGAACATCACGGTGACCTTGACGCCGTTGGGAGTAGCCAGCGAGTAGAGCTGGAACGGATGGCGGCCGACCGGCAGCTCCGCCTCATGCGTAGGGCCTGCGATCGGACGATTGATGGCAGCGAACCGGCCGCCGCTTGCCTTGTTCCAGGTCCAGACTTTTGGCGGGACGTATTCGGCGGGATCAGTGGTGGGGGCATCGGTCATTTATGTGGGCTCCAGAGACTTTCACTTTCGTCATGGCCGGGCTTGACCCGGCCATCCACGACTTGCTAGCTAAGAGCGTGGATGCCCGGGACAAGCCCGGGCATGACGGCGTTTGGAATTTGGGGCGCGCGGCTCAGGATGATGCCGCCAGCTTACGCGGCTGCGTCGCCCGCTCCATCACGAATCCCTGATACCCTTTCGCAGCGACGTCGTTACAGATCTGCCGGTACGGCCCGACGCCGCCGATATAGGGCATGAAGATCCGCGGCTTACCGGGGACGTTGGCGCCCATGTACCAGGAATTGGCCTGCGGATAGAGCGTGGTGGAGGCGACCTCGTTGACATGGGCGACCCATTTGTCCTCGGCCTCGGTGGCGGCCTCCATCGTGTCGAGCCCGCGATCGCGCATGTAAGCGAGACAGTCGGTGATCCAGTCGACATGCTGCTCGATCGAGACGATCATGTTCGACAGCACCGACGGGCTGCCGGGGCCGGTGACGAGAAAGAGGTTGGGAAAGCCCGCGCTCATCAGACCGAGATAGGTGCGCGGACCTGCCGCCCATTTCTGGTTCAGCGTCTGGCGGTCGCGGCCTTTGATATCGATCTTCGCCACCGATCCCGTCATCGCGTCAAAGCCGGTCGCCAATACCAGAGCGTCGATCTCGTAGTTTTTGCCGGCCACGCGCACAGCGTTTTCGGTGATCTCTTCAATCGGCTTCGACTTGATATCGACCAGCGTCACGTAGGGACGATTGAAGGTCGCGAAATAATCGGTGTCGATGCAGATGCGTTTGGAGCCGATCGGATGGTTGTTCGGCTGCAATAGTTTTGCCGCTTCCGGGTCCTTGACGATCTCGGCGATCTTCTCGCGGACGAAATTAGCAGCGGTGTCGTTGGCGGCCTTGTCGAGCGCGAGATTGTTGTAGGCCGACATGAAGGTAAGCCCGCCGCGATTCCAGCGCGCCTCGTATTTGGCGCGACGCTCGTTGTCGCCATCGTCGAGCGCGCCGCGGTCGGGCATCTCGGTGTAGATGCCGTTCTTCGCCACCTCGCGGGCAAAGCGCCGGATCTCGGGATAGTTGGCGCGGAATTTCTGCCGCTCTTCTTCCGTCAGCGGCGCATTGCGCGCGGGGATCGAGAAATTCGCGGTGCGCTGAAACACCGTCAGATGGCTGGCCTGTTCGGCGATGACCGGCACCGACTGTATCCCCGACGATCCGGTGCCGATGACGCCGACGCGCTGGCCGGTGAAATCGACTTCTTCATGCGGCCAGTGGCCGGTGTGGTAGACCTTGCCCTTGAACCGATCGAGCCCCTTGATATCAGGCATCCGCGCATTCGATAGGCAGCCGGTGGCGAGCACGACGAATTTTGCTGACACCGTTTTGCCGTCCGAAGTCGTTACCGACCAGAGGGAGGTCACCTCGTTGAACTCGGCACCATCGACGCGGGTGTCGAACTGGATGTCCCTTCGCAGATCGAAGCGGTCGGCGACGTGGTTGGCGTATTTCAGGATCTCCGGTTGCGGCGCGTATCGTTCGCTCCAGTCCCATTCCTGCTGCAGTTCTTCCGAGAACGAATAGGAATACTGCATGCTCTCGACGTCGCAGCGCGCGCCGGGATAGCGGTTCCAGTACCAGGTGCCGCCGACGCCCGAGCCCTGCTCGTAGACCCGCGCCGTCATCCCCTGTCCGCGCAAGCGGTGCAGCATATACATGCCGGCAAAGCCCGCGCCGACCACGACGACGTCGTAGGTCTCGGGCGATTTAGCGGTAACGGAAGACGTAGCGGACATAAAGGCGGGCTCCCTTTAAAGCTTATCTCTTGATTTGGTTGCCAGCATTCTCTCCGCAGCGCGAAAGCGCAAGACGCAAATCGGCAGCATGGCATTGCATATTTTGCGCGGTGGAATGTTCGAGCCTGATAGCGGGGGGCAAGGCCGCTTGGCATGCAAGCCTCCCATGGGCTAGCGTCGCGCGGAAAGCCGAGCAGCAACCGGAAATGCTGCCGCCGGGAGGAGCAACATGAGATCGCCGATCTGCGACATGCTGGGAATCGAATTTCCGCTGCTCGCCTTCAGCCATTGCCGCGACGTGGTCGCCGCCGTAAGCCGCGCCGGCGGGTTTGGCGTATTGGGCGCGACTGCGCATTCGCCTGAAACCATCGAGCAGGAACTGAAATGGATCGACGATCACGCCGATGGCAAGCCCTACGGGCTCGACGTGCTGATCCCCGAAAACATTTCGACCGCGGGCGAAAAGAACGTCACCTGGAAGAGCCTGGAGGCGCGGATCTCGCCGCAGCATCGCGACTTCACCCGCAACCTCCTGAAGAAATACGGCGTCGAGCTGACAACGACCAATGTCGCCGACAACCAGCCGCAACCGTTTGACGCGCAGCGCGCGCTTGACGTTCTCGAGGTCTCGTTCCGTCATCCAATCAAGCTGATTGCCAACGCGCTCGGCGTGCCGCCGAAACAGATGATCGACATGGGCCGCCAGCATGGCGTGCCGGTGGCGGCGCTCATTGGTTCGAAAGAGCACGCGCTGCGGCAGGTTGCAGCGGGCGTCGATATTCTCGTGGCGCAAGGCACCGAGGCCGGCGGCCATTGCGGAGAAGTCTCGACCATGGTGCTGGTGCCCGAGGTGATCAAGGCGATCAAGCCGATCCGCGACGTGCCGGTGCTGGCCGCGGGCGGCATCATGACCGGACGGCAGATGGCGGCCTGCATGGCGATGGGCGCCGCCGGCGCCTGGACCGGATCGGTGTGGCTGGCGACGGTGGAATCGGAAACCACCGAAATCTTTCGCGAGAAGATGATCGCGGCATCTTCGCGCGACGCGGTGCGCTCGAAGGGGCGCACCGGCAAGCCGGCGCGGCAACTGCGCTCGGTGTGGACCGACGCGTGGGACCGCAGTCCCGACAGCCCCGGCGCATTGCCGATGCCGCTGCAAAGCATCATCAGCCGCGATGCCTTCAACTCGATCGACCGCGCCGCCGCTGCCGGCAATGTGCAGGCGCGCGATCTCGTGACCTACTTCGTCGGCCAGGGCGTCGGCCTGATCGACAGCGTGAAGTCGGCCGGCGCTGTCGTGCAGGAATTCAAGGAGGATTTTGCCGACGCGGTGGAGCACATGAACATGCTGATGGAGGAGTGAGAGTTAGTCCCTCATGGTGAGGAGGCGCGAAGCGCCGTCTCGAACCATGAGGCCCGTGGCCCATCCTTCGAGACGCCGCTTCGCGGCTCCTCAGGATGAGGTCAGAATAATCTGAAAGAGAAAAAGAAAAAATGTCGTCCAACACCCCCCTTCCCGAAGACCGCGTTCCCGTCATCGTCGGCGTCGGCGAAATCGTCGACCGGCCAAAGGACATCGCCGATGGTCTCGAACCGCTAGCGCTGCTCGAACAGGCGGTGCTACGCGCGGAAGCCGATAGCGGCGCAAAACTGCTCGGCGAACTCGGCTCGCTCGACGTGGTCAATTTCCTGAGCTGGCGCTACCGCGATCCCGAGAAGCAGCTCGCAGCAAAGCTTGGTGCTGCGCCGGCGCATTGCTATTACGGCTCGGTCGGCGGCGAGAGCCCGATCCGCTACATTCACGAAGCCGCACAACGCATCGCGCGCGGCGAGTGCAGCGTGGCGGCGGTCTGCGGCGCGGAAGCGCAATCGACCGCGACCAAGGCCGAGCGCGGCGGCATCGCGCTGCCATGGACGCCATTTGCTCATGACGTCGAGGAACCGAAGCGCGGTGCTGCGTTTCAGAAGCCGATGGCGGTGAAGCTCGGGGTGTTCCGCCCCATCACGGTTTATCCGCTTTACGAATCTGCAACCTCGGCGCATTGGGGCCAGACGCCGCGCGAGGCGCTCGCCGAATCCGGCGCGCTGTGGTCGACCTATTCGAAGGTCGCGTCGGAGAATCCGAACTCCTGGTTGAAGAAACGATTCACACCTGACGAGATCATCACGCCGACGCCGGAGAACCGGCTGATCGCGTGGCCCTATACAAAACTGATGGTGGCCAATCCGACCGTGAACATGGGTGGGGCGGTGCTGCTGACGTCGCTGGCGAAAGCGCGCGCGGCCGGTGTCCCCGCGGATCGCCTGATCTATCCGGTCGGCGGTGCGTCGGCGGAAGAACCGCGCGATTATCTGGTCCGCGACCAGTTCTATGAAAGCCATCCGCAGAACGCCGTACTGAACGCGGTGATGAACCTGGTCGAGGGCGACGGCAGGAAATTCGACGCCATCGAGCTCTATAGCTGCTTTCCCTGTGTGCCGAAGATGGCGCGGCGGACGCTGGGCTTGGGCCCCGACGTGCAGCCGACGGTGACCGGCGGCCTCACCTTCTTCGGCGCGCCGCTCAATACCTATATGACGCACGCGGCGATTGCGATGGTGCGCAAGCTCCGTCAAGACGGCAAGCTCGGCCTGCTCTACGGCCAGGGCGGCTTTGTCACCAAGCATCACGGGCTGGTGCTGTCGCGCGAAGCGCCGAAAGAGGCGCTCAAGCAGGACACCAGCGTGCAGGCCGAGGCCGACCGCAACCGCCGCACAGTGCCGGACTTCGTCACGGAGGCCTCAGGCAAGGGCAAAGTCGAGAGCTTTACCGTGATCTACAAGGGCAAGGGCGAGGTCGAGCACGGCGTCGTGATGCTGCGCACCGAGCAGGATGCGCGGGCGCTGGCGCGTGTGCCGGCCAATGACGCGGCGACGCTCAAGCATTTGTTGGATATGAATCGGACGCCGGTGGGGTCGGTGGGCGATATCGTTGCGGCGGGTGATGGCGTGCTGGAGTGGCGGGTAGGATAGCTCTCGTGTCCCGGACGCGGTGCAGCGCGACAGCGCTGCTCCGCAGGGCCGGGACCCATTGAGAACGTCGTGCGCTCTGGTGGTGAGATCGGCCCCGGCTCTGCAGCGCATCACGTGCGTGCTGCGCTGCGTCCGGGGCGCGAAAAACGTGACAGCCACCTCACGCCGCTCGCACCGTATCCAGGAACTTGCCGACCTCGAGCTTGAGGCGGTTCGAGTCGGCGGAGAGCGACTGTGCCGCCGAAAGCACCTGCGCGGAAGCCGAGCCGGTCTCGCCGGCCCCGCGTTGCACGTCGATGATGTTGGCTGAAACCTGCTGGGTGCCATCGGCCGCCTGCTGCACGTTGCGGGAGATTTCCTGGGTCGCCGCGCCCTGCTCTTCCACCGCCGCGGCGATGGTCGAGGCGATCTCGGCCAGCCGTTCGATGGTGCCACTGATTTCCTTGATGGCGCCGACGGATTCGTGAGTCGCGCCCTGGATGCCTGATATCTGCTGACTGATCTCACCGGTGGCCTTGGCGGTTTGTTCGGCGAGCGCCTTCACTTCCGACGCCACCACCGCAAAGCCGCGGCCGGCCTCACCGGCGCGCGCCGCCTCGATGGTGGCGTTGAGCGCCAGCAGGTTGGTTTGGCCTGCAATGGTGTTGATGAGTTCGACGACGTCGCCGATGCGCGCTGCCGCCTTCGACAATTCGCTGACCCTGTCATTGGTGGTGCGCGCCTGGTCGACGGCTTCACCCGCCATTCGCGCCGATTCCTGCACCTGGCGGCTGATCTCGTTGACCGAAGACGACAGTTCCTCGGTCGCCGATGCAACCGACTGCACGTTGGTGGTCGCCTCCTCGGAAGCTGCGGCCACCGTGGTCGTCACCTGCTGTGCGCGCTCGGCCGTCGCGGTCAGTGTTTTGGCCGAAGCTTCCAGCTCGGTGGAAGCCGACGATACAGTTTCGACGATCTCGCCGACGGCTGCCTCGAAGGAATCGGCAAGCCGGACCATTTCGGCCTCGCGCTGCTGGGCGGCGATCTGGTCCTGCCTGATCTTGGCCTCCGCCTCGTCGCGGGCTTTCTGCTCGGAGACGACCTTGAATTTTTCCACTGCGCCGGCGACCGCGCCGAGCTCATCCTTGCGGCCAAGTCCCGGCAGTACCACCGCGAAATTGCCGCCGGCGAGCTCGTCCATCGACACGCTCAGCGCGCGCATCGGACGGGCGATCGTGAAGAGGGAGAATATGCTGGTTCCGATCAGCAACAGGATCGTGCCGATACCGATTGCCATGGATTCCCGTTCGGCCGCAGCCATTTCCCGGGCTGCTTCGGCTGCGACCTCTTCAACGCCGCGCTTGGCCAGGTCGGCGATCTGGTTGGCGAGCTGTTCGAGTTCGGCTGCGATCGGCAGCGTCGTCTCACGCGCGATGCGAACCGCTTCCTCGTTGAGCTTTGCAATTTTCGCTGCGGCATCAGTCCCGCTACCTGCGGCGGCAATCGCTTCAGCGCGAACCGCCGCAATCTGCTGAGCGCCTTTGGCATAGTCAGCCGACCTCGACTTGAGTTTTTCAATCCGGGCACGATTTTCGGCCGATGAGACGTTGAGCATATCGTCGGCAAAACGATTGACGGATTTGAACCGGGCGGCGAGATAGTCGGTGGCCTTTTGCATGTCCGCCGGATTGTTGACGAGGCGGAGATCCCGCACGCCGATCTGCATGCCGCGAATCGAAGCCTTCGCATCCACCGCATCGCGGGCGATCGTTTGCTGCACGGATTTGCGAGCATCCGCATCGCGGTTGGCAGTGTTGGCGCGCATCTGGATGATCACCATCGTACCAACAAGCAGAACGCCAAGGCCCGAGGCGATGCCGAGCTTGGCGCCGATCGACAGGTTCAGGATGAAACGGGACATGGCCTTGCGTCCTTCAAATGAAAACGACCCGGGGAAACCACAGCGCTGCCGTTTATTTCCCGCACGGCGGGATCACGGTGAAGAAGTGCCGGGCCAATTTGGGACGAGCCGATTCGTTGCGAACGAAAGGCTCCTGCGGCGGCATAGCCACAGAGCGGCACCCATGACCGCCAACCTTTCATACGATGGTTAATCAGCGTCTAAGGCGGCACGGTCCGGGAATTGGTAGTATTACGGAAGCGCGGCGCGCTTGACCGCCATCACGCCGGATCGTCTGTCCGCTTACGCGCTGCCGACAGCGTCTGCTGCGGTGTTTCGCCGAACAGCTCGCGGTACAACGCGGTGAACTCGCCCATGTGCCAGAAGCCGTTCACGAGCGCGACCGCCTTCACCGACTGCACCGACGCGCCGCTCACCAGTTGTTGTCGTACATTCCACAGCCGCCGCAGCCGCATGTAGCGATGCATGCTCATGCCGCGAATGGCAACCACGGCATTATGCAGCGTTCGCACCGAGACCCCGAGTTGCCGCGCCACGTCGGCGCTGTACAGCGTCTTGCCGGCGTTGTCGGCAACGAACTCGTCGAGCTTGCGGACCAGCGCCAGATAGTGGCTCAGGCTCAGGCGCTTGGCTTCGGGTGTGGGCGATGCCGCAGCCAACGCCAGATCGACCGCCTGCAGGATCGATTCTTCGATGTGCTCGATCACGTTCGGCTGCGCGAAGCTATCGGGCGAATGCGAAGCGAGCGTCAGCGCATCGCGTACCGTCACCCGGAGTGTCTCGCATCTATCCGGCAGCGTCGCGATCAATTGAGCACTGTCGGCATCGCCTGGCCAACCGCGATCGTCGATCGAAGCAAAATTCACAAGCGCGACCAGATTGGCCTGCTGTTCGACGATCTCACACGTCGCGGTACCCTTGACCAGGAGCAGGGTCAGCGCACGGGCTTCAACGCCGTCGATGATCAGCGAAGCCGCATCGTCCATCGTGAAGCCGACGATCGCGCCGGTCGTGGAATACTGCATCTGCAGAATTCGAGGGAACGTCCGCTGCAGATGGACCGAACAGGACTTCAATTTCAACGAGGCGAAACCGGCGGCGAAGTGCTTGGCGTCGATCGGAATGCTCTTGGCATCGCCCAGTCCTTCGATGTTCCGGAAACGATCGATGTCCAGAGACCGGCTAACCTTTACGAACTCAGACTCAACCAGTTCATCAAGCAACGACACGCGGCGGTTATCCGAGCCGTCGGCGGCGATCGTCACAACAACGAAAAAGGACGCTAGCCGGGATTGAGAAGTATCGTATGCGCAACTTGACCATGACGGATGGGTGCCTCGATGCGCCTTTCCTTTGGATGAAGCGGGTTGAGTCCTGGCTGATCTTCATTGACGCAGAACACATGGCAGATCTTTCGGCATCAGACGTTCTGACATCAGATCGTCACAATACTTCTGCCTCTTACCACTTTTTCCCGACCGCGAAAGTTCGTTCGCCGCATTTTGTCCCAGTTTCGCCCACTGCGATTGATCGGCACGCGCCGCAATCGCAACTTTACGATCTAGGGATGTCTCCCGCTGCTCCTGCAGCCGAAAAACCGACTGCTCCACTGCATTCGCGTTTCTGATTCGGAGTCAGGGATCGCGAAGCCGGTGAGGAGCCGGCTTCGAACCGAATAGTAGGTACGAGATCAAGCCGCCCGCACCGAGTCGAGGAACCGGCCAACCTCGAGCTTGAGACGGTTCGAATCGCCTGACAGCGATTGCGCCGCTGCAAGCACCTGCGAAGACGCCGATCCGGTTTCGCTGGCGCCACGCTGCACGTCGGTGATGTTGGAGGACACCTGCTGGGTGCCCATCGCCGCCTGCTGCACGTTGCGGGAGATTTCCTGCGTCGCGGCGCCCTGCTCTTCCACGGCCGCCGCAATCGTCGACGAAATCTCCGACAGCTTCTCGATGGTGCCGCTGATCGCCTGGATCGCGTTCACGGATTCCTGGGTGGCGGCCTGGATGCCGGTGATCTGCTGGCCGATTTCGCCGGTGGCCTTTGCGGTCTGCTCGGCGAGCGCCTTTACCTCGGAGGCCACGACCGCAAAGCCGCGGCCGGCCTCGCCGGCGCGCGCCGCCTCGATGGTCGCGTTGAGCGCAAGCAGGTTGGTCTGGCCGGCGATGGTGTTGATCAGTTCGACGACGTCGCCGATGCGGGTTGCCGCCTTCGACAATTCGCTGACGCGGTCATTGGTCGTGCGGGCCTGATCCACGGCATCATTGGCCATCCGCGCCGATTCCTGCACCTGGCGGCTGATCTCGGTAACGGACGAGGCCATCTCTTCGGTGGCCGATGCCACCGACTGCACATTGGTGGAAGCTTCTTCAGAGGCTGCCGCAACCGTGGTCGTGAGTTCCTGCGCGCGCTCCGCGGTTGCGGTGAGCGTGCCGGCCGAGACCTCGAGCTGGCTCGACGCCGCCGACACGGCCTCTACAATCTGACCGACCGCGGCTTCGAAATCGTCGGCCATCTTGGTCATGTCCGCCCTGCGGCTTGCCACGGCGCGGGTGTCCGCCGCGCGTTGCTCTGATTCCAGCGACTGGCGGGCGACGGCGTTGCTCTTGAACACTTCAACGGCTTTGGCCATCTCGCCAACCTCGTCGCCGCGCCCTATCCCCGGCACTTCAACGGCAAGGTTGCCGCTGGCAAGATCGTTCATGGCGACGGTCATGCGCTGCAAGGGCGCGGTGATGCTCCGCGCCACGAAGATCGACACCGCAAGCATGAACAGCAGGATCACGCCGGAGACGATCAGCGAGCGCTGGGTTGACACCCAGGCCTGCGCGTTGAGGTCGTCGATGTAGACGCCGGTGCCGATGACCCAGTTCCACGGCGCGAAGCCGACCACGTAGGACAATTTCGGTTGGGGCTTGTCGAAGCCGGGCTTGGGCCATTCGTAGGGAACGAAGCCCGAGCCGTCCTTTTTGACGGTGTTCACGAAGTCGACGAACAACAGCTTGCCGTTCGGATCCTTGTAGGCCGACAGATCGTTGCCGTTCATCTCTGACCTGATCGGATGCATCACCATTTTCGGATGCATGTCGTTGATCCAGTAATAGTCGTTATTGCCGTAGCGAAGCGCCGCGACGCGCGCCATCGCCCGCTTCTGCGCGTCAGCGTCCGAAACACCGCCCTTCTGCGCCGCGGCATGCTCTTCCTTGACGATACCGAGCGCGAGTTCGCCGAGGTGCCGCAATTCGATCTGCTTCTGCTGATTGAGGCTCGAAGCCAGCTCGCGCGACTCAAGATAGGTCACGCCCACGAGCCCGACGAAGCTGAGGCAGATGAGGGCATAGATCTTTCGGCCAACCGTCAGCTTGGCCCGACGTACCATTGCAAACATGCTTGATCTCCACGCGACGACGGAGGTCGTCTGTCCCATTGCGCGGAATCGTATATGTCAGCCGCTTTCTACCCGTTAATTTTGTACTCAGTAGATATACGGAGTCCCATTAATCAGGACCCCTGCGGGCCCAGGGTATAGATATGCGGTCATTGTAGTGGTTCGGTGTGTCTACAAACTCGTCATGCCCGGGCTTGTCCCGGGCATACACGTCTTGGTCTCCGCGCGAAAAGACGTGGATGGCCGGGACAAGCCCGGCCATGACGATGCGGAAACTTGAGCGCTCGCGAGCTCAGCGCCGTCATATGCGACAGCCCTGCCCCTTGCGAGGCCCGGACGACCTCAGGCCGCCCGCACCGAATTCAGGAACTTGCCGACCTCGAGCTTGAGGCGGTTGGAATCCGACGACAGCGACTGGGCCGAAGAGAGCACCTGCGTCGAGGCCGATCCGGTCTCGCCGGCCCCGCGCTGCACGTCCGTAATATTGGCGGAGACCTGCTGGGTGCCGCGGGCCGCCTGCTGCACGTTGCGGGAAATTTCCTGGGTTGCGGCACCCTGCTCTTCCACCGCGGCCGCAATGGTCGAGGATATTTCCGACAGCTTCTCGATCGTGGAGCTGATCGCCTGGATCGCACCGACGGACTCCTCCGTCGCGGCCTGAATGCCTGTGATCTGCTGGCCGATCTCGCCGGTCGCCTTCGAGGTTTGTTCGGCGAGCGCCTTCACCTCGGAAGCCACGACGGCGAAGCCGCGGCCGGCGTCGCCGGCCCGGGCCGCCTCGATAGTGGCGTTGAGCGCGAGCAGATTGGTCTGTTCGGCGATGGTGTTGATGAGTTCGACCACCGCGCCGATGCGGGCGGCCGCCTTCGCCAATTCGCTGACCCGGCCATTGGTGGTGCGGGCCTGGTCGACAGCTTCATTGGCCATTCGCGCCGATTCCTGGACCTGACGGCCGATCTCGGTGATCGACGAGGCCATCTCTTCGGTGGAGGAAGCCACCGACTGCACATTGGTGGAGGCTTCCTCGGAAGCCGCAGCCACCATCGTGGTCAGCTCCTGGGCGCGTTCGGCGGTCGCGGTCAGCGTGCCGGCGGCTGCTTCGAGCTCGGTCGAAGCCGACGACACCGTGTCCACGATTTCGCCGACCGCACCTTCGAAATCGTCGGCGAGCTTGATCATTTCTTGCTTGCGCCGCTGCGCCGCGACCTGGTCCTGCTGGACCTTGGCCTCGGCTTCCTCGCGCGCCTTGTGTTCGGCGTTCTCGCGGATCACCGTCACCGTCTTGGCGAGGTCGCCGATTTCATCGCCGCGGGAAGCGCCGGGAATCTCGACGTCGAGATTGCCGCCGGCCATCTCGCCCAGCGCACCGTTCAGCCGCGTCATCGGACGTGCGACCCCGAGGAAGGAGAATACCACCGAAGCGATCAGCGACGCGACGACGATGATCGCCATGATCAGGTTGATGCGGTTGGCGCGCTCGGTATCGGCCATAACCTCGTCTTTGGAGGTCTTGGCATCCCTTTGCGCGGCCTCGACGGTTGTTTCCATCAGATCAGCGACATCTGCGGCGGTCTTGACCGTGCGGTTGGCGATGATGTCGTTCTTGACCTGCTCGGTCTTTACCACTTCCTCATTGGCGGCCAGGAAGCGCTTGACGGTCGAGGAAAGGTTGCTGACCACGACCAGCAATTCCCGGTCATCGGCCTCGCCGCGCAGCTTGTTGAACACATCCTTCAGCGAGGCCTCGGTCTTGGCCATCTCCGTGACCAGGTTGGCATCGCCGGTGGCGCCGAGCTTCCAGGCAGCAGCCCGCAGCGCGTTCACCTTTCCATCGGCCTGAAATAGCAGACGCTCGATCTCGAGACGGTTGTCCAACTTCGCCATGGCCGGCAACTTCAACTGGGCATCGACCGCCTTGGTCCATTCCTCCGAGATCACCGAGCGCTTCTCGATCTGCGCCAGCAACGTGCTCTGCGCCTTGGCGAGATCTTCCACGGCGGCGGTAAAGCCTTCCATCAGGGTCTTGATCTTCTGCAGCCGTTCCCTGGCGTCAGACCGCTGCGCGGTCGCGAGCGCAGCGTCCAGCTCCTTTGCTGCGCTCGCCTTGTGGCGCTGCAAATCGGTAACGGCCTTTTCGACCTCGGTGGAGGTTCTCGCCAGCCTGACGTTGTCGGCGGCAAGCTGAATCTTGCGCAGGTCGATATGGGCGGAGAGCGCGTTGTCGGCCACCTGTTGCGACCGGGCGGCGCGCTCGCTGGCGTGCTCGATTCTCGATTCGGTGACCATCTGGTTGGCCACCATGCCGATCGCCAGCAGGACGCCGACCGCGCCGGCCAAGCCCAGTTTGTTTCCGATGCGGTTGAGCTTGATCATGTCGACGACCCCAAATTCTTCTGAAGCAATTTTTCCGGAGGCGGAATTCGCGATGCAAGGAACCGGCAGACTACGCGCGCGAATCCCGGAGATGCAGGCGCAGCCTAGCGGGGACCGGTTAATTTCCGCTTGCGTGAAAACTACGGATTGTCCAGCCGGGTTGCGGCGCCGCCAACTTCGCGCGCCACGCGAAAAGGCCCGGCGCGCTTTCCGCGAGCCGGGCCTTCCGTCTACGGTCGGCCGGTTGTCAGGCTGCCCGGACCGACTCCAGAAACTTGCTGACCTCAAGCCTGAGGCGCTGGCTATCGCCCGATAGCGATTGCGCCGCTGACAGCACCTGCGAGGATGCCGCACCGGTCTCGCTGGCGCCGCGCTGCACATCGGTGATGTTGGTCGAGACCTGATGGGTGCCGCGGGCGGCCTGCTGCACGTTGCGGGAGATTTCCTGGGTTGCGGCGCCCTGCTCTTCCACGGCGGCCGCGATAGCCGAGGATATCTCCGCCAGCCTTTCGATGGTGCCGCTGATTTCCTTGATCGCGTCCACGGACTCCTGGGTCGCGCCCTGGATGCCGGCAATTTGCTGGCTAATCTCGCCGGTGGCCTTTGCCGTCTGTTCGGCCAGCGCCTTGACCTCCGATGCCACGACCGCAAAGCCGCGGCCGGCCTCACCGGCGCGCGCCGCCTCGATGGTGGCGTTGAGCGCCAGCAGATTGGTTTGGCCCGCGATGGTGTTGATGAGCTCGACGACGTCGCCGATCCGGCCCGCCGCCTTGGACAATTCGCTGACCCGGTCGTTGGTGACGCGGGCCTGACCGACTGCGTCTGTCGCCATCCGCGCTGACGCCTGCACCTGGCGGCCAATCTCGGTGACGGAGGAAGAAAGCTCTTCGGTCGCCGACGCCACGGACTGGACGTTGGCGGAGGCTTCGCCGGAAGCCGAGGCCACGGCCGAGCTCAACGTCTGCGAGCGCTCGGCGGTCGCCGACAGAGTGCCGGCCGACGCTTCGAGCTGCGTCGAAGCCGAAGATACCGTCTGCACGATCTCGCCGATCACGCTTTCGAAGTTACGGGTGATGCCGTCGACCCGCCGGCCGCGCTCGATTTTGGCTTCGGCATCGGCGGCAGCGGCTTCGTCGGCCGCTTTCTTGGCAATCAGCGCTTCCTTGAACACCTGCAAGGTGTCGGCCATCGCGCCGATTTCGGTCTTCTCGCCCTGATGCGGCACGACGGCGCTCAGATCGCCCTTACTCAGCGCCTGCATCGGCGTGACGATGGAGGCAATGCCGTTCGAGACATCGCGAACCAGATAGGCACTGATGCCGACGCCGATTATGACGGCGGCGCCGAGGATCAAGGCAAGCATCATGAGAGCAGCGGTGTAGCTGTCGGCCGCCTCTCTTGCCGCCTTGTCCGCGCCGGCATTGTTCAGGTCGACGCTCTTTTTCAGGACGGCGTCGGCGTCGAGGCCGATCTTGTTGACGGTGGTGGTATTCAGGTCGTTGGCTTCGGTAGGGATATTGCCAGCCGCCTTGCGCGACAGTTCCATGACCTCTTGGGTGCCCTTCCGATATTTGTCCCAGAGCCTCGACCATTCGGTATACAGCGCACGTTCCTCCGCCGAAGTGATCAGCGGCTCGTAGGCGGCGCGGATCTTGGTGTTGCTCTCGATGACCGCGGCGAGTGTCTTTTCCATCGCCAGCTTCTCTTCCAGCGTCTCGGACAGCATGTGCTCGCGGATTACGTTGCGGTACGTAATGACGCCGGCCCGCAGGTCGCCCAGCACTCGGATGCTCGGCATCCAGTTGGTTGCGATATCGACCGTATTGGCGTTAATGGCGCGCATATTCTTCACCGCGAGCAGACCCATGCCCGCCATCGCGGCGAGCAGGAAGGCGACCACGGCGATGATCTTGGCGCGGATCGAATAGCGGGCGAGCATGGGCGGAATCTCTTGATTTTGGGCGCGCGGGGATGTGGGATAGGAAAGGCGAGAGTCGGAAAAGAAGGATGCCTTGCGGATATCAAACCCGACGCGTCCTCAAGTTGAGCTAATTCGCGTCGGTACAAATACCTACGCTATAGTTCTCACCAGGAAATGAATGTCGGCTTGAGGCGATCAGCGCATCAGCTTCAGGGCGTCGGAGAAAAATTCCGTCCCGCCGAAATTGCCCGATTTCAGTGCAAGCAGCATCTCGCCGTCCTTGGCGCCGACGGCCCGCAAAACCGGCACGCCTGCAGCGATTTCCTCGCCCACGAGGAAGCCCGGAATGCGCAGGCGATCGACGACGGCGCCTGAAGTTTCACCACCGGCGACCACCAGTCGCCGCACGCCTGTGCGCACCAGGCCTTCGGCGATATCGGCCATCGCCTGCTCGATGGCATGTCCGGCTGCATCGCGGCCATGCCGCGATTGCAGAGCTGCAACCTGGTCCGGCGTCGAGCTGCTGGCGATTAGGATTGGACCACTGCTGATTCGGTCGCTTGCCCAGGCCAGCGCGCGGCGCGCCTCTGCCGGTCCCGCGATGATCTGCTCGGGATCGAGATGCAGCACAGCCATGGCCTTTTCGGCATTGGCAATCTGCGCCAACGTCGCGTGCGAGCAGCTCCCAGCAAGGCACGCGGCCGGTCCGCCGACCGGCGCGCCGGACACCGCACCCGCGGAAGCCGCTTTGACCTTGCCCGAGGCGACCAGCGCCCGGGCGAGGCCGAGACCGATGCCGGACGCCCCGACGGACAGGCGGTGATCCAGCGCGACGGCGCCGATGGTTTCCAAATCGCGATCAAAGACAGCGTCGATGATCGCGGCGCCGATACCCTTTCCCGCCAGATCGGCGAGACGTCCGCGAACCGCCTCCGCGCCGCGCGCGAGCGTGGAAAGATCGACCAGCCCGACCTGGGTCCGGCTCTGCCGCGCCAGCACCCGCACCAGGTTGGAATCGTGCATCGGGTTGAGCGGATGGTCCTTCAGCGGGCTTTCGTTCAGCGGCACGGAGCCGACGAACAGATTGCCCTGGTAGACCGTGCGGCTGGTTTCCGGAAAAGCCGGCGTCACCAGCACGATTGAGGCGCCGGAATCGGCGCGCAGCGCGTCCATCACCGGACCGATATTGCCGGCGTCGGTGGAATCGAACGTCGAGCAGATCTTGAACAGCACGTGGCTGGCGCCGCGGCCGCGCAGCCATTTTTCAGCGGCGCGCGAACGCTCGACCGCAACATCAGCCTCGATCGAGCGGCTCTTGAGCGACACCACGACCGCGTCGACCTCCGGCAGCGCCAGATCGTCTGACGGCACGCCGATGGTCTGCACGGTTCGCAGGCCCTGACGCGTCAGTGTGTTGGCGAGATCGGAGGCGCCGGTGTAGTCGTCGGCAATACAGCCCAGAGACAATTTCACGATTTTGCTCCGGCATAGGGCTTGAACCAGGCAAGTCCATCGGTGGTCTTGCCGCGCGGGTTGTATTCGCAGCCGACGAAGCCGCCATAGCCGAGCCGGTCGAGTTCGGCGAACAGGAACGGATAGTTCAGCTCTTCGCCGTCGGGTTCGTTGCGCGAGGGAATGCTGGCGATCTGGACATGGCCGATGATCGGCATCATCTCGCGCAGCCGCATGGTGACGTCGCCGTGGATGATCTGGCAGTGATAGATGTCGAACTGCAGTTTGAGATTTGGAATTTTCAGCTCGGTAATTAGGTCGCGCGCGAAGCCGAAATCGTTGAGGAAATAGCCGGGCACATTGCGCGGATTGATCGGCTCGATCACGACGTCGAGGCCGTGGGGCGCGTAGAACTCGGCGGCCCATGTCACCGACTTGTAGAACTGTTCGACGGCCTTGGTGTTGCTGCGGTCAGCGATGCCGGCCATCAAATGCAGCCGCTTGACGCCGGTCGCCTTCGCGTAAAGCAGCGCCGTCTCAAGGCTTCGTTTCAGATCGTCAAAACGCTCCGGCAGCGCGGCAAAGCCCTTTTCGCCGGCGTCCCAATTGCCCGGCGGCAGGTTGAACAGCGCCTGCGTCAGGCCATTGCGCTTCAACCGTTCGCCGACGGCGTCTGTCGGATGATCGTAAGGAAACAGGAATTCGACCGCAGTGAAGCCGGCTTTCGCCGCCGCATCGAAACGGTCGAGGAACGGGACCTCGGTAAACATCATGGAGAGATTGGCGGCAAAGCGCGGCATCTACGGTCCCCTTCTTTATCTTGCTCTTACTTCGGCTCGCCGGGCAGATGCGTGCCGGTGACTTTTGCATACATCCGCGCCACCGAGGCGTCGTCGTCGCGGCCCATGCCGGCGGCTGACGTCATCAGGAACATCTGCAATGCCGCAGCGGAAACCGGCACCGGAAATTTCTGCGAGCGCGCCATGTCCTGGATGATGCCAAGGTCCTTGACGAAGATATCAACCGCGCTGCGCGGCGCATAATCGCCGTCGAGCACATGGGGCATGCGGTTCTCGAACATCCATGAATTGCCGGCGGAGGCCGTGATCACCTCGTAGACTTTTCGGATGTCGAGGCCCTGCTTGGCGGCGAATGCGATGGCCTCGGAAGCCGCGGCGATGTGTACGCCCGCGAGTAACTGGTTGATCATCTTGAACGCCGCGCCCTGACCGGCGGCATCGCCGAGCTCATAGAGCTTTGCCGCCATGGCATCGAGTGCCGGGCGCGCCTTTGAAAACGCCACCGGACTGCCGGATGCGAGGATGGTGAGCTCACCCTGCGCCGCGCGCTGGGCGCCGCCGGAGATCGGCGCGTCGAGGTAGTGCCGGCCGGTCTCTTCCAACTGTTTGGCGAGCCGCCGCGCGACATCCGGATCCATGGTGGCGGAGGAAATGAATACCGCGTCTTTGGCTAGCGTTTCAGCGACGCCATTGGCGCCGAACAGGATCGTCTCGGTTTGCGCGGCGTTGACGACCACGCTGACGACGATGTCGGCCGATTTTGCCGCCTCCGCCGGCGTCGCCGCGCCCTTGCCGCCGTCGGCGACGAAACGCTTGACCGTGTCAGCCGAGACGTCGCACCCGGTGACCTCTAGCCCCGCGCGACGCAGCGAGGTCGCCATGCCATACCCCATCGAGCCCAGCCCGATGACGGCGGCGCGCGGTTTGGCGGATTCTGGCATGCGGCGGTTCCTCGATGGTTTCTGTTCAGCGGCCATTCGGCCGGCGGCTTGGCCTTGCGTATCACGGCTTGGCCGCGCTGCCAAAGCGTGAGACAAGGCGGAAAAGAGGTCGGTCCATGAGCGAAACAAGGATCCGCGAGGAAATCTGCCGCTTCGGCCGCTCGTTGTTCGAGCGCGGGCTGACGCCGGGCTCCTCGGGCAATATCAGCGTGAAACTCGACGACGGCGGCTGGCTGGTGACGCCGACCAATGCCTCGCTCGGCTTCCTCGATCCGGCCCGAATGTCACGGCTCGGGCCCGATGGACGGCTGGTATCCGGCGACGCGCCGACCAAGGAAGTGCCGCTGCACACCGCGCTCTACCAGACCCGTAGCGTCGCGCGCGCGGTCGTGCATCTGCATTCGACGCATTCGGTCGCGCTGTCGATGCTGCCGGAGATCGACCCCCGCGCCGCGCTGCCGCCGATGACGGCCTATTACGTGATGAAATGCGGCCACACCGCGCTCGTGCCCTATTACCGGCCGGGCGATCCCGCCGTCGCCGACGCGATCAAGGGGCTGGCGGGGAAATATTCATCCGTGCTGCTAGCCAACCACGGCCCGGTGGTTTCGGGCGACACGCTGGAGGCTGCAGTGTTCGCGATGGAGGAACTGGAAGAGACGGCGAAACTGTATCTGCTGCTGCGCGGGCTGAACCCGAGGTATCTATCGCCGGAGCAGGTGGAGGATTTGGTCAAGGTGTTTGGGTTGGCGTTGCCGGAGCATGGGCACGACTAGCGCCTCGTGCCCCGGATGCTGCGCAGCGCGAAGCGGTGCGCTGCTGATCCGGGGCCCATGTGGCAAAACGGGAAGCGTGGGTCCCGGCTCTGCGGCGCAGCGTTTCACGCTGCACCGCGTCCGGGACACGAGCAGCATCACAGTCCCAGATACGCCTTCCTTACATCCGGATTAACGCTGATCTCGGCGGCGCTGCCCTGCATCAGCACGCGGCCGGTTTGCAGGATATAGGCGCGATCGGCGATCTCCAGGCATTCGGACATGCGCTGCTCGACGATCAGCACGGTCATGCCGGCGTCGCGGATGCGTTTGACGGCCTGGAAGATTTCGTCGACCAGCTTTGGCATGATGCCCTGCGACGGCTCGTCGAGCATCAACAGCCGCGGGCGCGTCATCAGCGCGCGGCCGATGGCGAGCATCTGCTGCTCGCCGCCGGAGAGCGTCTCGGCGCGCTGCTCGAGGCGTTCCTGCAGGCGGGGAAACAGCTTGAAGACGAGGTCGAGCGGTGCCTCGCGATCGGATTGGCTACGAAAAAGATAACTGCCGAGCCTTAAGTTGTCGCGCACCGAGAGGCGCGGAAACAGCCGGCGGTTTTCCGGCACATAAGCGATGCCGCGCGAGGTGATGATGTGCTGCGCCATGCCGTCGATGCGGGCGCCATCGAATGTCACGGTGCCGGAGCGCGGCCGCTCGGCGCCGGCGATCGACTTCAAAAGCGTCGACTTGCCGGCACCGTTGGCGCCGGCGACGCAGACGATTTCGCCCTTTGCCACCTCGATTGAAACCGCCGAGATCGCGACCAGGCCCTGATAGGCGGTGGTGACTTCATGCACCGACAGCATGACGATCTCCCAGATAGGCGGTGATGACTTTCGGGTCGCGGACGACGTCGGCGGGCTTGCCCTCGACCAGCACCTTGCCGAGATCGAGCACGATGGCGCGGTCGACCAGCGGCATCACGATTTCCATGACGTGCTCGACCATCAGCACGGTGACGCCGGTGTCGCGCACCTTGCGTACCAGTTCGACGCCGGTCTTGGCTTCGACCGGCGTCAGTCCGGTGAGCACCTCGTCCAGCAGCAATAGTTTCGGCTCAGTCGCCAGCGCACGGGCGACTTCGAGCCGGCGCTTTTCGGAGGGCACAAGATCGCTGGCGAGCACGTTGGCGCGCGGGCCAAGGCCGCAGAATTCCAACACCTCGTGCGCCTTGCGGCGGGCATCGCGCATCACGGTGGTTCGAACCAGCGCGCCGACGATGACGTTGTCGATCACGGTCATGGTCTCGAAACTCTTCACGACCTGGAAGGTGCGACCGATGCCGCGCTGGCAGCGTTCCGCCGCCGGCAACGCGGTGACGTCCTCGCCGTCGAAGATGATCGAGCCTTGGGTCGGCGGCAGCACGCCTGCGATCAGGTTGAACAGAGTCGACTTGCCGGCGCCGTTCGGGCCGATCAGACCGACGATCTCGCCGCGCCCGACCGAGATCGAGACGTCGCTGTTGGCGATCAGGCCGCCGAAGCGCTGCCAGACGCCGCGGGTTTCGAGAAGAGGTGTCATCGGACAGCCTCCTTGCGCTTGGGCGCAAACAGTCCGGCGAAGGTCTTGAACGAGAACAGGCCGATCAGCCCTTGCGGCCGCGCCAGCGAGATCGCGATGATCAGGCCGCCATAGACGATCAGGTCGACACCGCGGCCGGAGCCGCCGACATAGGAGCGCGTCAATTCCGTGAGCGGGATCAGGATGACCGCGCCCAGCATCGGTCCCCACAGCGTGCCGATGCCGCCCAGCACCGCAGGCAGCGCCATCAGCAGCGAGAACTGAAAGCCCATGACGCTCTCGGGGTCGATAAAGTAGACGAACTGCGCATAGAAGCTGCCGCCGACCGCAACCAGGAACGCCGACACCGCGGCCGCGCCCATCTTGGAATTGAACACGACCACGCCGAGGCTCTCAGCCGCCTCGGGATTGTCCTTCACCGCGCGCCACCAATAGCCCCATTTGGAATCCTCCAGCCACCAGGTGACGAACCAGGCGACGCAGGCCAGCGCCAGCGCGAAATAGAAGTACGGCAGCTTGCTGCGTGGGAACTGGAACTTCAGCCAGCTATCGCCACGTGCGGGAATCTCGATGCCCATCGCCGCGCCAGCCCAATCCCAATTGTGGAACAGAAGCAGCCCGATCTCGGCAATGACGATGGTGGCGATGACGAAGTAATGTCCGCGCAGGCGGAAGCAGGGATAACCAAGCGCCATCGCAATCAGGGCGGAGATCACGCCACCGCCGAGCATGCCGAACCATGGCAGCACGCCGAACTTGGTAAACAGCAACGCAGTCGTATAGGCCCCGATGCCGAAATAGAGCGCGTGGCCGAGCGAGATCTGCCCGCAATAGCCGGAAAGGATGTTCCAGCTCTGCGACAACGCGCCCCACATCAGCGTCAGCACCATGATGTTCTGGACGTAAACGTCCTTGACGAACAGCGGGACCGTGGCCGCAGTCGCGGCGAGAACACATGCGACGATGAGGTCGCGGCGGCGGCGTTCTGCGAAAGCAGTATCCATCACATCGATCCGAACAGGCCGCGCGGCCGGACAAAAACCACAAGGAGATAGACGGCATAGATGCCGACTGCCTTCAGTGACGGCGGCAGCAACATTGCGGTTGTGGCCTCGACGAGGCCAACAATGATGCCGCCGGCGAAGGCGCCGAACACGCTGCCAAAGCCGCCGAGCGCTACCGTGACATAGGCGATCAGTGCGAATGAGGCGCCGACGTCGGGATAGATGTAAAAGAAGATCGCCATGATCGCGCCGGCGAGGCCGACCAGCGCCGCGCCGAGACCCCAGCCCAGCGCAAACACCTTGTTCTTGTCGATGCCGACCAGCGCCACCGCGCCGGCATCCTCGCGGGTCGCTTCCAGCGCGCGGCCGAAATCGGTGCGGTTGATGAAGAGATAGAGCGCGCCAAAAGCCGCAATCGCCACCAGCGCGCCGACCAGTTGCGGCACGGGCAGGAAGATGCCGGCGACCGAGACCGTCTTGCCGCCGAGCCAGGAATGCGTGACGCTCCGGTAATCCGGCGTGAAAAAATACTGCGCCAGGCCGCGCATGACGATGGCAAGGCCAAACGTCGAGAAGATCTGCACCATGCCGGCATTGGCTTTCGCACGCACGGCAAAGCGTACAATCAATAGATAGACTACGGCCCCGAACACGAACAGGGCGGCGGCGACCAGCGGCGCCGACAGCAAGGGATCGATGGCGAAGAACACGAACAGGAAGAATGTCGCGTACATCGCGATCATCAGGAATTCGCCGTGGGCGAAGTTGACGACGTCCATGAGGCCGAAGATCAGCGCGAGGCCGACGGCGATGAGGCCGTAAAGCAGGCCCATGAGAAGGCCGCTCGCCAGGCTTTGGATGATGGTTTCGGCGGTCATAGAATTCGTCCCAGCATCACGATGCGCTCGTTCACGCTCGTCATTGCGAGCGAAGCGAAGCAATCCATCGTGCTGCGGAAAGAAAGACTGGATTGCTTCGTCGCTGCGCTCCTCGCAATGACGAGGGGCGGCAGTCTCTGAATAATGTTCGCTGTCATGTCCCCGCCCCCGGTGTTGTCAGCCTACTTCATCGGCCAGACGGCTTCGGCGATGGCGGCTTGCGGCGGGAAGATGGTGACGAACTTGCCGCCGATATATTGCAGCAGCACCGGATCGGCGTCGTTATTCTGGCCCATCTCGTCGAACTTGACGCGCTTCCAGGGCATGATGGTCTGCTCGCCCGGAATGTCGGTCGCCACCAGCGCCTCGCGGATCTTTTCGCCGTCGGTCGACTTGGCGCGGTTGATGGCGTCGGCCATCACCAATAGACCCATGAACTGCCGCGAGGTGAGGTCGTTAAAATCCTTGCCCGACTTCTCCTTGAACATGGCATTGATCTTGCCGACCATCGGCCGCTTGGCGGCGAGATCGAGCGAGAAGCTGCCACGCGAGATCACGCCCTCAAGCTTGTCGCCGACCGCGTCATAGAGCGCCTTTTCGGAGAAACCAGCATTCTGCGCGACGATCGCGTTCGGCTTGTAGCCGAGCTCGGCCATGGTCTTGACCAGCAAGATGCCGTCGGTGGTGTAGCTCGAGGGCATCAGCACGTCGGCATTCGCGGTCTTGAGCTGCTGCACTTCCGCCGACAGCGACGGCGAGTTGGAGCGGTACTTGATATCGGAGATGACCTTGTAGCCGCGATCGGCAGCCAGCTTGAGCTGGGTGTTGGCGGAGTCGGTGCCGAAAATGGTGTCCTCATGGAACAGCGACAGCGTATCGATCTTGGTGCCCTTCTTCTTCATCGCATCGAAAAAGTTGAACATCGCAGCCGAAAACATCTCATCATGGGGCGCGGCGCGGAAATAGAATTTGAGGCCGCGCTTGTGCAGGCTCGGCGAGGAATTGTCCGCCGAGATGAACGGGACCTGGTAGCGCTCGCAGATCTGACTGACGGTTACCGCGACCGAACTCTGATAGGTGCCGATGACCGCGCAGACTTTTTCCTGCGTGATCAGGCGCTCGGTCTCGGCGCGACCCTTCTGCGGGTCGGCCTGATGGTCGGCGAACACGAGGCGGATCTTGGCGCCGCCAAGGCCAGGCAATCCCTCGCCCTTCGCCAGCGGCAGATCGAAATCGTGGTTCTTGTTGATGATGTCGAGCGCAGTCTCGAACGACTTCTGCGCGTCAACGCCCATCTGCGCACTGGCGCCGGAGAACGGATAGATCACGCCGATCACGACTTCGGACGTTTGTGCGCGGGCCGCGACGGGTCCGAGCGCTGCGGCGGCAGTAGCTCCAAGCAAGACGTTACGGCGGGTGATGTTCACGGCGATATCCTTTGTGGGTCGGCAACTATCGATGAAACGGGCGGAGGGTACGGTAAAGCCTCAATGAGCGGCACGGGCTGCATCAAAGCACGGCAAGCGCTTTGTTCCTGAGATCGGTCACCAGCATCAATCCGGGCGCATGCGTAATCGCAAACGGCACCTTGGCGGCTGCGATCACCGATTGCGGCGTCACGCCGCACGCCCAGAACACCGGAATTTCGTCGGCCTCCACCGGCACCGGGTCCCCGTAGTCGGGTTTGGCGAGGTCAGCGATGCCGATCGATTGCGGAAGACCGATATGCACCGGCGCACCGTGCACCGACGGAAAACGCGAGGTGATCTGTATCGCGCGTATCGCATCCGCCGGTTTGAACGGCCGCATCGTCACCACCATTGGCCCGGCAAACGGACCAGCGGGGCTGCAGGCAATATTGGTGCGAAACATCGGCACGCGCACATCGCGCTCGATATGGCGGATCGGGAGACCTTCCTCCAGCAGCGCCTCTTCGAAGGAGAACGAGCAGCCGAGCACGAAGGCGACGAGGTCATCGCGCCAATGCGCCATGATGTCGGTCGGCTCCTCCACCACCTCGCCGTCGCGCCAGATGCGATAGCGCGGCAGGTCGGTCCGGATATCGAGATCGAGGCCGAGCGCGGGGATGCGGGGGTCACCGACATCGGACATGCCGATGATCGGGCATGGTTTGGGATTGAGTTGACAGAACCGGTGAAACGCGGCGGCTAACTTCTCGGGCAGGATCGCGAGATTGCCTTGAACGAAACCGTTGGCCACACCCGCTGTGTGAGTAGCCATACCGTTGCGGCACGCATGCCGGGCTGCCACGCTGGGCGATAAATCTGGCCTATCGCGGCCCGTAGTTTCCGTCCTCGCAAAGCCGGTCATCGTTGTCCCCGCTTCCGTTCTTATCGACATCTACTCCCGCATATGACTATGATAATGTCTAATCGTCTTTTCTAATCAAGTTCGATAAATACCAATTATCAATCTGCAGGCTGAGGGTGCATGACTGATTTCAAGGCAATTGAGACTTTCATGTGGGTGGTGACGCTCGGCAGCTTCCGCGGCGCGGCCCAGAAGCTCAACACCACCCAGCCTGCGATCTCGCAACGGATCGCCCAGCTCGAACGCGAAGTAGGCGTGAAGCTCTTGCAGCGCGACCGCCGCATGGTGCTGCCGACGCCGAGCGGACGGCAATTGATGGTCTATGCCGAGAAGCTGATCGGACTGCGCTCGGAAATGCTGGCGGTGGTCGGCGACCATTCGGCGATGCGCGGCGTGCTGCGGCTCGGCGTCGCCGAGACCATCGTGCACACTTGGCTGACGCAGCTGATCAAGAGCGTCAATCACGCCTATCCCAACCTCTCGCTCGAGATCGAGGTCGACATCACCTCGAATTTGCGGACGCGGCTGCTAGCGCAGGAAATCGAGCTCGCATTCGTGCTCGGGCCGCTGACCGCGCCGAGCATCAGCAACCGCGTGCTGTGCGACTATCCCGTAGGATTCCTGGCCAGCCCCATGCTTGGGCTGGGCAACCGTCAACTCACGGTGCACGATCTGGCGAAATTTCCGATCATCACCTTTTCGCGCCGGACGCAGCCCTATGAGATGGTGCGCTCCCTGTTCAACCGCCCCGATCTGCCGCCGATCCGCCTGCACGCCAGCGCGTCGATCGCCACCGTCATCCACATGGCGATCGAAGGCCTCGGCATTGCCGTGATACCGACCGCGATCGTCGATAGCGAAATGGCCGATGGGCGGCTGCAACTGCTGTCGACCAATGTACAACTGCCGCTACTCACGTTTTCGGCGAGTTGGCTTGCCTCCCCCGATACGGTCGCGGTTGAGCGCGTGGCCGAACTTGCCGCCAATCTCGCGCAGGGCGGCGTCATTGTTGACGCGCCGCGCGAGGCGCGTCATTGAAAAGCCAGCCTCGCGTATCGTCTGAACTTCGGAACGGCCAATGACAAAAATCGCCTCCAACCTGCAAATCGATTCCGCCCGGCTCTGGGGCACGATTCACGAAACCGCCAAATTCGGCGCGACGCCGAAAGGCGGCGTGCGGCGGCTGACGCTCGGGCCTGAAGACAAGCAGGTGCGCGACTGGTTCCGGAACGCCTGCGAGGCCGCAGGGCTGGAAGTGCATGTCGATGCGCTGGGCTCGATGTTCGGCCTGCGCAAGGGACGCGACATGTCGAAGGCTCCGGTCGGTCTCGGCTCGCATCTCGACACGCAGCCGACCGGCGGCAAATATGACGGCGTGCTCGGCACGCTGGCGGCGCTGGAAGTGGTGCGCACGCTCAACGATGCCGGGATCGAAACCGAGACGCCGATCTGCATCTGCAACTGGACCAACGAGGAAGGCTCGCGGTTTGCGCCGGCGATGATGGCCTCTGCCGCTTACGTCGGCGATTTCACCACCGACGACATTTTGTCGCGCAAGGACGCCGAAGGCGTCACGGTGGGGGAGGCGCTCGACAGCATCGGCTATCGCGGTGACGCGCCGGTGGGGCGCCAAAAATTCTCAGGCTTCGTCGAGCTGCATATCGAACAGGGCCCGATCCTGGAGGCCGAGAACAAGACCATCGGCGTGGTCGATTCCGGCCAAGGCGTGTTGTGGTACGACGGCAAGATCACCGGCTTCGAGAGCCATGCCGGCTCGACGCCGATGCCGCTGCGCCGCGACGCGCTGGCGACGCTGTCGGAAATCGTGCTGGCGATGGAAGCAATCGCCAAGAAGCACGGTCCGAAGGCGGTCGGCACCGTCGGCGAAGCCGTGATCGCCAACCCCTCGCGCAACGTCATTCCCGGCGAGATCGCCTTCACCGTGGATTGCCGCAGCGCCGACGCCGCAATCATGGATGCGCTGGATAGGGATTTGCGCGCGGCGATCGCCGAGATCGCGGCGCGACGCAAGGTCGATGTTCAGTTCGATCTGATCTGGCGCAAGCCGCCGACGCATTTCGATCCCAAGCTGGTGGACGCGGTGGAGAACGCCGCAAAAATGCTCGGTTATTCGCACCGCCGCATCACCTCCGGCGCCGGCCACGATGCCTGCAACCTCAACACCGTGATGCCGGCCGCCATGGTGTTCGTGCCCTGCAAGGACGGCATCAGCCACAACGAGCTGGAGGACGCCACGCAAGCCGATTGCGCGGCGGGCGCCAACGTGCTGATGCACACCGTGCTGGCGCTGGCCGGCGTCGCATCCTGATATCAAACCAAGAAACGGGGGAATGCCGTGCGCGGAGTTTTCGTCGACGCCAATGAATCGCTGGCCGTAATCTTTGAGCGGCTGCAGCAGCCCGGCGATCCCGAGGTGCTGATCCACCGGGATCCCGATATCACCTCGGATCAATATCCCAAGATCCTCGACGGCGCCGAGATCGCAATCGTCGATCACACCGCGCTGCCCACCGATATCGCGAAGAAATGCACGGGCCTGAGGCACGTGGTGTTTCTCGGCACCGGCGCACGCAGCTACATGAATCCGGAAGAGCTCGCCGAGCTCGGGATCGAGGTGCACCTGATCAAGGGCTATGGCGACACGGCGGTCGCCGAATGCGCCATCGCGCTGATGTGGGAAGGCGCGCGCGGCCTTTCCAAGATGGACCGCGGTATCCGCGCCGGCAATTGGCTGCGCGATGACGGCATGCAACTGACCGGCAAGACGCTCGGCCTGATCGGTTTCGGCGGCATCGCCGCCGAAGTCGCGCGGATCGCGCTCGGCTCCGGCATGCGCGTGATCGCCTGGAACCGGTCGCCGAAAAAACATCCGAAGGTCGAGTTCGTCGATCTCGACGAGCTCTTGACCGAGAGCGACGTGGTCTCGATCCATCTACTACTCAACGACGAGACACGCGGCATGATCTCGCGCGCCTGCATCGAGGCGATGAAACCCGGCGTCATCCTGATCAACACCGCACGCGGCGCCATCGTCGATGAGGAAGCGATGATCGATGCCCTGAAATCGGGCCAGATCCGCCATGCCGGCCTCGACGTCTTCAACATCGAACCGCTGCCGGCCGATCATCCCCTGACCAAGCTCCCCAACGTGACGCTGTCGGCGCATTCGGCGTTCCGTACGCCGGAAGCGAGCGAGAATCTGATGCGCGCGGCGTGGGAGCATTGCCGAAGGATTGTGAAGCGAAAATAGCGGCAGCGAACCCTGCCGTTTGAACCGGCCCGCACGATCGCGACACGAAGAGCGGCACCTCGAGGGCCGTCGGCCGGCGCGCCATCCGAGGTTCACATGCTGTCACTCTTCAAGAAGCCGCTGTTCAATCGAGGCAAGTCCGCTACCCCTGCGGATCCCCATGCACTGCGGCTCGCGCTTACGAGCGGGAGCTTGGCGAACCCGAATATACATTCCGCGATCCCGGCGACCGTCGCAAAATCCGCCTTGTTTCGCCGACATGCGCGGCTTGGACGAGCCCCATGGCGACCCCGGTGCTAAACTTGGGGGTGGTCTGCTGAACCGGCAATGCGCATGCGGCGCTGCGGCGTTTCTCGGTGGCATCCGGATCCAACGCGCGAGTGCGACAGGATCGAGCAAGATCGGTTTCGTAAGCTTACGAAACAGGCCATCAACCAGTCGCCGAATTCTATTTGGCCAAGGACAAGCTAATCCGCGTGACGATAGCATCCCATTGGCGTTCCTCCGCCGCTGGATAATTGATCAAGACGCAGTTCATGAAGCCTTTCGCGCGGTTGCACCGATTATACCAAGTGTGGCCGTTTAGAACACCGGAAACGGCGAAAAACTTAGGAGTCACTCTTCTGTATTGTATATCGGCTGGCGGCCGCATCTTTTCCAGAAAAACGGCAGGGGAATCGTTATCGGGATTAGGGAACGACTTGATCGTGAGGTTGGCCCGGTAATCCTTCGTAAAAAGATGGCGCTCAAGTCTCCCCTCTGTTGCGCCCCTGTCCTCCTCGAAAATCGATACTGGAACATCCACGCTCAGTCCGGTGGCGGGAATTGCGTACCTTCGCCATTCCACGCTGGCCGCAGTAGCCTCCGCTAAGGGCATAAAGCTGAGAACAATAGCAGCGAGCCGCCGACCCGAGCACATGGTCAGATCCTACATCCTTAACTCAAGCACCAGCCGCCCGCGTGGCCGCGCGGTTCTAAACGACTGGCAAAATGGTCAACGATCTGATGGCGTTCACGTTCCTCGATCATGCTTGCCGACGGCTCCGGGAAAAGGGTCGGTTACAAAAAATTTGCTTATGAAACTTTCAGGAGACCCATGTGTAACCCACGGCGGTTACGACTGTCGTCACTTTCAATATGTGGAGAACACGCCGTGCCCATTCCTGTTTCGACAGTTCGCGGCTTCAATAGCTTCGGCATCACGGTTCATATTCCCGGCAGGGACGCTGACGATCTCTTAGAAATTTGGATCAGCCGCCCAATAGGCGAACATCGGACCATATTTTGATCCTCAACTGCGGCTGCGAGGAGGTTGCAGATCATTCGGTAGACGATTGATCTTGCCAGCGCCGCGCTTGCCCTGACAATGGCGCGGCGGCAGCGATTCCGAACTCGCCTCAGTGATGGATGCCGCGCGACCGGTCCATCCGCGCGAGCGCGATGCTTTCCTGTGCGATGTGATCGGCGAGCTTACCGCGCGGCTGGCGTTCGAAAGCCACCTATCGCGCGCTAGATGGACGACCGGGCAAGGTTATCGCCATCTGTAGCGAAACGGCGACTGATCATCGCGACGCTGCCTCTGACACGTGGCCCTAGGAGTTGTCCCGGCGCTCTCGTCCCGCGGACTTTCATTAATTAGAAACCATAGAAAATGATCAGAAGATTTTATTGAAACAAATCGCCTGCCACCGCGTCGAGTGGTTGGAGGAAGAACATGACGACAGAGCGCAAGTTCAGAGAACAAGAAGCCAAAATCGCGCGCTATCGCTTCTGGAACGGGAGGTCACCGATCCGCTCGCTGCAAGTCTATTACACATCATCATCTTAGAGCTTGAGGCTGACCTTCATACGGATCGCGTCCACGGGAGTGTCAATCAGCGGCGTCTGTGAGCGTGTGTAGAAGCCCTCCCGCACAACCGCGGCGCTTATCTCGTCACTAACAGCGCGCGCCGCTCGCTTCTTCCTCCAGCCGCCTTCTAATCCGGCAGGCAGTGGCGCTCCTCGTCGGATCACTAGAAGCTGGCTCTTTCCTCGAACGTATACGTCGAACATGCCGATTACCCCCAAGTTGGTTATAGGCACGGCGTGCGTGGAATCACCGCGCCAAGGCACAGCCATTCCGTCGCGCCAACAGGATCGATGGGGCGCACCGCTTTCAGGCCCGGATCGCCTGCCTCGTCAATGAAAGCGGCGTAGTATGGGTCTGGGATTTGAGTAGCCATAGTTCTCATCTATGGCGTGTTTGGAATACAAGGATCAATCCGTGGAGATCCGGCCTCCAGTGACTATAAACAGGTTAGACCGAGCACAGTGTGCTCGGGACACTATAGGGACACCGGCGTTTCGCACGATCAGATAAGTTGTTGATTTTACGGTATAAAATAGCTTATTGATGGTGGGCACCTTCTCCCACAAGAAGAACTCAATCCACCATCTCCGCAACAGCCTTGCCGCACGCTGTCGTATCCGCATTGCCGCCAAGATCCCGCGTGCGCAACGTCCGCTCGCCCAGTGTCCGCTCGATGGCGCCGACGATGGACGCCGCTGCCTGCTTCTCGCCGAGATGCTCCAACATCATCGCACCGGACCAGATCATGCCGATCGGGTTGGCGATGCCCTGCCCGGCAATGTCGGGCGCCGAGCCGTGTACCGGCTCGAACACGGACGGGAAATTGCCTTCCGGATTGATGTTGCCCGACGGCGCGATGCCGATGGTGCCGGTGCAGGCCGGGCCGAGATCAGACAGAATATCTCCGAACAGGTTCGAGCCGACCACGACATCGAACCAGTCCGGGTGCAGCACGAAATTCGCGGTGAGAATGTCGATGTGGTACTTGTCCCACTTCACGCCTGGATATTTCTTCGCCATCGCCTCCACGCGCTCGTCCCAATAGGGCATCGTGATCGAGATGCCGTTGGACTTGGTCGCCGAGGTCAGATGCTTCTTCGGCCGCGACTGCGCCAGCTCGAATGCGAATTTCAGGATGCGGTCGACGCCGGTGCGCGTCATCACGGTCTGTTGCGTGACGAACTCACGGTCGGTGTCGGGGAACATGCGGCCGCCGACGGAGGAATACTCGCCTTCGGTATTTTCGCGCACCACCCAGAAATCGATATCGCCGGGCTTGCGGTTGGCGAGCGGCGATGGCACGCCGGGCATCAGCCGCACCGGGCGCAGGTTGACGTATTGATCGAACTCGCGCCGGAACTTGATCAGCGAGCCCCACAGCGAAATGTGATCGGGAATTTTCGCGGGCCAGC
The DNA here is from genome assembly GCF_023073815.1 of Bradyrhizobium sp. 157. Lineage (NCBI taxonomy): Bacteria > Pseudomonadati > Pseudomonadota > Alphaproteobacteria > Hyphomicrobiales > Nitrobacteraceae > Bradyrhizobium > Bradyrhizobium sp. 157. The sequence continues at coordinate 3,083 of NZ_JADPKF010000023.1, read as the reverse complement.
CGACCGCGCCGAAATAGATCGCGTCATGCTTGCCGATTTTCGCCTTCCAGTCCTCCGGCATCATCTCGCCATGCTTTTCGTAGTAGTCCCAGGAGGCGAAGTCGAAATGGTCGAAATGCACGGCGACACCGTGCTTTTTCGCCGCCGCCTCCAGCACGCGCAGGCCTTCGGGGATCACTTCCTTGCCGATGCCGTCACCGGGAATGACCGCGATCCGATACTGCTTTTTGGCGCTGCTCATCGAGAGTTTCCTTGTTGTCCTGCCCGGCCGCTAATGCCGGTTATTCGATTGCCTTGCAATGGACCAATCCTGCCTGCCGCGCAACGCTGCACTGCAATGTTGACCGAGACGGCGCCCGCCGCTTACCAATTTTGCTGACCGTCTTCCACCCTCCTCTCACCACACGAGGATCCCATGGACCTGCATCTGCGCGGCAAGCGCGTCCTGATCACCGGTGCCTCCAAGGGCATCGGCGCGGCCGCGGCCGAAGCCTTTGCCGAGGAAGGCTGCAACGTCATGCTGGCCGCCCGCAACGGCGAGCAGTTGAAAGCGCTGACCGAACGGCTACGCTCGGCGTACCAGATCGGCGCGACCGCACACGTCGTCGACCTGCGCAAGAGCGAGGACATCGCAAGACTAGCCACGGAAGCCGCCGACATCGACATTCTCGTCAACAATGCCGGCGATATCCCGGGCGGCTCGATCGACAAGATCGACGAGGCGACCTGGCGGCACGCCTGGGAGCTGAAGGTGTTCGGCTACATCAATCTCACCCGCGCGATCTACGCGCAGATGAAGGCGCGCGGGCACGGCGTTATCGTCAACGACATTGGCGCCGCCGGCGAAAAGTTCGACGCCAATTACATCTGCGGCAGCGCCGGCAACGCGGCGCTGATGGCGTTCACCCGCGCGCTCGGGGGAAAGAGCCTCGCCGACAATATCCGCGTGGTCGGCATCAATCCGGGTCCTGTCGGCACTGACCGTCATGTCACGCTGTTGAAGACGCGGGCGAAGACCCAGTTCGGTGATGAAAGTCGCTACAAGGAATTCCAGAAGAGCCTTCCGCTTGGCCGGCCCGCGCATGCGCGCGAGATCGGCGACCTCATGGCGTTTCTGGCGTCTGACAGGTCGGGGTATACGTCCGGGGTGATCTTTACGGTGGACGGCGGGCATACGTCGGGCTGGAGTTAGGTCGCGTTCCACTTCCGTCATTGCGAGCGAAGCGAAGCAATCCATCGCGCCGTTTGCGCGGCGGCATGGATTGCTTCCGCCTTCGCTCTTCGAGCTACGGCGGACAAGTCGTCGCTTCGCTCCTCGCAATGACGGCGTCGGCCGTCATGCATTATCTCCGGTCGGCCACAACTTCCTTTCGTTTCCACTTTGCCGGAAAATGTTCTAGAGCACCATCTGCGGCAAAGAAACGAAAACGGAGATAGCGAAGTGGCTGATCAGGGGCTGGTGCGTGAGACGGCGGTTGCCATTGTCGGCAAGCTGAAATCTGGCGAAGTCACCCCGCTCGACCTGCTCGACGTGCTGGAACAGCGCATCGCCGAAGTCGACGGCAAGGTCAACGCGCTGCCGACGCTGTGCTTCGATCGCGCCCGCAAGCACGCCACCGCCCTGATGCAGAAGCCGGTCGCCGAGCGTGGCCTGCTCGCCGGTCTTCCGATCCCGATCAAGGACCTCACCAATGTCGCCGGCGTCCTGACCACGCAGGGCTCGCCGATCTACAAGGATAACATTCCGGCGAAGTCAGATATTCTGGTCGAGCACCTCGAAAACAATGGCGGCGTGATTTACGCCAAGTCGAACACGCCGGAATTTGGTGCCGGCGCCAACACCTTCAACGAGGTGTTCGGCGCGACGCGCAATCCATGGGATACGTCACGCTCCGCCGCCGGCTCCTCGGGCGGCGCGGCGGTCGCGCTCGCGACCGGCACGGCATGGCTGGCTCACGGCTCCGACATGGGCGGTAGCTTGCGCAACCCCGCGAGCTTCTGCGGCATCGTCGGATTGCGGCCAAGCATCGGCCGCGTCGCGCATACGGTAATCGCGGCGGTCGATCGCAATCTCGGCGTCCAGGGCCCGATGGCGCGCAATGTCGAAGACGTCGCGCTGCTGCTCGATGCCATGAGCGGCGAGCACCTCGCCGATCCGCTCTCGCTGCCGGTGCTGCCGAATTCGTTTCTCGCAGCCGCCCGCTCCGGCACCAAGCCGAAGCGCGTTGCCTATTCGCCCGATCTCGGCATCACGCCGGTCGATCCTGAAGTCGCCGCCGTCACCCGCAAGGCAGCGCAGCGTTTTGCGGAGCAAGGTGTCATCATCGAAGAGGCTCATCCCGATTTGCGCGAGGCTCATGAATGCTTCCATGTGCTGCGCGCCTTCGACTTCGCGCTTTCCAAGGCCGCACTGCTGCGCACGAAACGCGACCTGCTCAAGCCCGAGGTGATCTGGAATATCGAGGAAGGCGTCAAGCTGACGGTCGAGCAGCTGGAACGCGCCGAAGCGCAGCGCGTCGCCATGACCGCGCGCACGCTGGAATTTTTCGAAAAATACGATCTATTACTCGCACCCGCCACGATCGTGCCGCCCTTCCCGGTCGAGAACCGCTACGTCGCCGAATGTGCCGGCAAGAAGTTCGACAACTACGTCGAATGGCTCGGCATCGTCTACGCGATCACGCTGGTGTGTTGCCCCGCGCTGTCGTTGCCGTGCGGCTTCACAGCCTCAGGCCTTCCGGTTGGGCTGCAAGTGGTCGCGCCGCCGCGCGGCGAGGCGCAGTTGCTCGCCGGCGCCAAGGTGCTGGAGGATATTTTGGGCGTGCGTGGCACGACGCCAATCGATCCGAGGGCGCCGAAGTAGCAGTCCCTCATGGTGAGGAGGCGCCAACGGGTCCGCGCGTAGCGCGGCCCGATGACAGGCTCCGCGCCGTCTCGAACCATGCGGCCCGGCTGGTGGCCTCGTCCTTCGAGACGCGCTACGCGCTCCTCAGACCGTATGTCCCTCTTCCGATGCGGAGGCGACTCACCCTCGATGCGAGTGCGAGGGTTACCCGGATGGGCCGGGCAGAGCCTCACGCAAG